>JAZLEF010000084.1:0-3179 GCA_045615125.1 Bacteroidales bacterium
TTCTATCCCCCGTCCTCGCCCCCGTCCTCGCCCTCGTCCCCAAAAGAAAAAGAAGCCTCAAGCTCCTTTTTCCTTTATAATGACATCAATGGCTCCTACTCCGAATTTCATTATCGACGCCATTCTGTTGCTGGTGTTTTCGTAATTCTTGAGTTCTTCGATGATGGCGTTTTTCAAGACTCCGTTGCCGACGCCGTGGATGAACGTCACCTTGTCGTACTCATTGGTGATGGCACTCTCCAACATCTTCTTGAAATAATTAATCTGAATTCTGAAAATGTCGTTGCTCGACATACCTAATATATTATCCACCAATTCACCTATATGAAGGTCGACGATGGCTTCGCCTGGAGCTGTCTGATGTCTGTCGATGGCTGCTTTTTCTTTGACGAGTTTCTGATTTGAAGCGACTGCTTTTCTATCGCCTTCTTTCATCATCTTGGTAAAATCGGTCTCTGTTCCTTTAAGAGCGATAAGACTTGAGAGATTTATCATCACAGCTTTCTCTCCTAACACACCTGATTCAACATAGCTACCGTCTTTGAAGAAACGGCTGCTTCTGAATGAGAATGGAGCATGAAGAGGATGATAAACGAAATCAGCTTCTTCTTGTGAAAGGATGACCTGGATGTAACCTTCGCACCAATATTCTATGTCTTCACGTGAGATAGACTCTATCACCACTTTGGAATGAGGTGCTATACTGCCGTAATCCACGCTGATATATTTCTCGTTTTCCTTGATATTGAAGCTATACAAAGCGTCGGCTGGAGTGTTGTTAACCAAGACTACATCAAGCAATCCTGTTAGCAGCCATTGCTGATCTTGAGGCACGAAAGCGAGGTAAAGACCTTCTTCTTCAGCGTTACGTCCGAAACGACGCAAGGCACTCTTACGAGCTGATTCCATCTCTTTTTCTTCTATAATCTGTTTCTGATGAATCTCCTTCTGCACATTATCAACAACTTGCTGACGTCGATCTGGCTGTGAACGAAAATCAAGGACGAGGTCGCTCATCAAAACTGGAATATCGAAACCATCTTCAATAGTCACCTCCACCATTCTAGTATCAATAATTCGTTTCACTGTTCCGCCGCCTGTGGCATTAAGGAAATTCACTTTATCACCTATTTGAAATTTTTCCATTTTTATATAATTTTTAATTATTTCTTATTTTAAAGCCTTCTCTCTCATTTCATATCAGCACCTACGACAAGCTCAGGCACCGAGATTCTACACTTTGCAAATTTACCGATTTTATCACAAAAAATAAGTTTTTATCTATAAAAAATCTTTAGCCTTTCGTCATTAGCCTTCAGTCTTTTCTTATCTTTGCAAAAAGATAAAAATGGAACGACGTTTCAACAGTTATAATTCTTATTTCGTTAAAAACTTCGGAGGCAGAGTACAGAAAATCAGCATAGACGCAGGATTCAGCTGTCCTAACCGCGATGGCAAGATAAGCACTGGCGGATGTTCTTTCTGCCGCAACGACGCTTTCAATCCATCATATTGCCGTCCAGAAAAAAGCATACGACAACAGATAGAAGAAGGCATAGAGTTTCATCAAAGACGATATCGCAGAGCAAAACAATATCTCGCTTATTTTCAACCTTACAGCAACACATATAAAAATGTAGATGAATTAGAGCGCATCTATAAGCAAGCTCTTGAAGTGGAAGGCGTCATCGGTATCGTAGTGGGCACTCGTCCCGATTGTATTGACGAAGAGAAAATGTCTTTGCTAAAAGAAATTAACAAAACGCATTACGTCATGGTTGAATACGGCGTAGAATCTGTTTATGACGAGACTTTGAAACGTATCAACAGAGGCCACGATTTCGAGACTGCTAAAAAAGCTATTTATCTCACCAACGAATACGGTCTTCCATGCGGAGGTCATTTCATCTTCGGTCTGCCAGGTGAATCGAGAGAGATGATGATAAAAGCAGCTGATATTATTTCCGAGCTACCTCTCACGACAGTAAAATTCCATCAGCTTCAGATTTTCAAAGACACCATCATGGCTGAGGAATATATAAGCAATCCTGATGCTTTCCATCTTTTTACATTAGAAGATTATATAGAATTCGTAATAGACTTTACCGAAAGACTGAATCCAGATCTAGTTATTGAACGTTTTGCTGGAGAAGTGCCACCACGTTATCTCATGTCAAAACCATGGATGAACCTACGCTACGATGAAGTATTAAACCTCATCGAGAAAAGAATGGAAGAACGCGACACCTTCCAGGGGAAATTCATAATTCATAATGCATAATTCACAATCGTCATGTATATAAAATCTAACGACTTATTCAAAGAGACTCATCCGGAAAGGATTTACGATAATATTTCAAAACCTATTATCATTGCAGACCATCTTCTGACTCCTGACAATATGGGTTCGCTCATCAGATTGGCAGATAACATCGGTGCTTCTGAAATGTGTTTCTTGGGCGTCGCTCCTACTCACAGTCTCTCCAAAGTTAAGAAAGCAGCTGCAAGCAGTAAGGATAACATCAAATGGTATTACACCGAAGAAGAGGATTTAAGAAAAATTGTTGGCAATAAAAAAATCGTCGCCATAGAGACATCCGATAATGCTGAATGCATTTACGACTGTGAGCTTCCTAGTGACATTGCCTTCATTGTTGGAAATGAGAGCCGCGGCATAAGAGAAGAGATTTTAGAGCAATGCGATAAGGTTGTCTACATTCCTGTTCCAGGACCTACACGTTCGCTTAACGTCAGCCATGCAGCAGCAGTGGCGATCTTTGAATGGCAGAGACAAGTTTTGGGAAGACTACAAGACAATAAGACTACAAGACCACAAGCAGATTAATAGTAGAGATTTATATCAAGTCTATATAAATAAAATAAGGGCAGCTTAAACAGGCTGCCCTTACTTGTTGACTTGTAGTCTTATAGTCTTGTTGACTTATTATTTAGCAACAACAACGCGTTGTAATGCGCTTTGACCTGCATTGTCAACGATGTTGAAGAAATAAACGCCGTTTTCGTATGCGCTCATATCGACTGTGTTGTTAACGTTTTTAACAACGTTTACTAATTGACCAACTGAGTTGTAAACTGCGATATAGTCGATGTTTTCACCTTCAACTGTAACAGCACCTGTTGTTGGGTTAGGATAAACATTGTATGTTTCAACTACGTTT
>JAZLEF010000085.1:0-16134 GCA_045615125.1 Bacteroidales bacterium
CAAGGAAAGAATGTCTTACAGTCTTCGCCTTACAGACATTCTTTAATAGACCTGATATGATTAGATACAGGATAACAAGATGTCTGTTAGTAGGATATTATAAAGATAAGAGGATAAGGAAGTATGATGGATGAAGTATAATAGATAAGGAGGTATTTATTAGGGAGCGATATAGGGTAAAGTAGAATTATGCTACCCTTATCGGTGAGAAAAGAATGGTCTTACGGGGCTATCGCCCCTCCAGACATTCTTCATCTCTTACCTTCTGCTACCCCTATATGGCAAAAAATGTTTTTTTGAGAAATAATTATTATTTGATAATAAAACATTTAACCCAACTCCAACTTTATACTACCAGACAATCACTGCTTCGCCCTTACTAATATTCTTTACATCTACTCCTACCTGCTATATAACAAAAAAGAGTTTTTTAAATAATAATTATTATTTAATAATCAAATACTTAACCCCACATACCACTTTATGCCACCAAACACTTCAACCCATAAATACTATATATAAATAATAAAAGAAAAATGGATAAAAATGTAAAAAGCGATAGTTTATGCTATCAGATTTTGTTTAACAAACCGCTATGCGTAACAAAGCGCAAATACATTTATGGTTTTCGTTTGAAGGTTGATGAGTTAAAATCCCACCCCCTTTCAGAAAAACTATTATTGGAATACATCGTTGAACAAAAATTCGGCAAGTGTTTATTTCAGGAGATACACAACGGCGACTTTGGCGGATATATGGAAAATATTTGGATTGACAAAGAAGGGAACGAGTATATATGTGGCAGCCAAACAAGATTATATTCCTATGATGCTACTGTTGAGAATATGATGAATTACAGGTGTGATTTGGTTTATGCCAACTGCGAAAACGAGAAGGGAGAGACCTATTGGATAACAGACACTGCTGAATACTTTGACTGCAAAGCAAAAGCAGACGCTGACGACCATAAGTCAGGCAAAAATCAATGGATGGAGAACTTTTATAAAATACAGTCAAAAAGAGAATTACAATCAAAGATAACTGTTAATATAAGCAAAAACCTAGATTACAACTTACAGGAGTTTATCAAAAAAGAGTGCTACGATTGAGATATGATATGGATGTCCAAAACTCATTGAAAATGAAGGGTATAGCAAAGAAAAAGAGGACTATTTAGACGGATTACCCTTCTAAATAACTGATAATCAGAGGTGTTAAATCCACCATTCAAAATACTTAAACTTATGAATACAGGAGGTATGTTTTAGGGCATCCTCCTGTTTTTTTCTTTATGGACCAAATTTAAGTGCTTGAGGTCCAATATTTTATGAAAATATTTTCGTATCTTTGCTTAGGATAGTTTCACAACCGATAGCGATTGAAAAAACACTAAAAAAGTATCAAAATAATGAAGGTTGTCAAAATAATGGAAAAGTATCAAAATAATCTTATGAAGAGATAATTTGAAACTTGCTATCCACGAAGACACCGAAAGCAAAATAACTTAAAAGATTAAAATGATAAAAATGGAAGATAGAACCAAAGTTGTCCTTTATGCAAGAGTGAGCACTTCAGCACAGGACTATACCCGACAGATAACAGAATTGAGAAAATACGCAAAGAAGCAGAACTACGAAATCGTGAAGGAATTCAGCGAGAAGATTTCGGGCGGCAAGAAGATAGATGAAAGAGCGGCGATAAAAGAACTGTTGGATTTCGTCAAGACCAACAAGGTAGATAAAGTAATGGTATATGAATGCAGCCGACTTTCACGCCGACAACTTGACTTCTTATCAATCATAGAACAACTGACCGAAGCGGGCGTAAGTCTGTATATCTTGCAAAATGGACTTGAAACGCTTTTGCCTGACGGGAAACCAAACCCAATCGCAAACCTTTGTTTTGGAATAATCGCTGAATTCAACAATCTTGAAAAAAACCTCATAAGGGCGAGAATGGCAAGCGGATATGAACACCATAGAAGTTCAGGCGGTCGTGTAGGACGCAAGGAGGGTTACAGAAAGAGCGAGAACGAATACCGAACTACTTATGACCGTGAGATAACCTTACTGGCGAAAGGAAATACACTTAAAGACGTGCGTTCAATCACAGGGACTTCAATCAACACATTGAGAAAACTGAAAGAGAACTATTGCTGATATGCATAATACGAATGTGTGAGAACTTCGGAATGCAGGTGCTATCAGGACTTAAAATAAGGGCGAAAAAAAATGACATTTTTTTAAAAAAAAGTGCAGTTTTTCGTCATTTTTTTGGAATGTTTGTTATATTTAATATGAAAGGTTAAGAAATTGGAGGACAGAAAGATAAGTCCAATTTTCAAACATAATTTAGTATTAATTTTTTTAAATAATTTATAATATGAACAATGAAATAAGTTTAATGAAGATGGAGACTGACATATCAGCCATCCACGCAATGCTCCAAGAGTTGAAGGAGCAATCAGTAGGAAAAGTGTATAACACACAGGAGTTATGTGATTATTTGAAAGTCGGTAAATCCGTCATTGACAAATTGAGACAAGACGGCGAATTGGAGTTTTCAAAGTTGGGAAGAACGATTGTTTATACCCAGCGAGACATTGACAAGTTGTTAGAAAAAAATCATTTTACTTTTGTAGCATAATGGAAGGGAAATTGATATTAAGAACCGATTGTAAGCCAAATGAATATGGTGAGTATCCAGTAATAATTCAATACTGCACACTTGGCAAACCTGTAAAAAAGACAACAGACGTCAAGGTCGCCCCAGAACACTGGTTAGGTGGTAAAGGCGGACTTAACAAGTATGTCAAAGGTGGTAGAGACGGCAATCCAAAAGCAGAACTACTTAACCACAAGTTGAGAACCTTCAAGGACACTCACGATAAAAAGATAAACGAGTTTCTTGATGGTGGCAATAAAATCATAACCGTAGCGGCGTTGAGAGCAATCCTCAATGGAACATATCAACAACAAAAGGAAAGTGAAGAAGGTAAAGTGCCGTTCATACCATTTGTGTTGCAGCATAACGAAAGTCTCTACAAAACAAACAAAATCGGGGTGTCTGTGTGGGATAACGTGAAATGCTATATGAATAAGTTTGACAAATATCTTCGCACAATGAAAAGGAAGAACACCAATGAGAACAATATCCTCTACTGCCGAGATATAAATAAGAAACTTATAGAAGACTATATCATTTGGCGAAAAGAGGTAGAAGGAAACAGTCCTGCAACTATCAACAAGTCTCTATCGCCAATTTTCAAGGCAATTAAGGAATGTTGTATAGAAGGTTGGATAAGCAGAGAGGATTGTGAAAGAATATGCAATCTTTATCTAGATACGGAGGGTAAGTCTTATGCTGATAGCGTAGAGAAGGAGTGTTTGAATATTGAGCAGTTGAGAATGTTTAAGGAACTTACTGATAAAGCAAAGTATGATAGAACACGAGAAATTGCTGATATCTTTATCTTCGCCTGTTTCACAGGACTTCGTGTAAGCGATTTGATAAGTTTGAAGTGGAGTGAGGTTAATATGGACGAGAATATTATTTCACATAAGCAGTATAAAAATCACGCCCACAAAGCAAAATTGCTCTATATACCGTTGAATGATACTTCAAGGGAGATTTTGGAAAGGTGGAAAGATAAACACGAAGAGTTTGTATTTGGAATGTTACCTTCTGGTTACGATTTGAGCAATGCAACAGATTTCAAAAAGGTTAAGAATGCAAAGACAAGAACTATCAATCAGTCGCTTCGCAGTATAGGTGATAAAATGGGATTGCCATTCAATCTTCATATCCACCTCGGCAGACACACATTTGCAATGATGGCACTCAACGGAGGTGTTAATATTAAGACTACATCTTCAATGCTAGGGCACGCTTCAACGATGGTTACGGAGAAAGTATATGCGACATTGCTGCCAAACACGATTGCAGAAGAGGTTGG
Source organism: Bacteroidales bacterium (assembly GCA_045615125.1). GTDB lineage: Bacteria > Bacteroidota > Bacteroidia > Bacteroidales > F082 > Limimorpha. The sequence continues at coordinate 3,956 of JAZLEF010000085.1, forward strand.
CGACAAACTCAATATTAAGTTAGGTTAAATTAAGGACAGGACTTCGGTTCTGTCCTTTTTCTTTTTCAGGGCAGTAGAAACAGAAATTATGGGTAATATTTTGACTTCAATGAGCGGTCTTGTATGTTCGCTCATTTTTTTGTAAAAGACTGTAGGACAGTGTTTGGGAAGTGTTTGGGAAGTCTCTCCTCCCTCATTTACTACTCTTATTTTCAGGAGGATTTGGTAATAGTTCTTGGGAAATATTTGGGAAGTTTCGCCCATTTTTGGGCAGTTTTTGGGCAGTTTTTAGACAAAAAAAGACCGACTGGACTGCCCAATCGGTCTTTTTAATTTGCTGATATTCAGGTTTTTAACCTTCTTCAACTAATCAATATTCGTCCTCGTGGAAGAAAAAGTCATCTTTTGTTGGATAGTCTGGCCAAATATCTTCTATTCTTTCGTATATTTCGCCTTCATCTTCTATCTCTGTAAGATTTTCTATAACTTCTTGTTGTAAACCAACTCTCATCGCCCATTCTAACAATTCATCTTTTGTTGCTGGCCATGGTGCGTCTTCCATCTTTGATGCTAATTCTAATGTCCAATACATTGTTCTCTATGGTTTTAAAAATTCGGGCGCAAAATTACTATTTATATATAAAAAGTCAAGTGTTTTTTCAAAAATATTTTCAAAAAAACTTATTTCATTGGTTTCCAAGGCTTTTCAGCAACACCAGCGTTTTTCATAAAAAGTCTCGACAAAACGAAAAAATAGTCGGAAAGACGGTTTACAAAACGTCTCAAAACGTCGTCAACCTCATATTCTCCGCCCATTCGCACAAGGTTACGCTCTGCCCTGCGACATACTGTTCTGCACACATGAGCCTTAGATGCTAAAATGTTGCCTCCTGGTATAATCAGATACTTTAACGGCTCCAACCGCGCATTAATCGCGTCAATTTCATGCTCCAAAAACGTCACATCGTCTTCTGTCAAACGTGGAATATATTTTGAAATCTCTGCTGATGATTGACTTTCCAATGCAAGACATGATTCCAATACTAAAAGGCAATTTTGTATTCTGTCTAATACTTCTATCTCGTGAACGCCAACGCCTTCCGAATCGCCAAGTACCGCGACAAACGCACTCAATTCATCGAAAGTTCCGTATGCTTCCAAACGAACGTCGTCCTTGCTGACACGAGTACCACCTATTAATGATGTGGTTCCTTTATCTCCAGTTTTTGTATAAATCATAGTTCAAAGTATAAAGTTTATTTTTATGAGTTTCTGAATTTTTAAGTTTTCTAGTTCCTAAAACCTCAATATAAAGTGCTGCTTTACTTTTCTTTCCATCTTGAAAACGATTCCAAAATGGTAGCAGTCTATAGTAAGCATCGCGTCTTTCTCCTTTATCATCTCACCCCATTTTCTCTCCTTTTCTTTCGTGAGATGAATGTCTTCTTCAATGATATAGACATCGTCTTCCTTAAAAACATCTTTTTTTGATAACAGAAACAAATTCAGTTTATTGCGTAATTCTTCCCTCCAATTTTCACGAGTCATCTTTTCCAAGACCTCTTCATAAAAATCATAGACAAAAGGAGAATGCAACCTGAATTTTCCCTGCGACTTTAGACGATATTTAAGATAAGATAACAACGAATTAGGAGTTAGGAGTTAGGAGTTAGGAGTTAGGAGTTAAGTTGATACAAAAAATCACTCCTAACTCCTAATTCCACATTCCTAATTATTTAACGTTTTCTACTGCTTTAATTTCTGGAAGAATACTCTTTATAGTTTTTTCTATTCCGTTTTTAAGAGTTCTTGTGCTGTGAGGACAGCTTCCACATGCTCCTGTCAATTCAACCAAGACGACCATATCGTCGGTCAAATCAACGAATTCCACTCCTCCTCCATCGGCAGCCAGATAAGGTCTGACCTGAACGAGGATATTTTGAATCTTTTGTATTAACTCTTGTTTTTCCATAATCAAAACATTTCAACGATTTTCTTAGCTAAATTTTCGAAGGCTGCTGCCACAGGAGAGAATCCATTGAAAGAGAATGGTGTTCCTTTGTCGTTAGACTCTGAAATATTCTCATCTATAGGTATCTGTGCGAGCAATGGTATATCTAATTCTGCTGCGAAGTCTGCGCCTGTGTTCTTACCGAAGATATAATATTTCTTCTCTGGCATGTCTGATGGTGTGAAGTATGCCATATTCTCAATCAAGCCGAGGATTGGCACGTTGACGCCTTCATGACGGAACATATTGGCAGCACGGCGTACGTCGGCGAGAGCTACTTTCTGAGGTGTCGTCACGATGACAGAACCTGATAACTTAAAGTTTTGTGCGAGACATAATTGGATGTCGCCTGTTCCAGGAGGCATATCGATGACCATGAAGTCGAGTTCGCCCCAATCGGTGTCTAAAAGAAGCTGACTCAAAGCATTGGATGCCATAGGTCCACGCCATATAAGAGGCATCTCTTTATCAACGAGATGTCCTATAGAAATCATCTTAACTCCGTATTTATCAATAGGAACCATATATGATTTTCCGTCGCGTTCGTAACCGAGAGGACGTGTCTCCTCGTTGCCGAACAGAACCGGAATTGAAGGTCCGTAGATATCGGCATCTACCAAGCCCACCTTCATGCCTTGTAGTGCGAGACCGATAGCGAGGTTGACAGCTACCGTTGACTTACCAACGCCGCCTTTACCTGAAGCTACTGCGATAATATGTTTTACCTTTGAAAGAGCGTTCTCTTGTGAAGCTGCTACTATGTCTATATCAATATCACCGAAAGCGGCTTTTAACATCTGTGTTGCAGTGTCGATGAGTATCTGATTTTTCTCATCTTCAACTTTTTCAAATAAAAGGCGAAAACGAATTAAGTTTTCTTTTAACTCAATATCGTCAACCATTTTTAAGTTGATGATATTGTCGCCTTTAGGAAAATATATCACTTCCCTCAAGACTTCTATAAGTTTTCCTTTTTCCGGTATCATATCTATATCTGAAAATATTTATTTGTTACAAAAAAATTCTTCTGTTGCTTTTTTAAATCCTTCTGGATCATCGACGTGAATCCAATGGCCGGCATCTTCCAATGTCACCATTTCATAGTTTGGAAAATGATGTTTAATAACTTCATAGTCTTTATCTATGATGTAATCCGATTGACCGCCTCTAACGAATAATGTAGGTCCGTCGTAATGATATTTCTCATTGAATCCCTTGCCTATCTCAGCAATATTCTTTGCGATACCATCGAGATAAGGTTTCCATTTGAAACCATTTTCATGGCTGTAAGACAAGTTTTTAAGTAAGAAAAGAAGGAGTCGTTTTTCATAATTTTGTTTAGCTAATTCTGCTTCAACATCAGAGCGATGTTCGGCTTTGGCAAGGTCAATCTTCGACATAGCGTCGATGAAACCTACGTGTTCCATAGGATGGTCGAAGGCGCGTGGACTGATGTCTAACACTTCTAATTTCTCAACCATATCAGGATAATCGAAGGCGAGGCGCATGGCAATCTTTCCGCCCATGCTGTGTCCAAGAAGATAACATTTTGTAATGTTTTCTTCATCTATCATTTGTTTTATATCACCCGCTAAAACGTCATAGTTAAAAACGTCGGAATGTGGCGACTGACCGTGGTTTCTAACATCAGGCACCAACACATAATAACCTAATTCTGCAAAACGCTTTCCAAAAAAATCCCAGTTTTCCGAAACTCCCAACAATCCAAAAATAACCACTATAGGCTTGTTTTTTGGATCTCCATACTTTCTGTAAAATAATCTCATTTCCTGTCGTTTTCAAAACGGCAAATTCTTGCCTTTTTTATAATTTGGCAAAGATACAAAAAAAGTCAACATGTCCACAAGTCAACAAGACAACAAGTTTTTTTGAACTATACACTATCCACTCTACACTCTCAACTACTATTAACTATAAACTATTAACAAACTTTATCTAGGGCGTTCCGGCTACGCCGTCGGGCTTTCCGCTATATCTTTGCTCGCTGCTACACCGTCTCGCTTCCAAATTCCGTCTCCGTCTCCAATATCCGTCTCCGCCTCCAGCTTCCGTCTCCGCTCGCAAAGGATGCCGCTCCAATCCCTAACGCGGAGGGGACAATCTTCAGGGACTGACACCCTGAATTCCTGAATTCCTAAAAATGTAGGGAATAAAATCAAAAAAAGTAGGGAATAAAACGGAAAAAGTAGGGAATAAAATGTTATTTTTGTTTTTTAAATTTTGAAAACTCCCAATGAGAATAGTAATACAAAGAGTCTCCGAAGCATCGGTGAGTGTTGGCGGAGAATTAATATCAAAGATTGAAAAAGGAATGATGATTCTGCTCGGCATCGAAGACGCCGACACCGAAGAAGACGTCGACTGGCTTTGTAATAAACTGACAAAACTTCGCATCTTCTCCGACGAAAACGGAGCCATGAATCTCGACATCAACCAAGTTGAAGGTTCGTTTCTCGTTGTGAGTCAGTTCACACTTCACGCCATGACGAAGAAAGGCAACCGTCCTAGTTTCATCAGAGCGGCTCGTCCTGAAAAGGCTATTCCTTTATACGAAACATTTTTAAAACAACTCGCCCTCATCTCCGGCCGTCCTGTTAAATGCGGACAATTCGGTGCAGATATGGCCGTCACCCTCATCAACGACGGACCAGTAACGATTATAATGGATTCACAAAACAAAGAATAAACAATATGAAAAAAGCATTATTAATACTATTGGCAATTGGACTATTTACTTCATGTAGCCAACCTAAAGTAGAAGGCCATTACGTCTATCAGCATGGCTGGAATTACGACATCCAAGAAGGCAATATCGACGTTCATGAGACTGGCACCATGAACTTCTACGACAACGGATGCGCTCTTGATTCGGCACGTCAGGTTTATAAAGTAACATTCAACGACGGCGGTAAAGCGACATGGATTTTCAATTACGTCAGTCCAAGCAAGTGGCATGTCGAAGGAGAGGATTTTTATTTCTCCGGCATAGAAGAATGTTTCCGCATGGAATTGATGGAGAATATCACAGAAAACTGCGACAAAGAAAAATCTGATGCACTAGCTCAGAAAATCATCAAGAATGTAAGCGGCGGCATCTCAAGAGAGACAAAATTTCATTTTGCAGAACTGACACAAGAAAAACTGATGTGGAACTACACCTATTCTGACGGACACACAGACACTTGGACATTTTATCGACAGGAAAAATAAAAATAATTTCCTTGGATTTTAAACCTCATTCTTTAAACAAAAAATCATTATTTTTGCAGTATGGAAACTAAGAGACAACAAAAAATATCAAAGCTCCTCATGAAGGAACTCAGCGAGATTTTTCAAAGAGAAATCAAAGCTAAAAGCAACGTGATGATTTCAGTCACAAAAGTGAATGTAACAACAGATATGTCATACGCACGAGTATATCTCAGCATCTTCGGACCTAAGATGGAAGACAAGAAGAAAGTCGTTGAAGAAGTCAACGGAATATCAAAAGGCATCCGCAAAATGTTGGGCGAACGCGTAAGACACCAGCTGAGAATAATACCAGAACTCCAATTCTTTGAAGACGACTCTCTGGATTATATCGAAAATATAGATCATCTTCTTAAAGACTAAAGACTAATGACTAAAGACTAAAGACATGGAATAAATCCTTTTGACTTTAGCCTTTAGACTTTTACCAAAATTAATTGTCAATTGAAATTTCCCTCGTTCATAGCGCAGCGTTATCTTCTGGCAAAGAAAAGTCACAACCTTATCAACATAGTAACATGGATCTCCATAATAAGTGTTTGCGTTGCGACCTTTGCCATGATTTTCGTGTTGTCGGTATTCAACGGCTTTAACGTGGTGATTTCCGATATGATTCACCAGTTCTCTCCCGACCTCAACATAAGCTCGGTGAAAGGCAAGACAATTAACCTTAATGATTTTCCTTTAGACAAATTAAAAGAGATTGACGGAGTCGATTACGTCTTCCCTACAATAACAGAAGACGTGCTTTTTAAAAACTCCAACAAACAACAAATAGGCCAGGTCAAAGGCGTTCCTGATGATTATAATAAAATCTCACGCGTAAGAGGAACGATTTTAAACGACTCCACTTTTAATATTAGATATAACGATATAAACTTTGGAATACCAGGTGCAGGAATGGCTTATTTCCTAGGAATCAATGTCTACCAACCTTACTCTTCAATTCAAGTTTATGTTCCGAAAAGAGGCAACGCATCTTCCTTCAATATAGAAAACAGTTTCAACAGTTCGAAACTTATTGTCACGAAAGTCTTTTCCTCACAACAGGAAGTTGACGAAAAATTGGTTTTGGCACCGCTCAACTGGCTCAGCGATTTGATGGAATATGAGAACATCGTCACTGATGTTGAAGTGTTTATCAATGATAAAAGCCTAAAGGCAAATGGCAAAAGACAATTGGCTCGCATCAAGAAAGAGATTAAAGATATTCTAGGTGAAGATTATAAAGTTTATGACCAATATGAACAACAAGAGACTTTATACAAGATGATGAAAGCCGAAAAGATGGCTGTTTATCTTATACTTACATTCATCTTGATAATGGCAACATTTAATGTCATAGGAACATTAAGTATGCTAATAATTGACAAAAGAAAAGACATTTCCTTGCTCAAGGCTATGGGAGCCGACAAGACTTTAATCAAGAAGATATTCATCAACGAAGGACTTCTTATTTCTGTTGTTGGAGGAATATTGGGGTTGATGTTAGGAATAGCGGCTGTTTTGATTCAGCAGCATTTCGGCATCATAAGACTTGGCAATGGCGACGGCAACTACATCATCGACGCTTATCCTGTGGCACTACAACTCACCGATGTGATATTAGCATTCATCACAATAGCTGTAATCGGAAGTATTGCGTCATTCTTCACGGCTACAAAATCCATCGAGAAAATGGAAGACGTCTCATTGAATGCGAGATGAGATTTTATTTCTTAAAAAAATTAATGTCACAAGATAACTTGCGACATTAATTTATGGTATCTATGCCTATTTATTTAAGGGGATTATTTGATCTCATGGCTGAAATCAACAATAATTTGTTCTCCTTTATCCAAGTATTCTTGCACCTTATTGCCTGGCATATTAGCAATATTAGGATTCGTGTTAGACACCATTTTTAAAATTGTTGTTTGTCCATCATTACGGCATCCTATAACATTCATATTATAATCAACTTTAAATGAATATTTCTTCTCCAAGTCTATTGTTGGCAATTGTGCTTTAGGTGTCATAACAGCCTTGCAGTAAACTTTATTAGGCACAGTAGGCTCGCCTACACCATAATTAATTTCCATTGCCCAACCATCAAAGTCAACAGTGTCACAATTAGCTTCTTCTTCATCTATTCCATAACTTACGATAACATCATAGAAATCAACAACGTCATCAGATTGGATGAATGAATAGTTAACAATTACAGAGTTGAGTTCTGCTGGATCGACATCTTCTTTGTCGTTACCATCACAGCTTGCGAAAAATGTACATGTTGCCATCAAAAGCAATAATGCAAACAATTTTAATTTTTTCATGATTTTTAAATTTTAATTATTAATACTTTATAATTTTTTTATCCCACAAATGTATAAATAAACTATGAATCAAAAAAATAAAAATCAATCTTTTTTCTCCAACATCTTCGTCAACTCGATAAATTCTTGAACTGACAGCTGTTCTGGTCGTTTGTTGAAAATCTCGTTTGTAATAATTTCTTGAGGTATCATACTTCTCAATGAATTTCTCAAAGTCTTTCTTCTCTGGTTAAATGATTGTTTCACAACCATAACGAAAGTCTTTTCATCGCAATCCAACTGATTGACATTATTACGACGCATTCTGATGACTGCCGACTTCACCTTTGGTGGCGGATTAAAAACGTTTTCATGCACAGTGAAAAGATATTCAATATCATACCATGCCTGAAGCAATACACTCAAGATTCCGTAAGTCTTGTTTCCTGGTCCTGCAGCGATACGCTCAGCGACTTCCTTCTGTATCATACCGACAACTTCGTCAACCTGATTGCGATATTTCAAAACTTGAAAAAAAATCTGGCTGCTGATATTATAAGGAAAATTACCAATAACACCGATTTTCTCTGAAGCAAACTTGCTTAAATCTGTCTTCAGAAAATCGCCGTGGATGAGATTGTCTCCCAGCTGAGGATATACATTTTTAAGATATTCAATAGACTCAGTATCAATCTCTACAACACGTAGTTTCTCCAAATTATCCTGAATGATATATTGAGTAAGCACACCCATACCAGCACCTACTTCCACAATAACATTAACATCATTCGACATTGAATCGACGATTTTTCTTGCGATATTCAAATCCACTAGAAAGTGCTGACCTAAAGCCTTCTTAGGTCTGACTAAGTTATTATATTGATTCTGTTCCATAATCCAATTAAATTTTAACTCCTAATTCCTCATTCCTAATTCTTCTATAAGCGTTACGCGCTTGAGCCACATAAACGCTCGCTGTATATTCGTCTATGATTTTAGCGTAACAATCCATAGCTTCTTCTTTTTTATTTAGATATCTCTCCAATAAAATCGCGTCTTCCAACAACGCCTTGTCTGCCATATAACTTTCAGCATAACCTTGATAGACACGTTTATATAGACTATCAGCGAGTTCGTATTCCTTGTTTTCCATCGCTATATAAGCCTTACGCATCAAGAGATATGGCATACTAACCTCATTAGGATTATAAATATTGACCGAGTCAAGCATTTGATTTGCGAGTTCGTAACGTTTTTGGTAAATATAATAATCCGCTTTTGCGATACGCTGCAATGCGATAGTGTCATATTCTAAATTATCTGTGATGAGCAACGACAATGTCATGGCATCATTTGCGATGAGCTTGGATGTTGCTGACTTTAAGATTTTCAGGACTGCCAGCGACCAATCAAATTCGCCCATATAATAACGAAGCTGCGCATTTTTAAAACGTGCCTCGTGACCAACAGGCTCTTCCTTCATCGACTTGTCAACCTGACTATATAGCAATGTAGCCTCCCACATATCACCTTTATATAAATATATATCGGCGAGTGTCATCTTTATTTTGGCTATATTAAATTTGGAAAGATTATATTCCATGACTTCGTTCAACAAATCTATCGCTTTGTCAGTCTCATCAAGTTTGAAAGTCAGGATTTCAGACCTTATTATCAAAATAGGTATGGTCTTATCAGAAATAGTAAGTTCGTTATATTCACTCTCTATACGTTTTTCAAAAGCAGAATAAAACTCTCTGTCATGAGTCTCGTCAAGAGATTTAATATATTGAACTTCAGTGAGTCCAACCACTGCTTCTGGATAATACGCACCTTCGTTAGATTTCTTCACAAGATATTCGTATGCATTTATTGCGATATCGAATTGTTCATTATCACGGGCTATTTTTGCTAGATATATGATGTCAAATTCCCTGTCGTCAAAACGTCTATCCAAAGCAATCTCTTGATTGAGAGCTATTTCATAATCCTTCATCTGAAGAGAGAACCAAACTAATAATTCAGCGAACATCACATTATCTGGATTATTCTGGCTTTTTTTCAGAAGAGCTATACGCATCTCATCGATTACGGAGCCGTCAACATCATATCTCATCATAAAAGACAAACGCGATTTAATGACATCATAATCGTTAGGATCCACTTCTAACTGAAGCAGATAATTCTCTATCGACTTCTCAAAATTCATCATGGAATTATAAGCTAGAGCTTTTTCCATATAGAATTTATAATTTACATATTTCGATTCAGAACCTCTATCGTACAACATGATAGCATATTCATCGAAGTCACGAGAGCGCATAGTGTTAGCCACCTGAACAAAGACATTCTTATCTTCAGGCAAATCAGCAATTAATTTCTTGAGATATTTATCAGCCTTCTCTGTTTCATTTTTTTTCATATAAACAAAAGCCAACGAAATCTGCGACTTCCATTTATTTGTAGTGTTGTCTTTCTTTATGAACGATTTAAGACTTTTCTCAGCATCGTCATAATTTTCCAGAAAAAGCAGACATTCTACATATTGAGAGAAGTAATGATAGTTGTTGTAATTATTATAGAGCTGAAGGTATAAATCAGCGGCTTTTTGGTACTCTTTATTATTATAGAAACTACGTGCAAGTTGATCATCGACCTGACGTTGAGACTGTGCTCTCTGAGATTGGTTAGAGCCTTTTGGTGGAAGTTGCGGCAACTGTGAAAAAACAGGCTTCACCGACAACATCAAAAGCGAGATAAAGAAAAACAATCGCAGAGCGTTTCTCATCGTGGATTATTGTTTTTCGACAGATTTAATAAATTCACTTTGCTTTTTAAAGCGGTCAATGAAATAATCCAATTTTGCCTCTAAGGTTTTCACTGCTTTTTCTTCCGATTTAAGATATTCATCTCTTTGATTTTCATCATAAAGACCTTTTCTAAAATCATCTTTAAGGTCTTTTAGTTGAGAGTAAGAATATACTATATCTTGTTCTATCGATTCACGTTCATCTTCATATTGCTGAAGATAAGCGCGAAGAAGTTGCATTTCTGGTTTAGGATTATTGTTTTCTCTCAGGAAGTTATCGAACTGAGCACATTCTTCAACAAGTTTATTGAAGGCAGCTTCAGCATCTGTTTGTTTTTCCTCGATTTGTTCGAGTTGTTTTGTCAACGCATTAATACGTTTCATTGATGGCTCAGTGCAAGCCATCAATGAAAACAATATTAATATTATGCTTAATTTACTTAATAATTTCAAAGCCAGTATATTTTTGGAGTGCTTTAGGTACTCTGATACCTTCTTCGCACTGGTTATTTTCCAACAATGCTGCAACGATACGTGGCAATGCGAGTGCACTACCATTCAAAGTGTGGACGAGACGGATGTTGCCATCTTTATCTTTGAAACGAAGTTTCATTCTGTTAGCTTGGAATGTCTCGAAATTAGATACAGAACTTACTTCAAGCCATAACTCTTGAGCTGCAGACCATACTTCATAGTCGTATGTCATTGCAGAAGTGAAGCTCATGTCGCCGCCGCAGAGACGTAACACTCTGAAAGGAAGTTCGAGTTTGCGCAATAAATTAGCGACATGTTCTTTCATTGCTTCCAATCTTTCGTATGATGTGTCAGGGTGAGCTATTTCCACGATTTCCACCTTATCGAATTGGTGTAATCTGTTGAGACCACGTACTGTCTTGCCCCATGAGCCAGCTTCACGGCGGAAGCAGTTAGAGTAAGCAACGTTTCTCAAAGGAAGTTGATTTTCTTGAACGATTTTATCGCGGAAGATATTTGTGACAGGCACCTCAGCTGTTGGGATGAGATACATATTATCGAGAGGCACAGCATACATCTGAGCTTCTTTATCAGGAAGCTGACCTGTTGCGTAAGCTGATGCTTCATTGACGAGGATTGGAGGTTGAATTTCGTAGTAACCTGCTGCTATTGCTTCATCGAGGAAGAAATTGATGAGAGCGCGTTGGAGACGAGCACCAGCACCTTTGTAGAATGGGAAGCCTGCACCAGTCACTTTGTTGCCGAGTTCGAAGTCGGCGAGTTGATATTTATTGAGCAAATCCCAGTGAGGGACAGCACCTTCATAAAGTTTTGGCATTTCGCCTTCTTGATTTACTATCAAGTTATCGGCTGCTGTTTTGCCGCAAGGAACTTCGAGGTTTGGAGTATTAGGAATCTCGACGAGCTTGTTTTGAAGGAGAGTCTTGATTTCTTCAGCGCGTTCGGCGAGGACTTTGGTTTTCTCTTTAAGTTCTGTATTTCTTTTTTTAAGTTCGTTGGCCTCGTCGGCTTTGCCTTGTTTATAGAGGTCGCCGATTTGTTTTGCGAGGCTGTTAGCTTCTGCGAGAGTCTCATCGTTTTCTTGTTGCAAAGCGCGACGTTCGTCGTCGAGTTGCAATACTTCATCTAATAATTCAAAGCGAGTAAAATTCTTAATACTCAAGCGTTTGATAACTTCTTCTTTATGTTCTCTTATGTAAGATACTACTAACATGGTTATTTATATTTTGCTTACAAAGATAATCTTTTTTTTAAATCTTGAAAACTCAAAACTTCAAAATCTCAGAAGTTTTTTAAGGTT
>JAZLEF010000086.1:0-3912 GCA_045615125.1 Bacteroidales bacterium
TAACAAACCATAATGGTCGTCGTGTGTGGCTATGTTATAGAAATAGTCTCTGATATAGTGAGCCAACTTCTTGATAATAATAGCTGAGAGACCTGCAAGGAAACCAGTTGGCACACTCAACAACAACATGAACTGCTTCTCCGACATGTGCGTAAAACGCCATTTGTTGATCTTCTGCGCCGCTAAAATAATTCGTGCTTTTATTCTTGTTTTCACTGTATCCTAATTTCAGTTTTTAGATTTTATTTTTCAGTTTTCAAATATAAAAAAATGATTCATATATATGGGTGCTTTTTACTAAATATTTTTTATTTTTGCAGAAAGTAAAGTATCACATGCGTATATTTAGTTATAATGTAAATGGAATTAGAGCAGCCATCTCCAAGGGTTTTCTTCAATGGCTTGAAGCTACGTCTCCTGATGTTATATGTCTTCAGGAAATTAAAGCTACTCAAGACCAGATTCCTCTCATGGAAATAGAGATGCTCGGCTATCATCATTATTGGTTTCCAGCAAAGAAAAAGGGCTATAGCGGAGTGGCTATACTTTCTAAAATACAACCGGATAATGTAGTTTACGGAATGGGTAATCCAGAATACGACGACGAAGGTCGTTTCCTTCGTGCAGACTTCGGCGACTTGTCGGTGGTGAGTGTTTATCATCCTTCTGGAACAAGCGGCGACGAGCGTCAAGATTTTAAAATGAAATGGCTCGACTTCTTTCTCGGCTACGTTAATGAATTAAGAAAGTCACGCACTCAGCTCGTGTTATCTGGCGACTACAATATATGCCATGAAGCAATAGACATCCACGACCCTATACGTAATGCTAAGTCATCAGGATTCCTTCCTGAAGAAAGAGAGTGGTTCTCCAAATTCTTGAACAACGGCTATACCGATAGCTTCAGATTCTTGAACAAAGAACCTCACAACTATAGCTGGTGGAGCTATCGCGCTAATGCAAAACAAAATAATAAAGGCTGGCGCATCGACTATCATATCTTGACAGAAAATCTTAACGATGTCTTGAAAAATGTCTCGATAATGCCAGAAGTAAATTTCTCAGATCATTGTCCTATCGAAGTTGAATTAAATAAATAAAAATAATATGAGTTTCATTAAACATCATTTAGAAGAAATAATAATAATTGCAGCATTGCTCGCTGTTTTGTATCTATTGTTTTATATCTTGAAATCTAAAAGACGTCGTCGTAAAGTAGGTTTTTATCTTAGCTTCTTGGCTTATAAATTAGGCTTTACGAAACGTATGTCTAAAAAACAAATTGGTATGGTCCACGTCCGTGAGTCATACGAGCCATTGGTAGATTTAGTGCCTCATCCAAAAATCATAATCAATAATGAGACTGTAGAACATCCTGTTTTGTTGCGTAAGAATGTGGCTTTACGTCTTTACAAAATAGCGGATAAACTACCAGAACATCTTTATCTGAAGATTTATAGCACCTATCGTTCTCGTATCACTTTATACAACAATTGGATTGAAGAAGTAGCAAAGATGGAGAAGGAAAATCCTAATATGGGAAGAGCTGAGCTGTTGTCATTGGTTAAGTATAAGACACCAAGTCCTAACGTCAATATGGGTGGACATGATACAGGTGCAGCCATCGATTTGGCTTTGTGCGACAAAAATGGTAAGGAGTTGGATTTTGGTACAAGTTATCACGAAAAGAATCTTGGTGCTAAGATAGTAGAATTGACCGACGAACAAAAGAAGAATCAAAAATATATCATGAAGCTGATGAAGACTGAGAACTTCGTTCAACAACCAAGTCAGTGGTGGCATTATTCATACGGCGATCGTTACTGGGCTGTTTATAAAGGAAAGAGAAACTCAGGTGCTATTTACGGATCAGTAGAGAAAGAATTTGAAAACGCAGGTTATCAGGCTGTCGTCAAGACTCAGCTTTCTTCTGTTAACATAAAGAAATAATAGATGGAAATAGCAGCATTAGTTTCGGGTGGCGTTGATAGTTCTGTGATGGTTCCTCTCTTGAAGGAACAGGGCTACAATCCTCATATCTTCTATATCAAAATTGGTTTAGAAGGTAAAGACGATTTGATGGATTGTCCATCGGAAGAGGATATTGAAATTACGACATATATCGCAAAGAAATATGGTTGTCCATTCGATATAGTAGACTTACAGAAAGAATACTATGAACGTGTCGCAAGTTATACTATGGACTCGGTGCGCAAGGGACTTACTCCTAATCCCGATGTGATGTGTAACAGAATGATTAAATTCGGAGCCTTTGAAGAAAAAATGGGCTATCAATTCGATAGAATCGCTACAGGTCACTACGCTCGTCAGTGGTATGACGAAAACGGTATCTCATGGCTCGGCACAGCAGTAGATACCTTTAAAGATCAGACCGACTTCCTCGCCAGAATAACATATCATCAGCTCTCAAAGGCGATGTTCCCTATCGGCGACTTGCCAAAGGCTGAAGTACGTCGTTTAGCTGAATTTCATAAACTTCCAAGTGCACAACGTCACGACTCTCAAGGTATATGCTTCTTAGGAAAGATTAATTACAACGATTATATCAAGGAATATGTCGGTGAAAAAGAAGGCGATATCATAGAAATGGAGACTGGCAAGAAACTCGGAAAACATAAAGGTTTCTGGTTCCACACCATCGGCCAGAGAAAAGGTCTCGGTCTTGGCGGCGGTCCTTGGTTCGTAGTGAAGAAAGACACAGAAAGAAATCTTATATATGTCTCAAAAGGCTACGACCCGATAGCTCAATATACAAACAACATCGACTTGGTTGATGTCATGGCGATGAATCCTGCTATTACATTAACTGACGGACAGAGAGTACGATATAAGATTCGCCATCAACCTGGATTTAATTTGGGAAATTTAAAACTCACAGAAAAAGGATTGACAATTATTTCCGATGAAGCAATCTCTGGAGTAGCTGCCGGTCAATTCGGTATCATATATCACGAGACAGAGCCAGTGGTTCTTGGAAGTGGAGTTATTGATTGAGTTTAGAGTTCAAAAAAAATCCCGACCGTTTCGGTCGGGATTTTTTGTATAGAGATTTTATCAATCTTCGTCTTTCTTGCTTTCTTCGTAAGCTTTCAAGAGTTTTGTTTGAACGTCAGTTGGAACTTGAGCGTATTCTGCATATTCCATTGTGAATGTACCACGACCTGATGTCAATGAGCTTAATGAAGTTGAATATCTATCCATTTCTGCGAGAGGAACTCTAGCGCGGATGATTTGATAGTTGCGGTCAGCATCCATACCCATGATGATAGCACGACGGCTTTGGAGGTCTGTGTTAACTGCGCCCATCATATCTTCTGGCATACGAACTGTCAAGTCGTAGATAGGTTCCATGATCTTAGGACCAGCGTTTTTAAATGCTGCTGAGAATGCCATACGACCTGCGATCTTGAATGCCATTTCGTTTGAGTCAACTGGGTGCATCTTACCATCGTAGATGTAGCAGATGATGTCACGAGCGTAAGAACCTGTGAGTGGGCCTTCTTCTAAACGTTCGTTGATACCTTTCAAGATAGCTGGCATGAAACGAGCGTCGATAGAACCACCAACGATACAGTTGCAGAAGATGAGTTTACCGCCCCATGGGAGATCGTATTCATCTTTACCACGAACTTGGAGGTCTGATGGGTCTGTGTAGCCTTCATAGTAAGGAGCTAATCTCATGTGAACTTCACCGAATTGACCTGAACCACCTGATTGTTTCTTGTGACGGTAGTCAGCGTTAGCTGTCTTAGTGATAGTTTCGCGATAAGGAACTTTAGGAGCTGCGAATTCAACAGCGATTTTGTGTACGTTATCGAGATACCATTTAATTGTGTTGAGGTGATATTCACCTTGACATTGGAGGATATTTTGTTTTAACTCACGTGACAT
>JAZLEF010000087.1:0-30903 GCA_045615125.1 Bacteroidales bacterium
TAAGAATATTTTTAAAGGAAAATAATTGTAATTTTATTTAAAAGATGAATTTTTTGATTTAAAAAAGATGTTTTTATAATTGAAAATATCACAAAAAACAAAAAACTCTCTTTTTTTTAGTTGAAAAATGGACTTGATATATTTATATTCATACTTATATTTTTTTTGAAAAAATCTTACCTATTATATAAAATGTATATTGTTAAAATTTTCTTTCTAATAAAACAAAATAAATATTATCATTTTTATAATTTTGCATTGTAAAAAAATTAAGTATATGAAAAATAATATTTCTATTTGGCAAGAAATTAAGAGCCACATTATTATCACATTAGCTGTTATCTTATCTGCGATAGGCTGGTGTGGTTTTCTTATTCCTAATCAGATGTTGGGTGGCGGCGTGAGCGGTCTTTCAACCATCGTTTATTGGTTGACTGGTATCCCTGCTGGTGTTATGATTTTCGTGCTGAACGCAATTCTTATTATTATTTCCTTTAAGTCATTGGGAAGAAGATTTGCAATCAGTACAATTTATTCAGTTATCATGACGTCTGTCATGTTCTACTTAGGTCAAGAGTATTTTGGCGACACTCCCTTGATTGCCGATAAATTTCTTGCATCTGTGTTGGGTGCTGCATTGAATGGTGTCGCATGTGGTATCATCTTCCTTGAAGGTAGTAGCACTGGAGGAACAGATGTCATAGCTGTTATGATAAACAAATATCGTAACGTGACAATAGGTCGTCTCTCTTTATTTATTAATGTAGTAGTCATAGGATGTTCGTATTTTGTCTTTAAAGACTTAGAACTATTGATTTACAGTTATGTAGGTCTTATGGTGACAAGCTATACAATTGATATGACGATGAATGGTAGTAAACAGTCGGTGCAGATGTTTATCTTTACATCTAAGCCATACGAGATAGCTGACAGAGTGGGAGAGGAAGTGCAACGTGGTGTGACGATGATAAAGGGAACAGGATGGTATACTAAGAAGGAATCCGAGATTGTGATGGTTGTTGTTCGCAAGATAGAGTCACAACGTGTTATCAGAATAGTGAAACAAATGGACCCAGCGGCTTTCGTTTCTGTCAATACCGTTATGGGTGTTTATGGAAAAGGCTTTGAGATGATGAAGAAGTAATTAGGAATTAAGGGATTTTTACATCCTCAGTTCCTCAGTTCCATAAAAAAAGCGGTCATTCGACCGCTTTTTTTTATTTGATACCGAGAGCTTTCTTGATATGTTTTGGAAGAGCGTCTTTGTGAAGTACGATGTTCATAGTTTTGTAACGTACGAATGCTTCTGAAGCGTAGAATGTACCGTCGTAGTTACCTGTAACACCCCATGAGTTCTTTACGATGAAGTAGTTGTTACCGAGTTGGTCTTTTGCTTTACCGTAGATGATCATACCGTGGTCGTCGCCTGTTTCGTAGTTGTCATAAGCGATTTGACGATCTTCTTGTGATACCCAGCGTTGTGGAGTTGGTTGTGAATAAGCTTCTTTAGCTCTTTGTTCTGCGCTAAGGCCAGCCCAACGTGCTTTGTCTGTTGCAGCGTCGTTGTTTTCTTTTGCATCGAGGTCAGGAAGAACCATGATACCGAAGTTTTCACCTCTTAAGAAACCTTTTTCGCTTACGTCAGAACCCCATGCGAAAGTATAACCGTTGTCGATAGCGTAGTTCATAACTTCCATGAGTTCGTCGATTGGGAGGTTGTAGGCTGTGCTCCATCTCCAGTTGTCTTGTACTTCGATGACGAATTCATCGTAGAATGGGTGGTGTGAGAAAGAAGCTAAGTTTACATAGTCATCTGGGTTGAAGCCTGTTGATTCAGCGAATGATTTTGGAGTATATTCTTTACCTTCATAAACGAATGTTTCTGGACGTTCGCCGATGTAAGCATTGAGAATACCTGCTAAAGCTTCTTTCCATAATGGGTTGCCGTTAGCGTCTGTTTGGAGTTTTCTTCCTTTAACGATAGCTTCTACGAATGGGTCGCAAACTCTTGAGAATTCTGAGAAGTCTGATAATGTGTCGTTGTGTTTAACACCAGCTGGTAATTCTGAATCTGGAACTAAACCATAATGTTTGATACCGTAAAGTACATCGTAGAATGAACCACCTTGTGAGAAAGAGATGTCACCGTGTGTACGAACTGTTGCTTGAGCGCGGTCCATGTATGTGTTCCATACGATGAACATTTCTGAGAAATCGTAAGCTGGTTTGCCCATACGTAACAATTCAGCTTCAACGAATGATAATGTTGAATAACACCAGCATGTACCTGCTGCGTTTTGGTCTTTCATTGATGTGATAGGAAGTCTTACTTCTTCTGAGAAGATCCAACCTTCTTTTTCAGGAGCTTGTTCAGCTTCTTGTGCATTAACGAAGCATGGCATAACGAATGCTAATGCTGATGCTGCTAAGAATTTTTTGAAGTTCATAATTTTTAATTTAAATGTTAATAAATATTATAATCCTAATTTAGTTTTCATTTCATTTGTCATGCCTTCTTTATTTAAAGTGAAGAACATTGTGTGGAGACGTACGTATGGTTCTGAGCAGTACCAGTAACCGTCGAAGCCGTATTTTTCACTCCAAGAATTTTTGACTTTGTAATATTTTGTTCCGTTTTGGTCGTAAGAGATACCAACGATGAGCATACTATGGTCATCGGTTGTCTGTCCGTTTTCGTATGCTTCTTGGTGCATTTCTTCTGTCACTTCTTTTTCAGGCATTACGCTTTCGAATTTGTATAAAGAAGCGAGGATTTCTTCGTCGCTCATTTTCTTGTATTTCTTGACGTCTGATTGTCTTATCTTTTCTACATCGTTTTCGAGGACTACACCAACGCCTGCGTTACGGCTGAATCCTTTGTCACTGACGTCTTGAGCCCAACCTACGGTGTAACCGTTTTTCAAAGCGTTGTCGAGTTCTGCCATCAATTCATCTAAAGGCATATTGTATGTCATTGTGTTTGTCCAGTTGTCTTGGATAGGCATGATGTAAGGTTTGTAGTTGGCGTGGTTTGTGAAAGCTCCGATTTGAACGTAGTCTTCAATGTTGAGAGGATATTGTTCAGCAAATGATTTTGCATTGTATTCTTTGCCTTCGAATGTGAATGTTTCAGGAGTTTCACCGAGGTAAACGTTCAAGATTTCTTGTACCATTGCAGGCCATGCCTTGCTGATTTTTCCGTTGTGTTGTTTGTTGACGATTTTTCCGTATTCAGCGAGAACTGTGTGTAATTCGCCATGTTGGTGTTTGTCGTCGCCTAAAACGAGTCCGCTATATGCTTCGTCTGTCATCATACCGTTTTCGTTGATAGCGTATAAAACGTCGAATACTTCACCGCCAGGACTGAAGTTGCAGACGCCTTGCATACGGACGTATTTTTCAAATTTGTTGGCGTAAGCCCAACGTACGAGGTACATTTCTGAGAGGTCGATTTCGATATCGTATTTTCTCATGATTTCAGCTTCTACCATGGCAAGACCAGCGAAACACCAGCATGTGCCTGATTGTGATTGGTTTTTGACTGAAGTGTGTTCAACTAAGACGTCGTCAGTGATTTCATAAACACGTTCTTGAGCTGTAAGAGCCATTGGCAATGAAAGTATGAAAGCCAATGCTAATAAAACGATTGATTTTGTACGATTCATTTTCTTTAATGTTTTGATTTTTCAAATTATTAACGAATCGACAAAGATAAAAAAAATCTTGTCTCAAAACAAGATTTTTTTTACGTATTAAATGCTTAAATGTATGAAGATTTTTAAGTGATAATCCTTAGTTTTTAATTACTCTAATTACGTCGCTTCCAATCTCGACGAAATAAATACCAGGATTGAAATTGCTCATATCTACAATGACCGCCGACTGTTGTCCGTTGACTGTTGCCATTTTAATTCCAACAACATTATAAATATTGATTTCCTTAATGTTAGCATTTACTTTGATATATAAAATATCATCGACAGGATTTGGATATATCTCGAATTTGTTTTCAAACTCTTCTATTGATTCGCCTTTTATTTCAAAATTAAATTTTTCAGATGGCAACGATTCTCCTACTTCACATCTTGTCACAACCATGAAATAGTGTGATCCTTCTTCGTCGAAGCCTTTGACGTATGATGTTTCTGTTGTTGATGACAAGAAACTTCCGTCTAAATAGATGTCGTATTCTTTAGCGTTTTCAGCTTCGTCCCAGCTCATTGTGACCTTGAAGTTATGCTCGAAGCCTTCTGCGTCTTGTTCTATTGTAGCGTTGAGATTTGTTGGTGCGTTACATGGATCTGGAGCTTCTATCATAGTGCATGCTTCGGCAGAATAAGCCGATGCTTTATCGTTTTTAATGGTTCTCACTCTGTAGCAGAATTCCATTCCCATTTGTACGCATCCGTCGAGGTATGATGTTGATGTCGTTTCTGTAAGCAATTCACCTCTGCGATATAATTGATATGAAGTGGCACCTTCAACAGCATCCCATTTTACTCTTATTTCTGTTGTTTGTGCTGTTGCTTCAACATTAGGAGCAGCAATGTCGGTATTTACTTTGCATATTGCAGGTACAGATGTCCTGTCTGTGTAAATTGATACTACTTCTATGATATATAAATCTTCTGTTATTGAAATGGTATGAGACATTTCGCTGGTCTTTTCTGCAATCAATTCGCCATTAGCATACAGATTGTAACCTGATGGTGTGGCTTGTTGTGGCGCGTCCCAGCTTATTATTAATTCGTCATCGTCTTGTTCTGCTATGATATTTCTTGCAGTATAAGGATGATCGGTGTATTCATAGAGATAATGGCTGTTGAATATTTCTTTTGTGTCATAGTCTTGAATCCACATCGCTACTTCGAGGTCGTTTATTTCCTCTACGTTGGAATAGAAAAGGTTGTAAGTGTATTCGAAATGTCTGCTTTCTCCAGCTTCCATGCTTATGGTGTTGCCTTCTGCGCTGTCGAGCATCTTCATCATGATGTGACGAAACTCGTGTTCACCGTTGCTGCTGGCATTGTCTGTCGTTATTTTTTCATTCACCGATACAAAGAGTCTTACGTTGTTAAGGTCTACGTATGACAATACATCGGCTGTTATTGTGATGACTTTACCGCTTGTTGGGAAGGCTCCTCTGGTGTCGATAAAAGCTGGTGTATCGTATCTCTCATCCAAAGTTTCTTGTGACATCATCGTAGCTGTCTGTCTTCCGTCGAGGTAGATGTCAGGCACACCATAGACTCCGTAATAATTTTCTCTTGTCTTGCTGTCTTCGGTTGCGTATGGGTCGCCCATGCCAGGGAAATCTACTGGATATTTGGTATATGTATATTTGCCAGGATTTTGTCCTGTGAATGTAGCCATGTGTTGGTTAACGCTTACGCAAGGAGCGCATGTGGAGCTTGAGAAGTGTTCTATCATAGGTATTCTCTGTGCTTGTCCCAATGCCACGACAAAATCTTTTTCCATGCTGTTGTTGTCTTGGTTTTCTGTCGTTCCATTTACGTTCAAGATGTTAACTGTCACATTATAATTGTCTGGAGTCAGGAATGTAGTTTCTTGGAATGTGAAGGTCTCTTCGTCAAAAGATGATATTGAAGTGTTGAAGGTTTCTGTTATTGTTTCAAATCCTTCTATCTCATAGCTTGCTGTGAAACTTTGTACCTTGTCGATGCCGAGGTTCTTGACAGTGAAAGCTATCTCAGTGTTGCCGGCTCCAATCATGGATGGGACGTCGAGGCTTATCATCTTAAGGTCTGTTTCTTCTTGTTTTGTTATCACGATGTCGTCGAAATACCAAGCGTCGAAGTCGAACCATTGTCCGTTATAATATATGCAGAAAATGACATTGTTTTTTCCCATGTCGGGAGTTGTTATGTTTATCTCTTCTGAATATCTTCCTGTTGTGTTATATCCTTTCGACCATCCTATGTTCCAGCTGTTGCCGTTGTCGGAAGATGTCGCGATGTGTATGTAGTTGGTCGCTGTGGCATAGTTGTCGAAATACATTTTGAAAGAAATTATTACGCCTGCCACATTACTCAGGTTGACAGCTGATGTCTGTATTCTCGATAATCCGTTGAACGCAGGTTGGCAGTTGAATTTTAACTCGTTGGCTTGGCCGCCGGCGTTATTGCTTGATGATATGGACCAGTTGTTGGTTGCTGTTCCAGTAGCCTGCCATCCAGAAGGAAGAGCGCTGCCATCAAAACTTTCGTTTAACAGAATGTTGTTCTGAGCAAAAAGCATTGTAGATAATAACAATGCGAATGTGAGGGTAAATAATTTCTTCATAAATCAAAATTAAAAATAAAGCAGCAAAGTCAATCTTTACTGCTTTATGAATCTTAAATTATAATTCTTATTGTTTGATAAATCTCTTTGTTATTTCGCCTTTGTCGGTGCTTATCTTGATAAAATAAACTCCGCTATTGAAATTACTTAAGTCGATGTTGTTGTTGAAATCTTGTTCGCTGTAAACCAAAACGCCTACAATGTTATAGATGTTGATTTGGTTGACGTTTTCATCAGTGCTGATGTAGAGGTTGTTTTCAGCTGGGTTAGGATAGATTTCAAATCTGTTTGCGTATTCTTCCAATGACTCATCTTTGATGATGACAGTGTAAGGTTCTGTGAAGTCAGATTCGCCATTAGCGCATACTGAATAAACAGTGTAATCGAAAGAGCCTTCAGTGTCGGAACCAGCGATATAGTAGTTTGTTGTTGTCATACCGAATTCTTGTCCGTTAACATAAACGTAGTATGCTTGAGCTCCGTCAGCGTTATCCCATGTCATTGTTACTTTGTAAGTATATTGATAACCTTCAACGTCTTTTTCTACTGTTGCGCCGAGATTTGTTGGAGGCAGACATGGACCTTCGTTACCACCTATTACAACATGAAGTGGGTCTGTCATATTAGACTCGCCATCTTCACATGTTGATGTAACATTGAAGAATACTGTTGTTGGATTGTTGTAACCTATTTCGTATGATGTTGTTGTTGAATATCCTTTCCATACACCGCCTTCGTAGATTGTGTAAGAAGAAGCATTGTCGAATGCATCCCATGTGAGTGTTACCTTATATTTATGTGTGAAGCCTGGGACGTCTTCCTCTACTGTAGCTTGAAGGTTGGTAGGTGGCATACAAGGGTCGATGACGATTGTGAGATATGGTGCCAATGGTGACTCGCCGTCAGCGCATATTGTTGCTACAGAGAAATAAATTGTTGTTGGAGTGGCAACACCAAATTCGTATGAGTTTGTATTTACTTTCAAGTACTCGTCGTAGTTGAGGTAGATCTGGTATTGTTCTGCGTTAGCAACTTCGTCCCATGATAGTGTGACTTTGTATTTATATCCGTAGCCTGGGACATCTTCTTCCACTGTTGCTTTAAGGTTGGAAGGGGTGAGACATGGTGTAGCGCCTTCTTCGATTACGACAGTGCATTTTTCAGATTCTTCTGATGTGCTGCCGTTGCTGCAATGTGTTACTACTGCAAATTGGAATGTAGATTCTGTGTTAGCACCTGCAATGTAATAAAGACCGTCGGTGTCGCCTAACCACATTCCGCTAGGATAATTGTCTGAATAGAAATAAAGTGAATAAAAATCTGCGCCTTCTACAGCATCCCAGCTTAATGTGACTTTGTATTTGTAGCCATAGCCAGGAACATCTTGCTCAACTTGTGATCTTAAATTTGATGGTGCGTCACATGCTAATACTTCAGCATGTAATGCAAATGTAAGTAGTAATGTTACTAATAAATGTAGTGTTTTTCTCATAGTTTAATTATTTTAGTTTTAAAATTATTTAACTTAACTGCTTGCAAAGATAATAAAAAATGACGAGAAGTTAAAGTTTTAATATTCTTTTAACAATAATGTCATCTTCTGTATTTATCTTGATGAGGTAAAGTCCGCTGTCGTAATTTTTCATGTCAACTTTCACGCTGTTACTTTCAACAACGATATTGTCAACCATAACTCCCAAATTGTTATATATTGCTACACTTGTGATGTCGTGTCCGCTGATTCTTACATAATCATTGGTTGGGTTTGGACTTACTACGAAAGTAGCATCGAGTTCGTTGATGTTTTCTCCATTATACAACTCACATGATTCTTCTGTCAATGCTGACTCATAATTGCCATAGACTGCTGACACCTGATAACAATATTCACCGTTGGTTGCTATGGTGTTGTCGACATATTCTGTTCCTTCAACAGTAGCTATCAAAGCTGAGTTACGATAGATGTTGTATTTTTCAACGCCTTCAATGGCTGTCCATGTTGCAGTGACTTCCTTGCCGTTTATTTCTGTTTCAATACCTTGTGGAGCGATGAAATCTGTTGAGAGAAGTTTCACTGCCTTCACCGATTGTGTCTCTCCATATAATGCTTCAACTTCAACGGTGTAGAAGTCGGTGGTGTTTTGTATAGTGTAGCTGAGTTCTGTTGTGTTGCTTGCAACTTTATTGTTATTTACGTAAACATTGAATCCTGTTGGGTTTGCATTTTCTGCTGTGCTCCATCTCACTACGAAATTGTCTTCTTGTGTGATGGTGAGGTCTTGAACAGGATAAGGGTGATCTGTATATTCATAGAGATAACGGCTGTTGAAGATTTCCTTTGTTGTAGGATCTTGAATCCATACTGCTACTTCGAGGTCGTTGATTTCTTCCATGTTGGTTTCCGACATATCGCATGAATATTCGAAACGTTGGTATTCGCCAGCTTTGATTGTTGTGGCATTGCCTTCTGAACCTCCGAACATCTTCATAAGGATATGATGGAATTCTGTCTCGCCGTTGCTTCCAACATTACCTGTCGTTGTCTTTTCATTAACAGTGATGAAAGTCTTTACATCGTTGAGGTCGACGTATGACATCACGTCGGCTGTCAATGTGATGATGTTGCCTTCAACATTGAATGCGCCTCTTATGTCTGCGAAAGCAGGCACTGCATATCTTTGTAATAATTTGTTGTTCGTTACAGGCTGAGGTGTTCCGTTAGATACTTGTAATTCTGAATCGAGGAATATCTGAGGTACTGACGAAACGTTATAGAACAGGCATCTGTCGTAGCTGTCGCTGATGAAATAAGGGTCGCCGGTGCCTGGCCAGTTGACAGAATATTTGGTGTAGGTGAACTTGCCTGGGTTGTTGTTGCATAAGTTATGCATCAAGGAGTTGAGCAATACACAAGGAGCGCATGTTGAACTGGAGAAATGTTCTATCATAGGTATTCTCTGTGTTGTCGCAATGGCTACGCTGAAGTCGGTCGATGTGCTGTTGTTAGACATATCGGAGTCTTCGTCCCAGCCGTTCACTTTGTTGATGCTAAGGTTTATGTTATATGTTCCAGGAAGTAATGTCTCAACAGTATTGAACGATACTGTGTTTTCTTCGAAAGAAGTCATATATACAGAGAATGACTCTGTCACTGGTTCTTGGTCGCCGATTTGGTATGTGGCTTCGAATGATTGGATGGCTGTGCTTCCCATATTTTGTACGCTGAAGTTGACTTTGAGTGGTCCTGAGCCTATTCTTTCATCGATATTGATACTGCTTGCTTGTATGTCTAAGTCGTCTTGAATCTTGACTTCAAAATCATCGAAATACCAGTTGATGAAGTTTGATGATGAGCCTTCGAAGTAGATGCAGAAGAGCACTCCTTCATAACCCATATCAGGTGTTGTTATCTTTTCTTCAATGCTGTATTGTCCTGATTGGTTATATGATTTTGACCATACATTATTCCAAGTGTATCCGTTTGTTGTTGATGTAGCAACGCCTATGGTGCTCATCGCTCCGCTATAGTTTTCGAAATAATGTTTTAAACTGAGGACAATATTCTGTATGCCTGTCAAGTCGACGGGAGCAGAGATGATACGGTTGGTGCCAGAGAACTGAGGTGACCAGTTGAGGCGTAACTCGTTGGCATCGCCTCCTGCGTTATTCGACGCGCTGATTGTCCAGTTACCAGCTGGCTGTCCGTCGGGTCCCATGGTTGTCCAGCCTTCTGGCATAGTGGCTGAATTAAATGACTCGTTGATGACGTGTGTGATAGGGTCTTGAGCGAATAAGGCTACAGACAATAATAAAGCTATTGCTAATAATGATATTCTTTTCATGATTTAATAAATCTCTTTACTGATTCACCGTTAGTTGTTGTGACTTTTATCAAATACATTCCGTTGTTGAGCTCGCTCACATTGATGGAGTTGCCGTTGTAGTTTGTTGTATGATATACTTGAATACCTAACATATTGTAGATGCTGATTTCTTTAACGTCTTCGTTGATGTTAAGATAAAGGTGGCTGTCAACAGGGTTAGGGTAGATGCCGAATCTTACTTCGTTTTCTTCTATTGAAATTGTTGTCTGTCCGATAGTGTCGAAGATACCGACAGATTCTTTTCCTTCTTCATATAAAGCTACTACTTCTACAGCGTAATATCCGTCAGCGTCGTTGATGGTGTATGACATCTCGTTTGTCTCTTCCATGACTATGTCACCGTTGACTATTAAATTGTAAGCTGATGGTGTTCCTTGTTCTGGAGCTTCCCATGATACATTGATTTTATCGCTTTTTTCTAACTTGAGATTTTGTGCTGGATAAGGATGGCTTGTATATTCATACATGAAATGGCTGTTGTAGACTTCTTTAGTCTGATAGTTTTGAACCCATACAGAGACTTCGAGGTCGCTCAATTCTTCGACGTGTGTCTGTGCCATGTCGTATGTATATTCAAAGCGTTTTGATTCGAATTCATTGAGGCTGAATGTCTCGCCGTAAACGCCTGACAACATCTTCATCATGATATGACGGAATTCTGTTTCTCCGTTGTATTCTACGTTATCTACCGTTGTCTTTTCATTAGCAGTGACGAATAATCTTGCGTCAGAGAGGTTGACGTATGACATGACGTCGACTATAACGTTGATAGTGCTGCCATCGAGGTTGAAGGCTCCTTTGATGTTGACGAAAGCTGGTGTGTTGTATCTTGAGTCTAATTGTTCTTGTGTTACTGCATTGTATTCATTGTCTTTACCGTCGAAGAACAACTGAGGTACGTAACCAACTCCGTAGTAGTCGCTTCTTGTTCCTGCTTCTGATGTGTAATAGTCATCGCCTGGACTTGGGAAGTTCATGGCGTATTTTGTGTAAGTGTATTTGCCAGGATTATTGGCTGTCAAGGTGCTCATGTTACCGTTGAGCAATCCGCAGTTGGCGCATGTTGAGCTTGAGAATTGTTCGAACATAGGTATTCTTTGAGTGCCGCCTACTGCCACGCCGAGGGCTTTTGTCAATGTGTTGTTTGTTGTGTTTTCGTCATCGCCGCCGTTGACAGAGGTGATGGTGACTTTCACGTTGTATGAACCTGGTTCAAGATATACTTTCTCGTTGAAAGAGAATTTTTGGGTTCCAAATTTCTCGATGTTGGCATCGAATGTTTCTGTGACGCTGATACCGCCTACTTCATACTTGGCTTCGAAAGATGTGATGTCGTTGGCACCAGTGTTTTGTACTGTGAAGTCAATTCCTATTTTTCCAGAAACGACGACGTCGTACATGTCGATGCTTTCTACTTTAGCGTCGTTGTTTTCTATTGTAACGATTTCAAAGTCGTCGAAATACCATCCGTTCATATTGCCTGTGCTGCCTTGGAAATAGATACAGAACATGACATTTTGTTTGCCCATGTCTGGAGTAGTTACGTTTTCAATAACAGTATATTGACCATCATCAGAATATGTGTGTGTCCATGCGCTGCTCCATGTGCTTCCGTTAGCTGATGTGGCAACACCGAGGATACAGCTTGTAGATTTCTTTTTGAAATAATGTCTGAAAGAAATGGTGACGCTGTTCATTCCTGTGAGGTCGATAGGTTTTGTGATGATACGTGTTATACCAGCAGCTTGTGGTGTAGGGCTGAGCATCAATTCGTTGGCTTCACCGCCAGCATTGTTGGTCTCTGATATTTTCCAGTTGTCTGCTCCAGTGTCGGTTACTGTCCAGCCTTCTGGTAATGATGATGAATCGAAAGTCTCTCTCAAATGAATCGCTCTGCTCTGAGCGAAAACTGTTGTTGTAAGCAACAATACAAATACAAGTAGTAATGATTTTTTCATGATGATTGATTTTTTAAAGACATCAAGCGCCAAGACTTATCGCCTCAGCGCCTAAATGCCTTAGTGTCTCTTAATCTTTATTTTTTAATAATTCTTATAATGCTATTTTCTTTTTCTGTCATGATTTCAACGAAGTAAATGCCGCTGTTGTAATTTGAGACATTTATTTCCATTTCGTTTGAATTTGCTTCAATTTCATCAACTAAGATTCCTAAATAATTATAAACTTTCACTGCTGAAATATGTGAGCCATGAGCTGTGATATTGACAAAGTCTTTTGTTGGGTTAGGATATATCTCGATATTATTATTTAATTCGCTAATAGATTCGCCTTTTATTTCAAACTCGAAAGATTCTGATTGTTCTGATTCGCCGTTGTCGCATACAGAAGCTACTGTGAAAGAGTGTGAGCCTTCTTCGTTGAAACCTTTGATGTATGATGTCTCAGCTGTTGTGTCTAATTTTTCTCCGTCTAAATAGACTACATATTCGTTTGCGTTTTCAGCAGCGTCCCAAGTCATTGTGACTTTGAAGTTATAATCGAAGCCTTCAGCGTCTTGTTCTATTGTAGCGTTGAGGTTGGTAGGAGCGTTACATATTATCTCTTCTTCTTCGCCGCCGAGGTCGATGGCACCTGCAAGTCCTACTGAATATTTGTCGTCTTCATATACTGCTATCACATTGACAGCCTTCAGTCCTGCTACGTTGCTGAGTGATAATGAGAGCTCTGTTGTGTTGTCGGCTTTCAACTCACCGTTGACATATACATCGTATCCGATAGGTGATCCTTGTGATGGTGCTTCCCATGTTATCTGTAATCCTTCTTCGTTGTTGCCTTCAAGTTGGAGGTTTTCTGCTGGATAAGGATGGCTTGTGTATTCATACAAGAAATGGCTGTTGTATATCTCGTATGAGATGTAATCTTGTGCCCATACCGATACTTCCAAGTCGTCGGTTTCTTCCATGAATGTGTTGCTCATGTCGTATGAGAACTCGAAGTGTTTTGTTTCTCCTACTTGGAAACTTGTTGCATTGCCTTCAGCGTCTTCCAACATCTTCATCATGATGTGATGAAATTCAGTTTCTCCATTATAGCCAACATTGCCTGTTGTTGTCTTTTCATTTACAGAGATATAGATTCTTGTTTCAGGCATATTGACGAGTGCCATGACGTCGGCTGATACTGTGATGGTGTTGCCTTCCATGTTGAAAGCACCTTTGATGTCGATGTAAGAAGGAGTGTTGAGACGTTCGTTGAGGAGGTTTTGTGTTATGGCGTAGCCGCCTTGGTCGATGCCGTCGATGAAGAGCTGAGGTGCTCCTGTTACGTTATAATAATCTTTTCTTGTCAAGCCTTCTTCTGTGCAGTAAGCGTCGCCTTCGAGAGGCCAGTTCATCGCGTATTTGGTGTAAGTGTATTTGCCTGGGTTGTTTTCTGTGAGTAATGCCATCGACTCGTTAACCATGACGCATGGTGCACATGTTGAACTTGAGAAGTGTTCAATCATAGGTGTTCTTTGTGCTGTTCCTATGGCAGCTTTTATTTCTTGTGTTGCGACGTTGTCGTAGGTTACGTCTTCTACGCCGTTGACTTTTAAGATTGTTAATGTGATGGTGTAATTGCCAGGTGTCAGAGCGACAGTTTTGTTAAATACGAAATCGGCTTTTGTCGTTGAGCTGAGGTTTGTCTGGAATGTCTCTACGACAGGTGCGTTGTCGTCGATTTGATAACTAGCTTCGAAAGATGTGATATTTTCGACGCCGATGTTTTGCACTTGGAAACCGACTTGGTTGTCTTCGATGCCTACGATGTTAGGGAAGTTGACCGACAACATGCTGAGGTTGAGTTGGTCTAAGGTGTAGACTTCGATATCGTCGAAGTACCATCCGTTCATGTTGTTGGAGTCGCCGGTGTAGAAGATACAGAATTTGACGTTAGCTTTTCCCATGTCAGTAGTGTTGACGTTGGCGACGATGCTATGTTGACCTTGGTTATGAGTGGCGTATGTCTCTTGCCAAGCGATGTTCCATGTGGCGCCGTTGTCGGATGATGTTGCCACGCCCATCTGGTGAGGAACGTTTTGGTAATTGTCGAGGAATGCTTTGAAGGAGAATATCACCTCATCGACGCCTGTGAGGTCGACGGCAGGAGAGACGAAACGAGCTGTTCCGTTGAAAGCTGGTCGCCAATAGAGTTTTATCTCGTTAGGTTCGCCTCCGGCTTGATGAGTAGGCCATATCGACCAGTTTTCGGTGCCTGCGCCTTCGTAGGTCCAGTCGGTAGGAAGCTCTTCTGATTCAAAAAATTGTCTTAAGTACGAAACTCTGCTTTGTGCGAACATAGAAGCAGAAAGCAATAAAGCTAAAGCTAAAAGTAAAGTTTTTCTCATTGATTTATTTTATATTAAAAACGCGCGCAAAGATAATAAAAAAGACAACATAAAAAAGACAACAAGTCAACAAGACTACAAGACAACAAGTTTTTTTTGAACTTTGGCTTTTGAACTTTTTTTAGTGATGGAGTAATGAAGTCAATAATGACATTATTACCTTACCTGAAATCCTGAATTCCTCAAAAAAAGACGCATCAACGACATATAGTTTATCTTCTGTGTCGTATGATACGTCTCTTTCTCAATTCCAAAAATCCAGAACTCCAGAAATCCTCAAAAAGTTCTTATCTTTTAAGAACTTTTTGAATAAGGCTTCCGTTTTCTGTCTCGATGTTAAAGAAATAAATTCCTGAATTATATTCTGAAGTGTTTATCTCTACTTCATTAGTGTTGACTTCTATTTCTTCAATCATCATTCCTAAACAGTTGTAAACTTTTATCGCTTTGAGCTGTGTGCCTTGTACTTTTACAAAGTCTTTCGCTGGGTTAGGGTAGATGTTGATATTGTCAGCGATGACATCTTCTACATTGTCTCCTGCTGTGATGATTTTAGCTACTGCCACTGATGTTCCGTTTTCATATACAGCGACGACTTCCGCTGTCTTATGTGTCTGGTTGGCATCGGCTTTGACATATTCTAATGCGTTGACGTTTTCTGCTTCTAACTCACCATTGACGTAAACGTTATATCCTGTTGGACTGCCTGCTTCAGGAGCGTTCCAGCTTATCTTAAGGTTGCTGCCGTTTATCTCAGCATTCATATTTCTCACAGGATTAACGTGTTCATTGTTTTTGTATGCGTAATGGCTGTTGTAAATCTCTTTTGTCTCATAATTTTGTACCCATAATGCTACTTCCAAGTCATCCATCTCTTCCACATTTGTCGACGACATATCGAAGGAGAATTCGAGCTGTTGATATTCGCCTGCGTTGATGTTAATGCTGTTGCCGTTGGCGTTTTCCAACATCTTCATCATGACGTGGTGGAATTCTGTCTCGCCGTTGGTGCCAACATTGTCTGTCGTTGTTTTTTCGTTTACGCTGATATAGGCTTTCACATTTTCCATATTGATATACGACATGAAGTCGGCTGTGATGTTGATGGTGTTGCCTTCAATATTGAAAGTGCCTCTTACGTTGGCGAATGCTGGGTTTTCTTGGCTTTGCATGAAGCTGTCTTCTGATATTGCGTTATAACCTTGGTCGACGCCGTCGAGGAAAGTCTGTGGCACGCCTAATACGTTATAATATGTCATTCTTGTTCCACCTTCTTCTGTGTAATAAGGGTCGCCTAAGCCAGGACCGTTAGATGTGAATTTGGTGTAAGTGTATTGACCTTCGTGGTTTTCGGTGAGAGCAACCATCTGATTGTTGACTGTGACGCATGGTCCGCATGTTGAACTTGAGAAATGTTCTATCATGGAAGTCCTTTGTGTCTGACTCAATGCTGAAGCTATCTCTTTGCTTAACACGACGTCGGTGAGTTCATCTTCGCTGTCGTTCAATTTGGATATTTCTATTGTGAGGTTATATTTTTCTCCTGGAGCGAAATTGTATTTTGTGCTGAATGTAAATTCTTTTGATTCCATGGAAGGTATGTTGGAGAAGAATGTCTGTTGTTCTGTCTCACCGTTTATCGTATAACTTGCGACGAGAGATTCTATTGAGCTGCTTCCTGAATTCTTCACAGTGAAGCTGATAGGACGTACTCCGAATTTCACTGTGCTTGGTACGTCGATGCTGCTGAGTTCTGCGCCGAGGTCTTCAACGGTATAAATCTCGAAGTCGTCGAAATACCAAGAGCTAATGTGGTTTGAATTGCCTTCGAAGTAGAAGCAGAATTTGACGCTGCTTTTTCCCATGTCGGGACTTGTTATGTTTTCGAGTACTGTGTATTGTCCGTTTTCACTGTATTGGTCTGACCATACTGTATTCCATGTGTTGCCGTTGTCTGATGATGTAGCAACGCCGACTGTAGCGGTATGGCTGCCGAAGAATGAAGGATAATGCTTCAATGTCATGATAGCGGAAGATACTTCACTTAAATCGACGGCAGGAGATACGAAACGAGCTATGCCGTTAAAAGGAGGTGTCCATTGAAGATGGAGTTCGTTTGGCTTGCCGCCGGCAATATTACTTGTGGAGATGTACCAGTTGTTGGTGCCGTTACCCATTTTTGTCCATCCTTGAGGCAATGTGCTGCCGTCAAAACTTTCGTTGATGATGTAAACGTTTTCTTGTGAAAATACTGATAAAGAAAACAATAACGCAATAGCTAAAAGTAAAGTCTTTCTCATTGATTTATTATTATTTTAATATGCGTGCAAAGATAAGAAAAAAGTCAACAAGACTACAAGACGTTAAAATAGATTTCACAAACGGAGCTGCGAGTAATGAACTGCAATCTATGGACAAAACTGCCACATCTCTAGTTCCTCTTTCCCTCATACTCATCTTTCACATATTCATAGAAATGAGCGTATGCAGTGCTCATATAAGGCACTATCCATATTAAGCCTATGCCGAGGGTGATGATTCCGAGGAGTATCCATCCGATGAATGAAAGTCCCAAGCAGAACAGTTCCCACTTGTGTCCGTCCATCATCTCCATACTGCGTTTGATGCATTCCTCGCTTGACAGTTCTGGATTGTCTTTAACGATATAGAAAGACATACTGTACGATAAGGCTTTGATTATGCCAGGAACTATAAGCAAAAGCAACCATAAAAAGGTATAAATACCTACTAAAAGACCTGTAAGCAATACTCGTCCATAGTTTTTAAAACCATAGAAAATTCCTTCTATCTTTACGTTTTCTCTTGTGCGCGCATATTCAAGAAATGATATGTCATAGCCATATTGCATTGGTAAAAGAACAAAAATACTTAATAGACCACCTACAAGATCATCCATTATTCCTAAAGCACTTAATGCACCCGATATGATCATATATATAAATGTAAACAATGCTGCTTGTCCCCATTTGCCTTTAAGTTCTGACCATGCTGTATCTCTAAAATATTTTGCATTCATTTTCATAATTTTTTTAGGTTTATTAATGATTGATAAAAAATAATGGAGTGACAAAGTATTAACTCCATCACTCCATTACTTCATAATTTCATTACTATTTTAAAGTTTCACAACCTTACGTGTAGCTGTTCCGTTTTCTGTGTTTACTTGAACGAAATAGATACCTGTGTTGTGTTTGTTCATGTTGATTTCAACTTCATTGCCTTCAACTTCGATTCTTTCAACCAACACGCCAACGCTGTTGTAAACGCTGATTTCGTTGATGTTGTCGCCTTGAATCATGACAACATCCTTAACTGGGTTAGGATAGATTACGAAGCTGTTGTTGAGTTCTTCGATAGAAGTAACTTCGAAATTGAATGGTTCAGATTGTTCTGATTCTCCATTTTCACATACGGAAGCTACTGTGAAATAGTGTGAGCCCGTTTCATTGAAGCCTGTGATGCAAGCTAAATCTGTTGTTGTGGTCAATATCTCTCCGTCGAGATAAACGACATATTCATTAGCATTATCAGCAGCGTCCCATGTCAAAGTAACTTTATATGAATGGTCGAAATCATAAGCATCTACGTCTACTGTAGCGTTGAGGTTTGTTGGTGCTTTACATGGTGTTTCATCATTGCCTGATGCTGATGAAGTAATTGTAGGGACAGATGTCTTGTCGCCATACAATGCGATAACTTCAGCGATTTGTAAACCTGTTGCATTAGCGATTGTGTATGACAAGTTTGTTGTGTTAGCTTCTTTTACTTCACCATTGATTTTTACCATATAACCTGTTGGTGTGCCAGCTTCTGGAGCTTCCCATGTAATGACTATGTCGTTGCCGTTAGCTGTCATAGTATGGTTTTGTACAGGATAAGGGTGGTCTGTGTATTCGTAAGCGAAGTGGCTGTTGTACATTTCTTTTGTTGAGAAGTTTTGTAACCATAATGCTACTTCGAGGTCGTTCATATCTTCAACGTTAGTTGATGACATGTCGAATGAGAACTCTAAGCGTTTGTATTCGCCAGCGTTGATTGCTATTTGGTTTCCGTTAGCGTTTTCTAACATTTTCATCATAACGTGGTGGAATGATGTTTCACCGTTGCTGCCTACGTTGCCTGTTGTTTCTTTTTCGTTAACTACAACGAAAGCTCTTACGTTGTCCATTTGTACGTATGACATGAAATCGGCTGTGATGTTGATTGTGTTACCTTGGATGTTGAATGCGCCTCTTACGTCGGCAAATGCTGGAGTGTTGTAGAATTGATCAAATGTTGTTTGGTTTGTACCGTTAACGTTTTTGCCATCGAAGAACAACATTGGAACAGCGTTAACGCCGTAGAAGTTTCTTCTTGTACCACCTTCTTCTGTGTAGTATGGGTCGCCAGAACCAGGCCAGTTCATTTGATATTTTGCGTAAGTGAATTTGCCAGGGTTAGCTGCTGTGAGTTGGTTCATTGAGTAGTTGACAGAAACACATGGTCCACATGTTGAACTTGAGAAGTGTTCTATCATAGGTATTCTTTGTGTTTCACCTAATGCTACGAAAATGTTTTTGTTTAATTCGTCGTTTGATGTATCATCGTCTGTTGTGTTGTTAACCTTAACGATAGTAATAGGTAAGTTATATGAACCAGGGTTGTAGAATACTTTTTCAGAGAATGTGAATTGTTTTATTGCCATTGGAGCAAGGTTTGCTGTGAATGTTTCTGTGATGTCAGAAGCATTGTTTTCGCCTGAGTTGTATTCTGCTTCAAATGAGTCGACTGTAGTTTTGCCGATGTTTTGTACTGTGAAAGCTATTTCTGTTTCACCTGCGCCCATCATGCCATTAACGTCGATGCTGACTAACTTAAGGTCGAGGTTTTCTTGTGAGAAAATTTCGATGTCATCGAAATACCAGTTGTTGATGTTATAAGAATCGCCGCTGAAGTAAATACAGAATGCTACATTGTTTTTACCCATATCAGGTGTAGAAACGATTTCATTTACTGTATATTGACCTGTAGAAGAATAGCTTTTTTCCCATGCTGAGTTCCATGTTGTACCGCCGTCTGATGATGTTGCAACACCAATGGCACTTGCACCCGAATAGTTGTCGAGATAGTGTTTGAATGAGACAACAATCTCGTCAGCATTTGTTAAGTCTACTGTTGGAGATACGACGCGTGAGATACCGTTGAATTGAGGGCTCCAATATAAAGTCAATTCGTTGGCTTCGCCGCCAGCTTGGTTGCTTTGTGAAATTGACCAGGCGGTTGTTCCAAGACCTGAGATTGTCCAGCCTGATGGCATTGTTGCTTCATCGAAAGATTGACTGATGTAACCAGCTCTGTTTTGTGCTAACATTGTTACTGAAAGTAATAATGCCAATGCAAATAGTAAAGTTTTTTTCATAATGTTGAATTTTAGTGGTGAGGTTCACTTTAATAGTCAATCACAAAATAGGCAGAACCGCATCTCCCATATCATGACTTTCTTATATTATATAAAGATACTGCAAATTTTATAATTTAATTTCAAAAAAACAAGAGCTTTTTTGGAAAACGTAATTTTTTTTTAGACATAAGTCAGTATGTCTCTACATTATATTCGTTTATAAAATAGCAGCAAAAAAATAAAGCTCAGAATCCTGAGACTCTGAGCTTTTATCTTTAGACTACTTGTAGTCTTGTAGACTTGTTGTCTTTATTAAAGTTTAACAACTTTACGGCTTACAACGTTTTCGTTTGATTCTACTTGGATGAAGTAGATGCCTGTATTGTAGTCGTTCATGTTGATTTCAGCATTGTTGCTTCTTACTTCGATTTTTTCAACTAAAACGCCAAGGCTGTTGTAAACGCTGATGCTGTTGATGTCTTCGCCGCTAACTCTTACAACGTCTTTAACTGGGTTAGGATAGATGTTTAAGTTAGATTCTGCTTCGTTTTCCATTACGTTAACACCATTGCCGTCGAATTTCTTAACAACGCCTACAGATGATTTGCCACCTGCGTATAAAGCGATTACTTCAACCATCAATAATGGTTTGTTTGAATCGTAGGTGATAGATGTTTCTGTTGTGTTGCCTTCAACTAAAGAACCATCAACATAAACTTTGTAACCTGTTGGAGTTGATTGAGCTGGAGCGTCCCATGCAAATGTTCTTGTGCCTTTAGCTGATGTTGTTTCTCTTAAGTTTTCAACTGGATAGCAGTGGTCTGCATATTCGTAAGCATATTTACTGTTGTAAACTTCTTTGTTGCCTAAGTTTTGTAACCATAATGCAACTTCGAGGTCGTTCATTTCTTCAACGTGTGTTGATGACATATCGAATGAGAATTCGAGTCTTTTGTATTCACCTGGGTTGATGCTGATATTGTTGCCGTTAGCACCGTCTAACATCTTCATCATAACATGGTTGAATGATGTTTCACCGTTGCTGCCAACGTTGCCTGTTGTTTCTTTTTCGTTAACGCTGATGAAAGCTGCTACGTTTTCTAATTTAACGTATGACATGAAGTCAGCGATGACGTTGATTGTGTTACCTTCAACATTGAAAGCACCTCTGATGTTTGTGTAAGCAGGAAGGCTGTTTTCGATGTCTAACATGTTTTGTGCCATGCTTGTGTTGACGTATGAACCGTTGAAGAAAACTGTTGGAACAGCGTCGCAAGCGTAGTAAGCTCTTCTTGTGCCACCTTCTTCTGTGTAATATGGGTCACCTGTGCCAGGCCAGTTCATTTGGTATTTTGTATAAGTGAATTTACCAGGGTTGTTTGTTGTGAGTTGGCTCATTGTGTAGTTTACAGAAACACATGGTCCGCATGTTGAACTTGTGAAGTGTTCAATCATAGTTGTTCTTTGTGCGCTGCCCCATGCTGCGAAAACGTTTTTGTCTAATGTGTTGTTGCTTGTGTCGTCATCAGCTTCACCGTTAACGCTTGTGATTTCTACAGCGATGTTATAATATTCATCTTGTGGTTGAGCCATGAATGTTGCATTGCTTAAGTAGCTGAATGCTATTTGTCTTGTTTCAAATGGAGCTAATGTTTGGTCGATTGTTGCTACTACTGCTTCGTCCCAGCCTGTAACGTTTACAGATGCTTCGAAGTAGTTGACGATAGTTTTACCAACGTTTTGTACTGTGAAAACGATTTCTGTTTCTCCTGTAGGGATGATTTCTGGTGTGTCGATGCTGACGAGTTTAACGTCGAGGTTTTCTTGTGTGAAGATTTCGAAGTCGTCGAAGCTCCAGCTGTTGATGTTGTATGAGTTACCTTCGTAGAACAAGCAGAATAAAACGCTGCTCTTGCCCATATCTGGAGTTGTGATTGTTTGGTTGATAACAGAACCACCTGTCATGCTGTATGTTTGTTCCCAGCCTGTGTTCCATGTGTTACCACCGTCTGATGATGTAGCGATACCGATTTTGCTGTCACCACCGTAGTTGTCGAGATAATGTCTGAATGAAACGACAACTTCATCAACGCCTGTCAAATCAACAGGATTCATAACGATACGTGAAACACCGTTGAAACTTGGGTTGTAGTACAAGTACAATTCATTTGGTGTACCGCCAGCATTGTTTGTTGATGAAATTGACCAGCTGCCGTTACCTAAACCTTGGATTGACCAGCCAGCAGGAAAATCGCTGCCGTTAAATGATTCTTGGATGAGTCCTGCTCTGTTTTGTGCAAACATTACTGTTGAAAGTAATAATGCCAATGTAAATAGTAAAGTTTTTCTCATAATGTGAAATTTAAATTTATGTTAAAAAATTAAGGCGCAAATATATGCTATTTTTTGATATATCTATATGATATTATAAAAAATAATATGATATGTTTTTAATTAAAAAAGGAAAGCATCTATTACACTTTGTCATTGATTATCATGTAATAGATGCCTTAGCTATATCGTTAATTATCAATTGTTGATAGTTAACTTTCTAACGATGTTGCCGCTCTCAGTTTGTATGTTGATGAAATAGATGCCAGTGCTGTAATCTGAAGTGTTGATTTTAACTTCATTAGCCTTGACATCCATTACTTCAACTATCATTCCTAAGTTGTTGTAAACCTTGACTGAATTGATGTTGTCGTTAGCAGAAATCTTTACAAAGTCGTTTGCTGGGTTAGGATAAACGCTGATGTTGCTTTCATCGACTTTATTTTCATTAACGTTAACCCAGTTGCTGAGAATGATGCTTAAATCGCCGATGGATGTCATCTCGTTTTCATAGACAGCAACAACTTCTGCTATATGTGTCTTGCCATCCAAAATCTCTTCGTTGAAGTCGTTTGTTGAATATGACAACGTATTATGGTTTTCTTTTATCAATTCTCCATCCACGTAAATGTCGTATCCTATAGGATTGCCTTTTTCTGGGGCTTCCCATTCAAATGACAATGTGCTTTGGTCGCTGTTGATTCCTGCCATCATGTTTCTGACTGGATAAGCGTGGTCTGTGTATTCGTAAGCGAAACGGCTGTTGTAGATTTCTCCAGTCTCATAGTTCTGTATCCATAATGAAACTTCGAGGTCGTTCATTTCTTCTACATTTGTTGATGACATATCG
Organism: Bacteroidales bacterium; assembly: GCA_045615125.1. Taxonomy (GTDB): domain Bacteria; phylum Bacteroidota; class Bacteroidia; order Bacteroidales; family F082; genus Limimorpha. The sequence continues at coordinate 23,118 of JAZLEF010000087.1, forward strand.
TATGAGAATTCCAGTCTCTGATATTCGCCTGCATCAATGTCCATCACCTTGCCAGTAGGTGAATCTAATGCTTTCATGAAAATATGACGGAATTCAGTTTCGCCGTTTGAACCAACATTGCCGGTAGTGACTTTCTCGTTGACTGTTATAAATGCTCTTACATCTTCCATTTTAATATACGACATGAAGTCGGCGGTGACATTGATGACGTTGCCTTCAACATCGAAAGCTCCTCTACCATTAGCGACAGACGGACTGCCGTAACTGGCATCCAATGCTTCTTGTGTCACGATGGTATATTCTTGCCATACGCCGTCGAGGTATAACATAGGAACAGCGTCAACTTGATAATATCCAGCTCGTCCTGCAACTTCATTGAAATAATAAGGGTCGCCTATGCGTGGGAAATTAACAGGATATTTAGTGTATGTGTATTTGCCAGGGTTGGCGTTGGTTATTTCCAGCATCATGGCGTTAGCATTGACGCAAGGTCCGCATGTTGAACTTGAGAAATGTTCTATCATTGGAATCTTCTGAGCATAACCCATACCGACATTCAATTCTTTTTCCATATAATTGTTGTCTGCATCGGTGTCTGTTGCACCATTGACGCTGACAACCTCAATAGGCATGACGTATGTTCCTGGAGAGAGGAAGATGCTCTCTGAGAATGTAAGTTCTTGTTTTTCCAATGATTCGATATTGACGTCAAAAGTCTGTGATATTATATTTTCATCGTTGAAAAAGTCGACGAATGTGGCTTCTATGGATTCTATAGTTGTTGAGCCTATGTTTTGTACCGTGAATGAAATATCGTTGTATCCGTAGTTTATCATCTCAGGGACATCGATGCTGACAATACCCAAGTCAAGATTATCTTGTGTAGAGATTTGCAAATCGTCGAAATACCAACCGTTCATGGTGTATGATGCTCCTTCGTAGAATATAGAGAAGAGAACGTTGTCTTTTCCCATGTCTGGAGTTGAGATGAGCTGATAAACTTCGTAACTTCCGGTTGCTCCGAAAGTCTCTGACCAGCCAACATTCCATGTGCTGCCGTTGTCGGATGATGTAGCTATGCCGAGTGTGTATTCGTTGATTTGGTTGTCGAGATAATGTTTTAAACTTACTACAACCTCGCTAACATCGCTGAGGTCGATAGGATTTGTTATCACTCTTGAGCTGCCTGTCAAAATCGGCCACCATGATAAGCAAAGTTCGTTGGCTGAACCGCCTGCGTTATTAGTCTGAGAGATGACCCAGTTTTCTGCGCCTGTTTCTGAAGTCGTCCATCCTTCAGGAAGAGATGTAGAATCAAAAGTCTCGTTCAATAAAATCGCTCTGTTCTGAGCAAACATCATTGTAGAAAACAATAATGCAATTGTAAGTAGTATAGTTTTTTTCATAATTTTTTTTATTAGAACTTCAGAAATTCAAAAGGGACTCAAGGAACTTAGGTTCCTTAGGTCCCTCAGTCCCTTAAGTCCCTCAAAAGAACTCTTATTTCTTAACTATCTTTTGAATATGGTTTCCGTTTTCTGTCTGAACGTTAACGAAATAAATTCCAGTGTTATAATCTGAAGTGTTGATTTCAACTTCGTTAGCATTGACTTCTATTTCTTCAACCATCATTCCTAAGCAGTTGTAAACTTTTACTGAATTGATGTTGTCGTTAGCAGAAATCTTTACAAAGTCTTTCGCTGGGTTAGGATAAACGCTGATATTGTTTTCTGTTATTTCGCTGACGTTTTCACCTTCTGTGACGAGAACAGCAGAACCTACAGATGTTCCATTTTCATATACTGCAACTACTTCAACAATATGTTGATTGTCGTCTGTTAAATAATCGATGGTTTCACCGCTTTCGTCAGTATATGATGTTTCAGTATAGTTTTCTTCAATCAATTCACCATCGAGGTAGATGTTATATCCTATAGGATTAGCTTTTTCTGGTTTGTTCCAATTAATAACAAATGTAATAGCATCACCAACAATTTCGGCTGATAAATTTTCAACTGCGTATAAATGTTCGGTATATTCCATAGCGAACTTGCTGTTATATACTTCTTTATTAGATTGATTTTGTAACCAAATAGCTACTTCGAGGTCGTTCATATCTTCAACGTGTGTTGATGACATATCGAAGGTGTATTCGAAATGTTTGATTTCACCTGCGCTGATGTTGATTGTTTCGCCTTGTGCTGATGGTAACATCTTCATCATGATGTGGTGGAATGATGTCTCACCGTTAGAACCGAAGTTGCCTATTGTAGTTTTTTCGTTTACTGCGATATATGCTTTTGCGTTGTTGATGTCTGAATAAGTCATGAAGTCGGCTACTACATTGATGTTGTTGCCTTCAACGGTGAAAGCTCCTTGTATGTTAACGAATGTTGTTTGGCTTAAGCTGTTGTCTAAGTCTAACTGTGTTTGAGGTGCTAATGTTGAAATACCATCTAAGAACATTGTTGGAACAGCGTTTACATTATAATAGCTTCTTCTTGTTCCACATTCGTTGGTGTAATATGGGTCGCCGGCACCAGGACCGTTCATTGGATATTTGACGTAGGCGAATTTACCTGGGTTGGCTGCTGTAAGTTCTTCCATATCTTCATTGACGAAAACACAAGGATAACATGTTGAACTTGAGAAGTGTTCGATGAAAGGAGTTCTTCCAACTGTGCCGTAGGCTACTGTTACCTCTTTTGAAATTGAGTTGTTGTTCATGTCTTGGTCGTCAGAGCCGTTTACTTTGTTGACATTGAGAACTATTGTATATTCGCCAGGGAATAAAGAAATAGGTGCTTCAAAAGTAAATTGTTCTGATTCGTAAGATTCAATATTAGCTTGGAATGTTTCTGTGACAGGTGTTGTCATGTCTTTTAACTGATAGCTTGCTTCTATTGATTCAACTGTTGCTGTGCCGAGGTTTGTCACTGTGAATTTCACATCTGACTTGCCGACGCCTAAGTTCTTATTTACATCCAAACTTGAGATGTTGATGTCGTTTTCTTCTTGAGAATAAATCAAGAAATCGTCGAAGCTCCAGTAGTTGATGTCGTATGAGTTGCCTTCGAAATAGAGAGCAATCATGACATTATCCTTGCCCATGTCGCTTGTTGTTATAAGAAGGTTTTCGACGAATTTACCTGTCTCGCTGAAAGTCTTTGACCATCCGCTGTTCCATGTGGTGCCGCCGTCTGATGATGTAGCGATACCGATTGTTGATTCGTTAGAGTAATTTTCATAATAATGTTTGAAAGACATAACGAATGCTGGAATGCCGGTCAAGTCGAATGTACCCATTGAGAGGTAAGATGTTCCTTCAAATTGTGGTTCCCAGAAGAATTCCATTTCCCATGGCATGCCGCCTGCTCTGTTGGTGTTCTGTACTGTCCAGCTGTTGGTGCCGCCACCATAGACAGCCCATCCTGAAGGCATGCCTGATACGATGAATGACTCATTTAAAAGGATTGCTCTGTTTTGAGCAAACATTGCTGTTGAAAGCAATAATGCGATTGTAAGAAGTAAAGTTTTTCTCATAATGTTTTAATTTGGTTAAGAGCTATGATTAGCGTCTTTAATGTTTGATTATTCTTATGATATTATTTCCGTTTTCTGTATTAATCTCAACGAAGTAAATTCCGCTATTGTAATCTGATACCTTGATTTCTATTTCGTTTGAATTCACTTCAAGTTCTTCAACCAAGATTCCTAAATAATTGTAAATCTTGACTGCTGAAATATGTGAGCCATGAGATGTTATCTTGACGAAGTCTTTCGTTGGATTAGGATATATCTCTAGTTTGTTTTCAAACTCCTCGATTGAATCAGGGTCTTCAGGATCATCTGGGTCAATTTCTCCAACATGAGTACATGCTTCTTCTGAGAAACCGGAGTAATTGCCTTCACCGCAATATGTTCTTACATTATAACAATAGTTTACACCTGATTCAATATTGTTGTCGATATATTCTGTAGATGATGTTGTTGTCAATAATGTTCCGTTGCGATATAATTGATATTCTTCTGCACCTTCAATATCATCCCATGATACTGTGATTGTCATGTTGTCTTCATTGCCTGTAGCAGTAATGTTTTGTGGAGTCTCGCAGCTTGACACGAAGTTTGTTACGCCAATAGATTTGATGTTGTCGTAGACAGCGATGACTTCAACGGAAAATGCTTCAACAGTTTCATTGATAGTATAAGACAGACTTGTTGTGTTGTCGGATACTAATTCTCCGTTTACATAAATCATATAAGCTGATGGAGTTCCGTGAGCTGGTGCTTCCCATGTCAATGATGATCCTTCAAGTTGAAGGTTTTGCGCTGGATAAGGATGTTCCATGTATTCATTGAGGTAATGGCTGTTGTGTACTTCTTTAGAGTCGTAAGTCTGAATCCATACTGCCACCTCTAAGTCGTCTATTTCTTCCATGTTAGTCTCTGTCATGTCGAAAGAGAATTCGTAACGTTGGTATTCTCCTGCGTTGAAACTTGTTTCAATACCTTCGCTTCCGCCTAACATTTTCATGAAGATATGATGAAATTCTGTCATTCCGTTGCTGCCCGTGTTTTCTGTTGTTGTCTTCTCATTGATAGACAAGAACACTTTTACGTCAGACATGTCAATATAAGAAATGACGTCGGCAGTCACATTGATAGTGTTACCTTCAACGTCAAAGGCTCCGACAATATCAACGTATGATGTGGTGTTAAGTCTTTCGTCTAACTCCGATTGTGTTACGGCACTCGATTTTATCTGTCCGTCGAGAGCGATGTTAGGAACAGTATAAACTTCATAATAATCACTTCTTACGATACAGTCTGGAACAGAATATGGGTCGCCGATGCCAGGCCAGTTGACTGGATATTTTGTGTATGTGTATTTGCCTGGATTGTCGTTGGTCAATGCCATCATGTTGTTGTCAACATTGACGCAAGGCTGACATGTTGAGCTTGAGAAATGTTCAATCATAGGTGTTCTTTGAACAGTTCTCATAAATGTCTTGAATTCCTTTGTCATGCTGTTGTTACTTGGTTCCACGTCGGTATCGCCGTTTACGCTTACTATATTGACTTTTATGGAATATGAACCAGCAGCAAGACCTGCTTTGGTTTGGAATGTGAACTGCTTGTTGTTGGATGGTGATAAGTTGGTTTCAAATGTTTCGGTTATTGTCTCAAAGCCTTCAATCTCATAGCTTGCTTCAAAAGATGTCACGTTTTCTTCGCCAGTGTTGTTGACTGTGAAATTGATGTCAATCAATCCGGCTTGTACAATAGTGTTGACATTGATTGCTGACATCTGAAGGTCAGCGCCGCCTTCACCTCCGCCTTGAGTGAAAATGCAGATGTCGTCGAAATACCATTTGTTGAAGTTATATGTGTTGCCTTCGTAGAAGAAAGAAATCAAGACATTATTCTTTCCCATGTCGGCAGTGCTGAAGGTTTCGTTTATTTCGTATTGTCCCGATGATGATGACTCCGAGTAAGTCTTCGACCATCCTTTGTTCCATGTTGTGCCGTTATCTGATGATGTGGCAAAACCTATTGTGCTGCTGAGCTGGTCGTTGTTTAAATAATGTTTGAAAGAAAGACCGAGCTCGCTTACGTTGGTAAGGTCGGCTGTCGCCATGACTAAATGAATGCCGCTTGTCACAATAGGGATGCTCTTGAAATACATCTCGTTCGGATCGCCGCCGGCATTGTTGGATGTTCTTACCTCAAAATTATCAGAACCTTCACCGATGAAATACCAACCGCTTGGCATTGAAGCAGAGTTGAAACTTTCGTTAACGATGAATGCTCTTCCTTGTGAAAAAAGAGTTGATGATAGCAATAATGCTATTAAAAAAATTAAAGTTTTTTTCATGAAAAAATGATTGTTAAAATTGTTGCAAAGATATGATTTTAAATGTTAGTATTGGATTATTTTTTATGTGTTTTTTTAAGATAATTTTTTGTGAAATTGCACTTTTTAAGTGCATAAATTGTTACGCTTGCAATGGTTCGGTCTTATTTTAATTTTTATTGCTAAAAATAATTTTAACAATTAGTAAACTATTTTACTTTTTGTTATCTTTGCAAACCATGTAAAAATTTTATGAAAATGTTTAAACCTACAGAATATAAGATTAAGTCGGTGGCAACAGGAAATATCTGCGACGACTCTGGATGGATGCTCGATTTCAAAGGCGAGGAAAAGCCTAGTCTCATACGCGCTGTCTATGCTAACAAACAACTCGAATTAAAAGAAGAAAACAAAGGTCTTTATTGCTATGCCGATTGGCTCCCGATAAAACGTGAACTTCAATGCGATGCGAAACCAATTACTTACAAAAGTGAAGCCTTGGCTGAAAAGTTAGGTCTCAAGAATTTATATATAACATTCAATGGTTATTATCCTGAGATTGGTGCCAATATGCGTACATGTTCTTTCAAAGAGACAGAGGCGTATTCTATCTGTGCGCGTCTCTCCGAAGAGAAGAAAGACGAGGTTATAGTGGTTTCATCGGCAGGTAACACTGCACGTGCTTTCGCTCAGGTTTGTTCTGATAACAATATCAAATTATTGTTGACAATTCCAGAAGATAATATCAACGCTCTTTGGTTTGAGAAACCATTGAATCCTTGTGTTAAGGTGTTGGCGACAAAATCAGGAAGTGATTATTTTGACGCGATAAATCTCGGTAATATAGTTTGTGAACATGACGGTTTCTTCGCAGAAGGAGGTGCCAAGAACATAGCACGTCGCGATGGAATGGCGACGACTATGTTGTCGGCAGTGACATTCATAGGCAGAATTCCTGACTATTATTTCCAGGCTGTAGGAAGCGGCACGGGTGCCATAGCGGCATGGGAAGCTAACCTTCGTTTCATCGAAGACGGTCGTTTCGGTAACAACAAAGCTCGTATCTTCGTGTCGCAGAATGCTCCGTTCTTGCCAATGTACGATGCTTGGAAACAAGACTCTCGTGATATGCTTCCTTACGATAACGACCAGGCTAGAGTAGATGCTAATACTGTAATAGCTAAAGTGCTTACCAACCGCAAGCCTCCTTATTCTATAGCAGGAGGATTGTACGACGCCATGAAAGATACCGATGGTGATTTCTTTGCGGTTACTAATGAAGAGGCAGAACAAGCAGCAATGTTATTTGAAGAACTTGAAGGCATCGACATCAACCCAGCTGCAGCAGTGGCGGCAGCATCCTTGATACAGGCAGTTAATATTAATAAGGTAGAAAAAGACGCGGTCATCATGCTTAACATAACAGGTGGCGGCGAGAAACGTGTCAAGGAAAACAAAGATATTTTCTATCTTAAACCGACAAAGGTGTTTGATATAAACGCTTCAAAAGAAGAGATACACGGATTTTTGAGAACTTTGGAATTCTAGGGAAAGTGGAAAGTTTATAGTAGTGGAGGGGTTCCATTGTTTTTAGTTCAAAAAAAGAGCTGCTTTCAAAAAAGCAGCTCTTATACTTTTTGTCTTGTAGACTTATTGTCTTATTTTTCAATGAAAGCGATAGTTTCACCTTTTTGTACGAGTTGACCTTGTTGAGCAACAGCTTCGACGATCTTGCCTGGCCATAATGCTACAACTGGTTCTTGTCCGTAAGGAGCTTGGATTTGAGCAACGATATCACCTTCTTTATATACTGTACCTGGAGCTGGAGTTGTTGACTTGTCGTTGAAGTCGATGTCCCATAAGATTCTGCCGCCGACAGGAGCCACGATTGGTTCTGCGTTTGGATGGCGTAATGCTCTTAAGTCAGGG
>JAZLEF010000088.1:0-8384 GCA_045615125.1 Bacteroidales bacterium
AGTTAACGTTCACGCAGGTGGATACGCTCCAACATCATACCCTAACTTCAACACAGGCGTTAGTACAACAATCTGTAACGGTTTCCAAGTAACAGGTTTCCCAGCTGGCGTTGTTAACCGTTCAACAGCAACAGCTCAAGGTCGTGGTTCATGGCAATCATTAACAAACCAACAACTTCAACAAGCAGCTGAATGTAACGTTGGCGGTCAAGTAGTTGTTAACCCTGTAACACGTACAGCAAAAATCACTGTTGAAGTTTATTATACAGCTAACAGTGCTTCAGCAAACAACTACCTCACAATTGTTATGTTACAAGACAGTATCTGGGGTTCACAATCAGGCGGTAGCTCAAACCCTGAACAATATGTAGGTGGTCAATACTGCCACATGCACATCCTCCGCGATGCTATCACAGAAGACTGGGGTGATGAAATTGCACCAACAACAGCAGGTACATTAATCACAAAAGAATACGTTTACGATATCCCTCAATCAATCGGTTCACCAAACGGTGTTGAAGTTGACCTCGACAACATCATCTTCTTAGCTTTCGTAGCTGAAAAATTCCAAGGTGCTCCAACACGTCCTATCCTCAACGTTAACGAATTAACAATGACACAAGGTACAGAAGAAGCTATCTATCCAATCATCTCTAACGTAGCAGCAGCTTCAGGTATCTCATGTTCAACAACAAGAACTTTAAAACTCGACCTCGTTAATGGTGGTTTAGATGAATTGACATCTCTTAAATATCAAGTTAAAGTTGGTGACAACGAACCAATCGACTTCACATGGGAAGGCAGCATCGCTTCATACCAAGGTTCATCAATTGAAATCGACGTTGAAATGCCATTCGGTACACATAACGTAGCTGTTTCTATCGTTGAAGCTAACGGCACAGCATACGAATTTACAAAAACTGGTTCTGTTACAACAGATGAATGGGCAACAATAGCACTTGATGAAACAGCAGAAACAGAAGAACTCACAATCGAAATTATGCAAGATAAATACGGTAACCAAATCAAATGGGAACTCCTTGCATCAGACAACTCAGTTATCACTTCAGGTGGTCCTTACACAATGTTAGTAGGTGGCGGTTCAGCTACACAACTCCACATCGAAAAAGCTACAGTTAACAGAGGCGACTGTGTTAAATTCGTTATCAGAGACGACGTTGGTAACGGTATCTGCTGCAGCTTCGGTGAAGGTTACTACCAAATCAAAGATAGCAAAGGCAACCTCGTAGTTGATGGCGACGGTGACTTCGGTTCAGAAGCTTCAGCATTGTTATCAATCGGCGGTAGCGGTGTTGCTGTTGAAGAAATCGAAACAGTTGAAACAGTTAATGTATTCCCTAACCCTGTAAAAGACATCCTTACGGTTAAAGGTGAAAACATGAAACAAGTCGTTATCTACAACGCAATGGGTCAAATCGTTGAAACAATCAATACAGTTGAAGACGAAGTTAGAGTTAACGTAAGCGCATTACAAAACGGTATGTACTTCATCAACGTTATCGATAACAACGGTGTTAAGACAACAACAAAAGTATCAGTTTTACATTGATATTAGAGTAAATAAATCATGACACGTTGCTATATAGCAGCGTCTCTTTTTTTATCATAATAAATTTATAACAAATGAAAAAATTAACTCTCTTAATGTTGGCAGTCTTAGCTTGCTTGTTACAAGCTAATGCGCAACAATTCGTTTCTACTACACCTCAAAATAGAAATGCTATCATCGAAGAATTTACAGGAAGAAACTGCGGTTACTGTCCTGATGGTCACGCTATAGCTAATAGCATAGCTCATAACAATCCAGGTAAAGTATGGGCTGTCAACGTACACGCAGGTGGTTATGCACCTACTTCTTATCCTAACTTTAATACTGATGTTAGCAATACAATCATGGGTGGCTTCAGTGTGTCAAGTTTCCCATCAGGTGTTGTCAACCGTTCAACAGCAACAGCACAAAGCCGTGGCTCATGGGAATCATTGACAAACCAACAACTCGCTCAAACCGCTGAATGTAACGTCGCTGGTCAGGCTGTCATCAACCCTGTCACACGCACAGCTAAAATCAATGTGGAGGTTTATTATACATCAAGCAGCGCGTCTTCAACAAACTACCTTACCGTAGTCATGTTACAAGATAGTATCTGGGGTTCACAGTCAGGCGGCAGCTATAACCCAGAACAATATATTAACGGTCAATACTGCCACATGCATATCCTCCGCGACGCTATCACAGCAGATTGGGGCGACCAGATTTCTCCAACAACAGCAGGTACTTTGATAACAAAAGAATATATGTACCAAATCCCTCAGACAATAGGTTCACCTAACGGTGTTGAAGTTGACCTCGACAACATATTCTTCTTGGCATTCGTGTCAGAAAAATATCAAGGTACTCCAACACGTCCTATACTCAATGTTAATGAGTTGAATACAGTACAAGGTTCTGAAGAAGATTTATATCCATATATCACAAATATAGCTCCTGTAACATCTATCTTATGTTCAACAACAAAAACTATGAAGATAGATCTCGTCAACGGCGGTTTGCAATCTCTTTCATCATTGAAGCTACAAGCTAAAGTCGGAAATGCTCAACCAGTTGAATACACATGGAATGGTAATGTATCTTCATACAATACATTCTCAGTTGAGATGGATCTTAATATTCCATTTGGAACACAGAATGTTGAAGTTAAAATAATTGAAGCTAATGGAACTACATTCGAGTTCTCAAAAGAAACAACAATCGTTTCAGAAGAATGGACAGATGTTGAGATAGATGGTGAAACAGAAGAACTCACAATCGATATCATGCAAGATAAATACGGTAACCAAATCACATGGGAACTCTTGGCATCAGACTATTCTGTTATAGCATCAGGTGGTCCTTACACAATGTTGGTTGGTGGTTCTAATGCAACTCAATTGCATACAACAAAAGCTACAGTAAATAGCGGCGACTGCATCAAGTTTGTAATCAAAGATAATATCGGTAATGGTATTTGCTGCAATTTCGGTGAAGGCTACTATCAAATCAAAGATAGCAAAGGCAATGTCCTCGTTGATGGCGATGGTGACTTCGGTTCTGAGGCTTCTGTACTTTTGTCAATCCAAGGTAATGACGACGGCAATGATGACGACGATGACAACAACGGTGAAGTAGAAGCAGAATATGTTTCAACAACACCACAAAACAGAAACTTGCTCATCGAAGAATTCACAGGTAGAAACTGTCCTAACTGTCCAGCTGGTCATATCATCTCAACAGAGATAACACACGACAATCCTGGCAGAGCATGGAGCATAGGAATCCATTCTGGTTACTTTGCTGTTACAACATATCCTAACTTCAATACAGATATAAGCGCGATATTCACTGACCCATACGATGACGTACAAGGTGGCCTCGGCTATCCTGCTGCAGTATTGAACCGTTCAACAGAAGAGGCTTTGGGTAGAGGTTTATGGAGAGACGCAGCAGCTCAACAACTTCAGATAGCCGCTGAATGTAACGTGGGTGGTCATGTAACAATAGATCCTATTACTCGTACAGCATCTATAACAACAGAAGTTTATTACACAGCTAATAGCGCAGAATCAACAAACTATCTTACAATCGTCATGGTACAAGATAGTATCGTAGGTCAGCAAGCATACGCTCATACCAACCCAGCTCAAGACCTCGGCGATGATATGTATTGCCACATGCATGTGCTTCGCGATATCGTTACTTCTTCATGGGGCGACGCTATATCTCCAACAACTGAAGGTTCTTTAGTTAAGAAGACTTACGAATACGCTATCCCTGAAATCATCGGTGACCCTAATGGCGTGACTGTCGATTTGGATAATATCTACTTCATCGCTTTCGTGACAGAGAAATATCAAGGCATGCCAACACGTCCTATTTTAAATGTTAACAAATTATCACAAGAACAATCTACAGGATTGGCAGTGTCACCTTATATCTCTGACATTAACATGGAAGAAGGCGTGTTCTGTACAGAAGAAAGAACATTTAAAACATACGTCAAGAATGTTGGCTCAGAAACTCTCTCATCATTGAAGTTTGAAGTTGAAACAATAGACGGAAATGTAGTAGAGCAATCATGGGAAGGCAGCATAGCTCCTGACGCAACAGAACGTATCGACATCACATTGAATATTCCTTTCGGTAATAATGAAGTAATTTTCAATATAGTAGAAGCTAACGGACAAGCACACGATTACTCTAAATCTGTTATGGCTCTCTGCGATGAATGGGATGAATATGATACAGGTTGTATAAGCGAAATACCATTGACAATAGAAATCATGCAAGACAAATATGGTAACCATACAACATGGGAGTTCTTATCATCAGATAACACAGTCTTGGCATCAGGCGGTCCTTATAGCTATTTGCCAAATGCTAATTCAGAATTACATACTTATACAGTTAACGTCACATCTGATTGTTACAAATTCGTGATTTATGACAGCTATGGCAATGGTATCTGCTGCGGCGAAGACGGAGACGGCTATTATAGAATACTATCTGAAAATGGCGATGTAATAGTTGATGGTAATGGCGAGTTCACTGATATGGCTTACAATATCGTTTCAATTAAAACATCAGGAGCTGTTAATGATGTGTTAGCATCTGTATATAACATCTATCCTAATCCAGCAAAAGATATTCTCACTATAAAAGGTGATAATATGAACCAGATTAAGGTATACAATGCTTTAGGTCAGATGGTTAAAAATATCGATTGCAATACAAATGAATATGAACTTAATGTTAATGATTTGAAAAACGGAATCTATTTCATCAATATCACTAACGTTAATGGTGAAATGACATCAAGCAAGGTTTCAATTCAACATTGAAAAGGCTAAAGTCTAAAGACAAAAGGCTAAAGAGGTAAAAATCCCTTTAGCCTTTTTTTTGTTTCCTCAGTTCCTCATCTCCTTAATCTCCCTCAGTTCCTTCTCAATTCTATCAAGCTGTTTCTTGATGTCGTCGTTGTTGTCTTCTGCCATTGCATCGACGAAGATAGAGTTTATGAACGACAATCCAACGATGCCACCACCGCATAATAAGAGACAGAAATATATGCGAGATATTTTGCCGATGAATGGTGTTGTAGCTGCTGCTATTGCATCTGGAATCTCATACCATCCTTCCATTGTGAAGATGCGGAAAACAGTGTAGATGGATTGGAGTGGGGTAGAGAAGAACTCTGGTGCTACGTTCTTGTATAAGCAGCAGTTTATCAAGCCGAAGATTATGATGATTATTATAAAACCAATCAATATTGCTCTTGATTGGTTAATAGCTCTAACAAATCCTTTTGTAATCTGTCTGAAATTAGGGAAGAATTTGAAAACTCTGAAAATACGGAATATTCTTAAAAGACGCAATGCGAGTATAACGGATAGATTGGAAAGAGGAGAGTTTATAAATAATGTTGTGATTGAAGGAATGGACAAAAGTATTATGATTAAATCGAATCTGTCCCAGCCATTGTTCCAAAATGTTTTAAAACCATATTCCCTGATTTTCACAATCATTTCTATCACAAAAAAGATGGTGATAAAAATATCAACATGTAAAAGCAAATAATTATTTATACCGGATTCTGTCAGGAATATTATTAATGTATTGATGACAATTATTGATAGAATGACACTTTCATTAAGGAATATCTTCTTGAATTTTGATAGCATATTTTGTGATTTAATTGATAGCAAAATTAAAAAAATATTTTTACTTTTGTCTTATATATTTTTAACATGAATTAAAATGAAGATTAAATCATTCTTTCCCTGGGATTCATTGATAAGTGTAATTACTATTATATTTAATGCAATATTTCTGTTTTGTGTTTGGGATGCTTTTCAAACTGGAGTCTTGTTGTTTGAAATTATTTCATTATGCTTTATAACAATACCTGTTTTATTTTTGCCACTTAGATTGGTCGTTACCGATGAAAATGTAATTATATATAGACTTTGTGGAATGGTAAAGATAAAATTGTCTGATATTATGTCTTGTTATATAATAGAAGATAGTTATGAATTTTTTAATAATGGAGCCAGAAGATTTGGTAGCGGAGGAATGTACGGAGTATTGGGACATTTTAAACATGATAAACTTGGAAAAATGAGATGCTTCGTCACTCATAGAGAACAATGTTTTATAATAAAAAAGAAAGACGGTAAAATCTTTGTAATCACATCTCCAAGACGGAAAGAGATAGTAGAGTTCATTAATAAAAATAAGGTTTAAAGTCATTACACCCTTAAACCTTATTTTAATTGTTTATTTATATGAGACGCATCAATGTTTATTTTAATAGGAATCATTGATACGTCTCTACAATTATGCATTATGCATTATGAATTACAAAAACGCTGCCATTTGTTCTTGTAATTTCTTTGCTTCTTCTGCAGCTTTTTCAGCGAAGTCTTTTTCTTTTGAAGCGTAGATGATGCCTCTTGATGAGTTGACCAATAAACCACATTCTTTGTTGAGACCGAATTTAGCTACTGCAGCCAAGTCGCCGCCTTGTGCACCGACGCCTGGAACCAAGAAGAAGTGGTTTGGTAACATCTGTCTGATTTCGCCTAATTCTTCAGGGTGTGTAGCACCAACAACATACATCATCTTGTTGTCGTCAGCCCATGTGCTTGACTTAGCGAGAACTTCTTTGTAAAGTTCATGACCTTCAATGTTGAGATATTGGAAATCTTTTGAGCCTTTGTTTGAAGTGAGAGCTAACAAGATAACCCATTTGTCTTCAAAACCTAAGAATGGTTCTACAGAATCTAATCCCATATAAGGAGCTACTGTTATAGCGTCGCTGCTCATTGTTTCGAAGAATGCTCTTGCGTAGTTGGCTGATGTGTTGCCGATGTCGCCTCTCTTGGCATCAGCGATGACGAAAATCTCTGGATAGTTAGCCTTGATGTATTTTATTGTCTTGTCTAATGTTTCCCAGCCTTTAGCGCCGTAAACTTCGTAGAATGCTGTGTTAGGTTTGTAAGCTACAGTATATTGTGCTGTTGCATCGATGATTTGTTTGTTAAATTCGAAGACAGGGTCTTCACATTCTAAAAGATGTTGAGGAATCTTGTTGATGTCGGTGTCTAAACCAACGCAAAGGAATGACTTCTTTGCAAATATCTGTTCTACTAATTGTTGTTTATTCATGGTATATTTTTTTAAAATTCATAATTCAAAATTCATAATGCATAATTGGAGTAATTGTGAATTATGCATTATGAATTGTTAATTCTCTTTAAGGCGTTCTGCGTTTTCAGCCATCTGGAGTTTCTCAATAATCTCGTTGATGTCGCCATCGATAATAGCTTGCAAGTTGTAAATTGTCAAGTTGATACGATGGTCAGTGACGCGTCCTTGAGGATAGTTGTATGTTCTGATTTTTGCTGAGCGGTCGCCTGTTGACACCATTGTCTTTCTCTGTGAGGCGATGCTTTCGAGATATTTGTTGTATTCTCTTTCGTAGAGACGTGTTCTCAGAACCTTCATCGCTGTTGCGAGATTCTTGATTTGTGACTTCTCATCTTGGCAAGAAACGACTATACCGCTAGGGATGTGTGTCAGACGTACTGCAGAATAAGTGGTGTTGACTGACTGTCCTCCAGGACCTGAAGCGCAGAATGTCTCTTTGCGAATATCTTTTTCGTTAAGTTCAACGTCAAATTCTTCTGCTTCAGGGAGTATTACTACAGAAGCAGCTGATGTATGAATTCTGCCTTGTGTCTCTGTTTTAGGTACACGTTGTACGCGGTGAACGCCTGATTCGAATTTAAGCAATCCGTAGGCTCCGTCGCCTATTACGTTGAAAACTATTTCCTTGAAACCACCTGCTGTACCTTCGTTGAGTTCAACGACTTCTATTTTCCAGCCTTTTGTCTCGCAGTATCTGATATACATTCTGTAGAGGTCGCCTGCGAATATTGATGCCTCATCGCCGCCACTGCCGGCGCGAATCTCAACGACGGCGTTTTTGTCGTCTGTTGGGTCTTTAGGGATGAGCATAAGACGAATGTCTTCTTCTATTGTCTCACGTTTTTGTTCTGCTTCATTGAGTTCTTCCTGTGCCATCTCGCGCATATCATCGTCTTTCTCATTCTTCAAAATCTCTTTGGCTTCTTCGATGTTAGCTAAAAGGTTTTTATATTCTTTGAAAGCTGTGACAATAGGCTCCAACTCTTTGTAATCCTTGTTGATTTTGACGAAACGTTTCATGTCGCCAATAATCTCAGGGTCGTTGAGTTGTTCTCCCAAAGTTTCCCATTTGGTTTTAATATCTTCTAACTTATCAATGATTTCCATCTTTGGTAGGTTA
>JAZLEF010000089.1:0-42394 GCA_045615125.1 Bacteroidales bacterium
AAGAGCAAAAGTAGAATAATAAACCTAAAGATATGTTGTTATGTCAAAAATATTAATGCTTAAATTCGTTGACGGCACTTCGAAAGAATGTGAAGTGACCGGAAGAGAAATGGGCGGTGATGATGTTTATTACATGCCTTTATCATCTTTGGAATTAGGAAGAGTAGCGTGGAATAATAATGACACATACTTGAATCATTATGTTGAGGTTTGTGAGTTGGGTGCTGATTTTGTCGTTGTTGAAGTTTATAATTGGAGAGGAAACAAATTGGGCGGTCCTTATAAATTATATGCTGGCGACAAAAAAGGAGGTAGCTATTACTTTGGCGAATGGTCATATAGTTATTCCGTATCTCTTGTATGGAGTGAAATGAATTAAGATTTAAATAAATTATATATGGAAAAGTTATTAGATAAATTTTTAAGATATGTCTCTGTAGATACAATGTCAGACCCTGAGTCAGAGACACAGCCAAGTTCAGAAAGACAGTTTGACTTATTGAGAATGCTTCGCGATGAGTTAGAAGCAATGGGAATCAAGGCAGAATTAGATGAGTTTGGATACGTCATGGCGACTATTCCTTCTAACATCGACAAAGAAGTTCCTGCTATCGGTTTCATCGCTCACGTCGACACATCACCAGATGCTTCAGGAAAAGACGTAAAACCACAAATCATTGAAAATTACCAAGGCGGTGATATCATGCTTAACGCAGAGAAAGACATCGTGTTGAAAGTGTCTGACTTCCCAGAGATGCAGAATTACATTGGCAAGACAATGATAACAACAGACGGCACTACATTATTAGGTGCTGACGATAAAGGCGGTGTTGCTGCTATCATGTATGCTGCTCAATATCTTATGGAACATCCAGAAGTAAAGCACGGCGACATTAAAATAGGATTCACTCCTGATGAAGAGATTGGCAGAGGCGTGGCTAAATTCGATGTCAAGAGATTCGGTGCTCAATATGCATATACCATCGACGGCGGCGAGATAGGAGAGTTGGAATACGAAAATTTCAACGCCGCCGTCGCTAAGATTTACATTCAAGGTGCCAACATACATCCTGGTTATGCAAAAGACAAGATGGTCAACTCAATGCAAATAGCCATGGAACTTAACGCGATGTTGCCAGTAAACCAACGTCCTGAGTTCACTTGCGGATACGAAGGATTCTTCCTCCTCACAGAGATAAAAGGTACAGTGGAAGAGACATCAACGCAATACATCATCCGTGACCACGACAGAGCTAAGTTCGAGGAAAAGAAAGAATTGCTTAACGCAGTTGTTGAATATCTTAACAAAAAACATAACAACGCAGTTAAGATTGAGATGAAAGACCAATATTATAATATGTGTCAGGAAGTAGAACCACATTATTTCATTGTGGAAAAAGCTATCAAGGCTATCGAGATGGCAGGCATCAAGCCAAAGGTACAGCCAATACGTGGCGGCACCGACGGAGCAAATCTTAGTTTCATGGGATTGCCTTGTCCAAACATCTTCGCTGGCGGACACAATTTCCATGGCAAATATGAATACGTTCCATTGGAAAGCATGGAAAAAGCCTCAGAAGTGATTTTGAATATTATTAATTTATTTACAGAGTAATATCTGCTGTTGGATATTTGCTATTGGCTGTTGAACTTAAAAAGGTTTAACAGCCATAGTTCAACAGTCTAAGTTCATAAACAATGAGTGTCGATTTTTCAGAAGTATTAGTCGTTGGTGTCACTGCACGAGCTTTATTCAATCTAGAAGCAGAGAATGACATTTTCGAGAAGGAAGGTGTTAGAAAATATAGAGAATATCAAGATAAGAATCAGGATGTTCCGTTGGAAATGGGAACAGCATTTTATCTTGTTAAAAGTCTTTTGGAACTTAACAAACAAGCACATAAGCCAATTGTAGAAGTTGTCGTTATGTCGCGTAACAGTCCAGAGACAGGAATAAGGATTCTTAAATCCATAGAGAAATATGAGCTAGACATCACACGACTCGCATTCTCAGGCGGCGAACCTATAGCACCATATATAGATGCTTTTGGCGTCGACTTATTTTTGTCGAAAGACGAAAACAGCGTACAGGCTGTCATTGACTCACATAGTAACTGCGCAGCTGCTGTCATCTATGAACCGCCTACCGAGTTCAATCCAGCGACAAATGCCGTGAGAATCGCCTTTGACGCTGACGCGGTTTTGTTTAACGAAGACTCAGAATTACGTTATAAGAAAGAAGGCATCGACTCATTCAGTAAGTACGAGAAAGAAAACAAAGATGTACCTTTGCAAGAAGGACCATTTGCAAAGTTGTTGAAGAAACTATCCAAGATACAAGAATGTCTTCCTGTTACGGTAGAGCTTTCTCCGTTGAGGCTGGCTATCGTTTCCTCTAGAAGTGCTCCAGCGCACATGAGAGTCATTAACACATTGAAGAAATGGGGCGTTTACGTAAATGAGGTATATTTCCTTGGCGGTATGCCTAAAGACAAGGTTCTCAAAGCCTTCGGAGCACATATCTTTTTCGATGATCAAGATATTCATCTCCAGAGTTCGAGCAAGGTCGTTCCTTCAGGAAAAGTGCCGTATAGTTCTAATTCTCCATTGAAGAAGTTGTGATAAGTTCTGAAGTTCTACATTTTAGAAGTAATGTGGAAATTCATACTTGGTTCAAAATAGATTTAATATGAAAAGAATAAATTCTATTATAGTTTTGTTAGTGATGTTGTTTTTAACATCATGTGAAATCCCGACAACAGTGAAGTTTGATCATCATATTAAAAAGGTGGAAAACAACAGTGATGATTGGACTGAAGAAGAATGGGAAATGTCTAAAGAGCAATATCGTAAGTTGCTGAAGGAATATGAAGAGAATTACGACAATATGACTCCTGAAGAAAGAGATAAGGTTAACAAAGCCATCGGTCGTTACAATGGAATCCTCATGAAGAATGGAATTAAGAAAGTTGACGAATCTATAGATGATTTCATCGACAGACTTCCATCTATGTTTGAAGGTTTCATGAGTGCCTTTGAAGAGGAGATGGGTAATGAAAGTTATGAAGAATAGACTATTACAATTTATAGAAATATCATCGTGAAGAAATGAAATCAATAACTATTAAACTCTTTAAATCATTGTTATTATTGTTATCTTGGGTAACTATATCACCATTACTTCTTATCATTGATAGACGTTGGAAGATGTTGCCTAAATGGTTGAGAATAATATTATTCATCATCTCGCCAATGATGCTTGTAGTATATGCTATTGTATTACAATTTTCATATTCGGGTTATAAAAATTATTCAATAGGAACACGTATGGTAAATCCTCAAGTGATAGAAAATATAACAAGTGTTAATATGCCCCAATATAAAGTTGTAGAAAAAGATAGAAATACACCATTGATTTTCATGTGCACATTTCACTCGTTGTATTCGTGTTCTTTTTCACTAGAATTTGATGAAATACCTGATACTACATTCTATCAGACACTTCAACAGAATAACTTTAGAAAATTAGATGGAAGATATTTTTTCAATGTTGATTATTATGATGAAAGAAATGAGGAAGAATATGGCTTAAGAATCAATATAATGGAAAATAAAAAGACATTTACTATAGATATCTATAATAGATCAATATAATTTACATGTTTGAAGATATTTTCCGACAAAAAGAAATACCGAAAAATCACTACTTTTGCACATTATTAAAAATCATATCGTAATGAAAAAGTTTATTATGGGATTAAGCGTTTTTGGATTGCTTTGTAGTTGTAACACAAGCAACCAACAGACAAAAAACGACGACTTCAAATATCTCGTCGATGAATTCGCTGACATTAAAATCATGCGTTACCAAATTCCTGAATGGGAAAACCTTTCACTCCAACAGAAGGAATACCTTTATTATTTAGGTGAAGCAGCCAAATGCGGCCGCGACATCCTCGCTGACCAGAATTTCAAGTACAACCTCACCGTGCGTAAAACCAACGAGGCTATCTTGAATTCTTATTCAGGCAACCGTGAGACTGAAGAATTCCAGAACTTCCTTACATACGCCAAACGCGTGTTCTTCAGCAATGGTATCCACCATCATTATGCAGAAGATAAATTCTTCCCTGAAATCACTGAAGAATACTTCGCAGAACTCGTTAAAAACTCTGACGAGAAACAACTTCCTCTAGCTGAGAATGAGACAGTAAAAGAATTCTTGGCTTTCATAACACCTGTCATTTTCGACAAAGATTTATATGCAACACGTCGCAGTGGGGAAGAAGACATCATTAAAAATTCTGCAACTAACTTCTACAAAGGCGATATCTCTAAAGAAGAAGTCGAGAATTTCTATGATGCTCAAAGAAAACCACACGACGCTACTCCAATATCTTACGGATTGAACTCTCAACTCGTAAAAGAAAACGGCAAGATTTACGAAAACGTTTATAAGTCAGGCGGACTCTATGGCGAAGCTATAGACCAAATAATCTTCTGGCTTGAAAAAGCTAACGCTGTAGCAGAAAACGAAGCTCAACGTAATTATACAAACCACCTCATCAATTACTACAAAACTGGCGACCTCAAGATTTGGGACGAATATAACATCGCTTGGGTACAGGATTCTGTATCAACAATAGACTTCGTTAACGGTTTCATCGAAGACTACGGCGACCCAATGGGAATGAAAGCTACTTGGGAAGCTGTTGTCAACTTCAAAGACATGGAAGCAACAAAACGCGCTGAACTCATCAGCCAGAACGCTCAATGGTTTGAAGATAACTCTCCTGTTGACGAACGTTTCAAGAAGAAAGAATGTAAAGGCGTCACAGCAAAAGGTATCATCGTCACAACATTGGCAGGCGACTGTTTCCCTGCACCTCCAATCGGTATCAACCTTCCTAATGCCGACTGGATTCGTAAGGACTACGGTTCTAAATCAGTTACAATCACTAACTTGATGGACGCTTACGACAAGGCAGCTCAGGAATCTCCAAAGAGCGTCTTGGCTGAGTTCGCTTACTCACAAGAGGAAATAGACCTCTGCAAAAAATATGGCTCAAATGCTGACGTGGTCCACACCGACTTGCACGAATGTCTCGGTCACGGTTCTGGACAGCTTCTCCCAA
Organism: Bacteroidales bacterium; assembly: GCA_045615125.1. GTDB lineage: Bacteria > Bacteroidota > Bacteroidia > Bacteroidales > F082 > Limimorpha. The sequence goes on from JAZLEF010000089.1 coordinate 5,136, forward strand.
CAACACAGCCTAACGCGTTGAAAGAATATAACTCAGCACTCGAAGAATCTCGTGCTGACTTGTTCGGTCTCTACTATTGCGCTGATCCAATCATGGTTGAACTCGGTATCATGCCAGATATGGAGGCTTATAAGGCAGCTTACGCTAACTTCATCCGTAACGGTTTGATGAGTCAGCTCTCACGTATCGAATTAGGCAAGAACGTGACAGAATCACACATGCAAGACCGTAAACTCATCTCAGAATGGTGCTACGAAAAAGGTTTGGCAGACAATGTAATTGAAAAGAAAATCAAAGACGGAAAGACTTATTTTGTCGTTAACGATTATGAAAAATTACGTGATTTATTCGGTGAACTCCTCGCTGAAATTCAACGTATCAAATCAGAAGGCGACTATGAAGCTGGCAAGCAACTTATAGAGACATACGCAGTTAAAGTTGACCCTGTTTTACATAAAGAAGTGAAGGAACGTTACGACGCTTTGAACCTCAGACCTTATGGCGGATTCATCAATCCTGACATCGTTCCAGTAGAAAAAGGCGGCAAAGTCGTTGACTATGTCATCAACTATCCAAGCGACTTCGTACAACAACATCTTGATTATGGTAAGAAATATGCTTTCTTAAAGGAAAATCACGCTGCTCCAACACATCTCGTCGTTGACATGCTTTACGATTTCATCGACGGTTCTTTGGCATGTGGCAACGCAGAAGAAGCTGTTAAGGAAGTAATCAAATACATCAACGCAAATCCAGAACAAGAAGTAATATATATCACAGACTGTCATCCAGCAAATCACAGCTCATTCGTTGACTTTGGAGGCATCTGGCCATCACACTGCGTTGAAGGCACACGCGGAGGAGCGATACACGAAGCGTTCTACACTGATGTAGTTAATATTGCTAATCGTCCAGATTCAGCACGCAATATCTTCCGTAAAGGATGCAAACAAGACGAAGAACAATATTCAGGATATGAATCAGTCAACAGCAATGGCGTTGCTTTGAAAGACTATGCAAACAAAGACGTCGTTATCAGCGGTATCGCAACAGAATATTGTGTAAAGAACACAGTGGAAGAATTCCTCAATGCAGGACATAATATTGAACTTCTCAAATCAGGCCTCGGCTATGTCGATTTTGAAGGACATAAGAAGACCATCAAAGACTTGGAAAAAGTTGTAAGTGTTGTGAAATAATTTCAAAACTTTTAAAGTTCTTAAACAAAAACCTCAGAGAATTTCTGAGGTTTTTGTTTTATATGCCAATGATATACGATATTTTACTATAAAGAAAGCGAGGCTATTGACCCCGCTTTAAATGTTTTCACAACGATAACCTCCTTTTGTTGTATTCAATCTTTCAAAGACAAGAAATTTAGATTAAAATCTCTATTTATTAGCTTTTTTTCTCTCTTCTTTTTCTTGTTGTTTTCTCAACTTCTTCAATTTCTTATCTATGGCCTTTTGATGTATCTTTGGGTTATCACCATTAAACTGATATTCATCATATATATATTTACTTCTGTCTTCATTTATGACGTATATCAATCGTGCTGTAACGGAATTATTAAACTGTTTCACGTCCTGCCATTCCATATCAGGCTCTCCGTTAACAAGATTGAAATCTCTCGTTCTGATAGGGATAAGAGAATATTGGTAACGAAAACCGAGTTTCAGTCTTTCATGTATTCTAAATTTTACATCTGCCAAAATACACCAGTCGTTGAGTTTATATTTGTCTTCACCGGTGTATCCTAAGTTAACAGGCGTCTCAACTCCATGTTCATATTCTTTCAGTTTGACAAGTCTTCCGTATGAGACTCCAATACCCAAAGAATTTATCTGTTTGTCTGAGAAATATATCAAGAATGGTACTTCTATATAATTCATATAAACATCATATTCTCCGGTAATACCGTCTACCGTTTCGTTGAACTGCTTACGCTGATGTGCTCCTTTCTGAGTAAAAGCAATCTCTAAGCTCGCATCAATACTAAAGTTTTCTTTTACGTATGCCGGAACGATGACACCTATACCTCCATGAATGCCAATTCGTCTATAACCGTATGCCTTATCTCCATCAATTTGTGAAAGTGTTCCTCCTAAGAATGTTTCACCCATAACAATTTGTGCCTTAAGTTCTGTCGTTATCAACAACATAAACATGCACATTATCAATGTATAAATCTTTTTCATATCATCCAAACGTTTATATTTTATCTATATTATCTAACTGAAATATTTTTCATACTCAAACTAATCCTTTTTCTTTCAACGTCCAACTCGGTCACCGCAACTTTCACTTTTTGGTTAAGTTTCACCACTTCATTAGGGTCTTTTATGAATTGATTTGACATCTGACTAATATGGACAAGACCGTCCTGATGCACACCTACATCCACGAAACATCCGAAGGCTGTGATATTTGTCACAATACCGACCAACTGCATTCCTACTTTTAAGTCGTTGATAGTTCTTATGTCTTTATTAAATTCGAAAAATTCAAATGTCTTTCTTGGGTCGCGTCCTGGTTTTTCAAGCTCGTTGATAATATCGTTTATCGTCTCAATGCCGAAATCGTCTTCGATGAAGTCTCTAGGATTTATTTTCTCAATAAGTTCTTTATTTCCTATTAAGTCCTTGACTTCCACCTTAAGTTTCTTAGCCATTTTTTCTACTATATGATAACTCTCAGGATGTACGGCACTAGCGTCCAAAGGCTGTGCGGCATCGTGTATTCTCAAGAATCCTGCACATTGTTCGTAGGCTTTCTCGCCGAGACGAGGTACTTTCAACAGCTGCTTACGGCTCTTGAAACCACCGTTTTCATTACGGTACTTAACAATATTGCTCGCAATCTGAGGACCAACGCCACTGACGTATGAAAGCAGTTGCTCGCTTGCCGAGTTCAATTCAACCCCGACAGCATTGACACAACTCTCTACCACATGACCAAGCTCCTCATTAAGAAGTTTCTGGTTTACATCATGCTGATATTGTCCGACACCTATTGACTTTGGATCTATCTTGACCAACTCGGCAAGCGGATCCATCAGACGACGTCCTATACTAACAGCACCTCTCACCGTGATGTCGTATTCTGGAAACTCGTCACGAGCAACCTTTGATGCCGAATAGATCGAAGCACCGCTTTCGTTAACCATTACCGCAATAATATCACGATCAAACTTAATTGCTCTGATGAAGTCCTCGGTCTCACGTCCTGCCGTGCCATTGCCAATAGCGATGACTTCTATCTTATACGCGTTGACGAGTGAACGAATCTTATTCGTTGCCTGTCTAATCTCACATTGAGGTGGGTGAGGGAAGATTGTTTCGTTATGCAACAATGCTCCATATTCATTAAGAATTACCACCTTACATCCAGTTCTAAATCCTGGGTCGAGGGCAAGTACACGTTTCTGTCCTATAGGAGCAGCCAACAAAAGCTGACGTAGATTTTCCGCAAAAACCTTGATAGCTACTTCATCAGCTTTTTCTTTGTACAAAGCTCGTATTTCTGTCTCTAAAGAAGGTTCCAACAGTCTTTTCCAAGCATCATCAATAGCATCTTGAACCAAATCAGTGGATGCGTTATCTGCTTTTATAAAGATATTATCTAATGTCTTAAGAGCTTCATCATCATTGATTTTCAGTTTCACTTTCAACATACCCTCAGCCTCGGCACGGAACATCGCCAACAAACGGTGCGACGGAGCCTCGGCAATCGACTCCTTCCAGTCGTAATATTGCTGATATGTCTTACCTTCTTCCTCCTTGCCTTTGACAAGAGTGGAGGTGATGACTCCTTCTTTATGATATATCTTACGGATGAGATTACGTCCTTTTATGTTCTCCGACACCCATTCAGCCATGATGTCACACGCTCCTTTAAGAGCATCTTTGGTGTTCTCGACACCTTTTTCTTTGTCTATATATTTCTCAGCAAGAGCTTCTATATCATCGTTGTTCTGCGACATAATGATTTTGGCTAATGGCTCCAATCCTTTCTGACGTGCAATCTCAGCTCTTGTCTTACGCTTTGGCTTGTATGGTAGATAAAGGTCTTCAACGTCTTGTATGGTCTTGGCGTTTTTAATATTGGCTTCAAGTTCTGGCGTCAGCTTCTCTTGTTCAGCTATCGATTTCAAGACAGCTTCTTTTCTCTTTTCTAGTTCTTCTAATTGTTCGATACGCTTTTGTATGGCTGCCACCACTTCTTCATTCATGGTGTTAGTCATCTCTTTACGATAACGAGCTATAAAAGGCACTGTACAGCCTTCACTCAAAAGTCTAATGACATTTTCTGCAACGGTATGTGACACCGAAAACTCTGTAGATATCTGCTTGCTAAAATCCATTTTTTCCTAGTTTAGAGTTTAAAGTTTAGAATTTAAAGTAGTTTTATAGTGTTAGTTATATGTTAAAGTTTATTATAATTTCATTTCTAATTATCCCAAATATTCCACGCTGCTTCAGCTTGTTCGTGTAGCATTATCAATCCATTGTAGGTTGCAGCTCCTTTCAAACGTGCTTTTTTCAGAAACAGACTTTCCTCTGGATTATAAATCAAATCTATGAAGATATGAGGTGATTCAATGGTAGAGTAGGGCAGTTCTAAACATTCGTTAACATTTGGGAACATCCCCACTGGAGTCGTATTTATTAAAAGTGAATAAGGAGCAAAACCTATATTGTTAACATCCTCATAGCCAATTCCTGATTTAGATACATTACGGCTAACAATTTTATACGGGATGTTCTTCTTGTTTAAAACATATTGTACCGCTTTCGACGCACCACCGCTACCAAAAATCAAAGCCAACTCGCTTGTTGTCTTGTAGTCTTGTAGTCTTGTAGTCTTCTCCAACAATCGCTCAAACCCAACCACATCAGTGTTAAATCCTTTCAGCAATCCTTCTTCTATTTTCACAGTATTGACAGCCCCTACATTTTTTGCAGTGTCATCAAGAGAATCAAGATATGGAATTATTTCCTCTTTATAAGGAACAGTGACGTTAAAACCTTTTAAGTTTTCGTTATCTCTAACAAAAGGAATTATGTCACTAACATTATCAATTTCAATATTCTGATAAGAATAATTAAGATTTAACTCGGAAAACTTCTTAGTGAAATAATCCTTTGAAAAAGAATGTCCTAACGACCTTCCAAGCAAACCATATATCTTATCAAACTGAAACATTGTCATATTTGCCAAAGGCTAAAGCTTAATGTTTATTAACATTTATCTTTAGTCTTTTGTCTTTAATCATTAATATTTCCTCATTTACTTTTCTTCGCCATTTTCTCTGTCAACACTATCAAGGCTGCGCCTATCAACATTATAACAAATGCTATTGCGAAATCTGTATTTAATTCAGGGAAGTAATATTCGTAGCCTGTAACTTTTGCTTCGCTGCCGAAATATGTGATGACGTCGTTTTTCCAAGGCCAGATGATAGGCATACTTCCTAAGATGAAACCTGTCAACACAGCGATTGTTATATCTCTATAGTTTTTGAAAATCCATGATAAGAGATGTGAGAAAGCGAGCAGACCAACTACGCCACCTATTGCCACTGGAATCAAAATCTTAAGGTTTAAATCGTTGACAGCGTCAATCATAATAAGCTGATAGTTACCCATCAAAACTAAAACGAAGGAACCAGACAATCCTGGGAGTATCATGCTGCATGTTGCAACAGCGCCGCATATCATTAGATAAAATATGTTGCTGTTTTCTTTTGCTGGTGTACCGAATGCGATAAATAATGCAAAGGCTGTTCCTATTATGAAAGATAGTATGACTTTCCAATCATATTTCTCTATTGTTATTCCAACATAATATATTGAAACCAATATCATTCCGAAGAAAAATGACCACAAGTATATCGGATATTCAGCGAACAAAAATTCAAACAATCTTGCTATTGATAATATTGCAGCCAATACACCGCATCCTACAGATGCCAGGAACCATAAATCGGTGTGTTTGATAAATCCTTTGATATCACCTTTGAATATCAATTTAACAGCTGTTAAGTTAAAAGATTTTAACGCATCTATCAAGCGTTCAAAAATACCTGTTATCAGTGCTATTGTTCCGCCTGAAACTCCAGGGATAACGTTGGCTGAACCTACGCCAAGTCCTTTAAAGAAATTTGCAATATACTGATTCATATCAAATTAATTTGTTGTTTTTGTCTTTATATTCATTAATTAAATTTACTATATTCTCATTATTCATGATATATACTGGATCAAAATCTATGAACTCCTGCACGCCATCAACATCAAGTTGCAAGGCTTCTTCAAGATTCATCAATCCAAGCTGTTCTTCTTCTTGAATGAAATTGATGAACGCCATTCTATATAACAATGGAGCCTGTTTGCCCAACTTTTTCAATCCTTTCTCAATGTATTTTATAGCTTTGTTGATGTCATCCAACATAATATAAACCTCCATAAAAGCTATATAAAGATTCACATCGAATGGGAACAGTTCTTCAATCTCTTTAAGATATTTTATTGATGACCTGTATTTTCCTAGCTTATTATGTTCTTCTACAAGTACGAACAAATAGTCAGTGTTAAAAGGAGCCAACTCATGAGCGCGTTTCAAAAACTTGATAGCCGATTTATGATTATTTTCCTCACAGAATATAAATCCCAATCCAGCGTAGGCCTCGGCTATGTTTTCGTCCATTTCCAAAGCCTTATTGAAGTTGTTTATAGCTTCTAATTTATTTCCTGTCTTGGCAAGAGCTTCACCGTAAAGACAGTATAAGATTGGTTTATCGACTTTGTTTCTGAAAGCCTCTTCTACAATATCAATAGTATCCTGATATTTATCCAACTCATTGTTTATTGTCGCAATGTTAACGTAAGCTCTTTCATAATGCTGGTCGATTGCGAGTGCGTATTCATACTGTTCTATTGCCTTTTCCAAGAGGTGGAGTCGGAGGTAACAATTACCCAACGACATCCAGGCTGCAATACAATGTGGATTCTTATCTATTTCCGCATTAAGAAAATCTACGCATTCAAAACCTCTATCAAGAGAGAAATAACAGTTCATTATCTGCATATATTGCTCGCCATAATCAATGTTATTTGTTATGCCTTTTTTCAGATAATAAAGAGCTTTTTCATAATCTCTCAATATCATATACTCACCACCGATGGAGCCGTATATGTCGGCAACATTCTCATTATCTCCGAGAAGTTTGATAGCTTTTTTATATGCCGTGATAGATTGCTTATGATTATTAAGAAGGCCGTGGCAATAACCAAGGTTGACGTAATAGTCGGGGTCTTCAGTATTATTATCTTCTTCTTTAAGATATTTCATGGCATTGACAGCATCTTGGACAGAAAGATATTTCTTTGCCATAATATTATATATGATAGGACTATCAGAATGAAACTTCATTGCCATGTCTGCTATTATGTTTATTTTTTCAAAATCATCATGTTGAATGTAATAATCAATCATGATGTTCAATTCATCAACATCAAAAAAAGCAGGCATACCATTTTCGAGCTGATTTTCAAACCTTTCTATCAGCTCCTGAATCTCGTAATCGTCTAAGAAACCATCATCTTCAAATCCCATATCTTTTTTTTGCAAATTTAAAAAAATCTGTGTTATCTTTGCAAAAAAATAATAACATTATGCCTTTAATTAAATCTATATCAGGATTCCGTGGAACTATTGGCGGTAAAGCCGATAATGGTCTTACACCTATTGATATTGTTAAACTTACATCATCATTCATTTGTCTCATCCGTCGCTCTGGCGTCAGCCGTCCTCGTATCGTTGTAGGTCGTGACGGACGTCTCTCTGGCACGATGGTTAATCAGTTAGTCTGTGGCAACTTGCAAGCCATGGGAGCTGATGTCATCGACATCGGATTGAGCACAACACCTACAGTTGAGGTTGCTGTGACAGAAATGAAAGCCGATGGTGGTGTCATTCTAACTGCAAGTCACAACCCAAGAGAATGGAATGCTCTTAAATTGTTGAACAACAAAGGTGAGTTCATCTCTAAAGAAGATGGCGAATGGTTGCTTGAAAAAGCTGCTTCTGATGATTACGAATTTGCTTATATAGATGAGATTGGTACTTATTCAGTTGAAAACGACTGGATTGAACGTCATGCTGACATGGTATGCCAACTTCCATTAGTAAATAAGGAAATCATTGCAAAAGCAAACCTTAAGGTCGTCGTAGACGCAGTAAACTCAACAGGTGGCATAGCAATTCCAATGTTGCTCAGAAAATTAGGCGTCAACGATATTATTGAGCTTAACTGTGAAGTGACAGGTAATTTCGCTCATAATCCAGAACCTCTCGCAGCTCATTTGGTTGAGACATGCTCCAAAGTTAAAGAAACAGGTGCCGACTTCGGTATCGTCGTCGACCCAGACGTCGACCGTCTTGCCTTCATCGATGAAAAAGGTGAAATGTACGGTGAAGAATATACTCTCGTAACAATAGCATCTTACATATTACAACATAAAAAAGGCAACACCGTTTCTAACCTTTCTTCAACACGTGCTTTACGCGACGTCACACAACAATTTGGTGCAGAATACTTCGCAGCAGCAGTAGGCGAGGTCAACGTAGTAGAAAAAATGAAAGAAGTGAATGCCGTTATCGGTGGTGAAGGTAATGGCGGTGTTATATATCCAGAGTTACATTACGGCCGCGATGCTCTCGTCGGTGTCGGACTTTTCTTAACTTACCTCTGTGAATCTCATTGCACATGCTCCGAATTAAAGTCTAAGTTCCCATTGTATTATATGTCGAAAAACAAGATTCAATTGGAACCATCAACAAATGTTGATATGATTTTGGAAAAAATAGCTGACAAATTCAAAAACGAAAAAGTCACAACTATAGATGGCGTGAAGATTGACTTTGAAGAAGGCTGGGTACATCTCCGTAAATCAAATACAGAACCTATCATCAGAGTTTATTCAGAAGGTAAGACAGAAGCTGAGGCAGAACGTCTTGCACAAATTATGCTTGAAGAAGCAATGAAGTAATATTTGTATTCGACAAGCTCAGGCATCTCTACGGTCACTGAGCTTGTCGAAACAACTAAAATTCAAAATCCAAAAGAAAATGTCAATAAAAAACAATAAAAAGAAAAGTCGTCGCAGAAATTACAAATATCATGCGGTGACTTTCAAATTGACATCAGGTCAGTATAAATCGTTAAGAAATTATTGCAAGGCAAGAAAAACAACGCCTATAAAATTGATCAAGAGAAGTATCGAACGCTTCATATCTAATTATGAATATGAAGTGCCTAAAGAATTATACCTTACAGAAAACCAACTCGACCTCTTCAACCTCGACGACTTCAAGGAATAATTCACAAAAACCTCACTCACCCTTTGTTATACGGTATCCTATTCGCGATAGATCTTCCCAAGGTCACTTCGTCGGCATATTCCAAGGCATCACCAACAGAAATACCCTTAGCAATGGTTGTTATTGTTCCGTTAAAATCTTTTAACACTCTCGATAGATAATAGTTTGTAGTGTCACCCTCGATTGTGGCAGGCAAAGCCAAGATTATTTCAGATATCTCTTCTTTCTTTGTTCTTTCCAGAAGTTCGTTGATTCTTAGATCGTTTGGCGAGATGCCTTCGATAGGGTTGATGATACCTCCGAGTACGTGATACAATCCGTTGAAAGAACAGGTGCGCTCGATTGCGAGGACGTCTCTCATGTCGGCGACGACGCATAAGATATTTTCGTCGCGTTTAGGGTTAGAGCAGATTGAGCATAATGGCTCGTCGCTTATGTTATAGCAGCGTCGGCATAAGACGATATTGTTTCTCATGTCGTTCAACGACTTACACAACTGTTCCGTCTTGATTTTTTCTTCGCCTAACAAATGCAAGGCGAGTCGCAAGGCTGTCTTTTTTCCGATACCCGGCAACTTTGATAACTCATCGACTGCTTTTTCCAATAAGATGGAAGAATATTCTGCCATAACCTACAATTTTGGCGCAAAGATACGTTATTTCTTAAAACTTTTTAACTTTGCAAAAAAATGAAATCATGAAAAAAATATCAGCATTATTAGCTTTAACATTGACATTATTATTGAGCTTTTCTTCATTGAATCTTATCTCACAAAACGATTACAACAAAACCGACAATCAAGGACGCCGACAAGGCAAATGGGTTGACTTTCACAACAACGGAAAAATAAGATATACCGGAGAATTTAAAAACAACGAACCGATAGGAGAGTTCTTATATTATTCTGAAGAAGGAGTATTAGTTGCCAAGAACAATTACCTAAAAAAATCAAACATCAGTGAGACTGAGATATACGCTTCCAACGGCAATATAATCGCTAAAGGAAAATATCAGGACAAGAAAAAACATGAAAAATGGGAGTATTTCAGTGAAGAAAACGGGAACCTTATCTTGGTTGAAAATTATGAAAACGGAATGATTGTAGGCAAGAGTGTTGCATATTCGCCAATAACACAAATTGTTATAGAAGAGACTGAATATCAGAACAACTTAAAACATGGAACCTATAACAAATATTACGACAACGGAAGAATCATGGTCAAAGCTAATTACCAAAATGATAAATTGAATGGCAACTATGCTTTTTATTATCCAAACGGCGTTGTCAAGGAAGAAGGATGTTTTTTTGAGAATCAAAAAGTAGGAGAGTGGAAGACCTACGATATGGAAGAGGGACTTCTCTCTGTTGATATACATTCCGAGTTAGAATGACTTTATAAAAACCTCTTAACTTAAAAGCCTCAGAAAATTCTGAGGCTTTTTTTTATGAATTCATAGATATTATATTACGAATATCAGAGAGTCTCTCAATTATTCTGAGTCCTTTAGTTTCTAAACGCTGCTTCGACACATGTCCGCCGCTGTAAAGGATGCAGTCGAAACCACATTGTTCCGCGACTTCCGCATCATGTAATGTGTCACCAATCATCACGCATTCATCAGGATTGAGTCTCATGTCTTTGACGATTTGCCTTCCTAACGATACTTTCTCTCTTGCAAAGTCGTCTTTAATTCCAAAAATATCATCGAAGAAATCGGATATACCAGCGTTTCTTATCATCTTCTTCAGATTGCCGTCTTCCATGGCGGATAGCACTATCTGACGGCACGAATTCTCTTTAAGGTATGTTAATGTCTCTATCACATCAGGGAACAGTTGTGCAGTATGTTCACCCTCGTGATATAAATCCATGTATTGACGTGCAGGAATCTCGAATGGCTCTTTCTCGAAGTCGAAGCCTGCTTCTTTGTAATAATCTATGACTGGAAACTTGAAAATCTCCTTATATCTCTCGACGCTTAAAGTCGGGAGGTTTCTGTCTTGCAGAAGAGAGTTGGTTGCTCCGAGCGACAGTTCCAAGTCATCGAGCAATGTTCCGTTCCAGTCCCAGATTATGGTCTTACACATCAGCGGCAGTGTTTGGTATAGTCTTCCATATTAGGTCTGCCTTTATCTTCTGCTATCTTGAAATAATAGCAAGCCATATCGTAATCATTGATGCTTCTGTAATATAAACCAATGTTAAAATATGCTTGAAGATAATCAGGATTTAATTCAATCACTTTCAGATAATCTTGTAATGCGGATTCTCTTTGCAATAAATTGTATTTTGCACATCCGCGATTGAAGTAGGCTTCAAAGTTTTCCGGGTTGTATTTTATAGCTTTGTCAAAACACTCAATAGATTCTTCATATTGTGTGTGATAAAGATAGTCAACGCCTTTGTCGCAGAAATTTCTTGATTTTTCTGGATTGTTACCACAACCTACCAAGAACAATACTAAAGTTAATGTTATAATTTTGAATACTTTCTTCATATTTTTAATTTTTTGCAAAGATAAAAAAAATGGCCAAAGTCTAAAGTTAAAAGTCTAATGTTTTTCTATTTTGTTTTAAAAATAAAGCCAATATGCGCTGAAGTTACCTTGTGAATCGAGCATTATCGCTGGCATTGGAATCTTAATAAAACTTAAGACTTTCAAGGTCGTTTTTAAGAATTTATTTTCTACAGGTATTCTGGTCAAATCGATGTCGGGTGACAGGACGAATTGTCTAGTTCTGATATATTCTGGAATTTCCTGTCCATTGTATTGATTAGTATTATAAAAACCTCCTGTCATTCCTTCTGCACTATATCCGAGTGCTACATTAAGCCATGCTGGGAATTTGGAATCTTTATTCAAAAATAATGATTTGAAGTTGAACGACAGCCATATCGTTTGTCCGTTATAATCTTTTAAAATTCTTTCAGGGAGAGTGCTACCAAGTAAATCCGGACGATATTGAGGGAAGTTAGTGTTATGATATGAATATTTCATTGATATTCTCTGTTCATGCCAAAGAGCCTGTTGTCCCATAAACAAGCCAGTACCTAACGCATTGGCAGCCATGTCGCCCCAGGAGAATCCCCATCCTGCCGACAAACCGTCGAACACTTCTACCGTGGTTAAAAACACAAATCCCAATGGTGCTCCATATAAAAGTGATTTCTTTTCATCTAAGCCAGCAAGTCGCAATGCCTCATAACCAAGCAATCCCAGATGATATGCTGTTGTTGAATGTCCTACCTTGTCCATCTGCAACCATTCTGCATTGTCATTATAGAAATGAAATGGAGACTGATCGTATCCTGCATACCAGAGATAATACAAACCTGTCATCGATCCTACATACAAGGTAGCTTCCGTTCCCATCACAATGCCGACATTTCTCTTAATATTTTTTAAAGAATCATTTTGAATCGAATTGTCATTTTGTGAAAACGCTCCCAAAGAGATGAAGAGCAATAACATCATAGCAATACTCTTTAGCTTAGGCTTTTGCGCTTTGGCTCTTGAATTTTGAAATGAGATTTTATTATTTATCATTGTTGTTTAATTGTGTGTTTAATCCAATACTGTATTGGATTTATTATTATTTCCAAATCTTTTTCTTATTCAATGCTTTTCTATATTTCTCCGCATTGATATTATGTTCACTCATGTTTCTTGCAAACACATGATATCCAGAGAGGTCATCTTTTGCACAGAAATAGAAGTATTTATGTTGTTCCGCATTTAATACCGCATCGATTGCAGCTATGGAAGGAATACATATCGGTCCAGGAGGCAGTCCAATATATTTATAGGTGTTATATGGTGATTCTATCTCTTTGTGTACATCCAAAACTCTTTTTATTTCAAAGTCGCCGAGGGCGAACACCAGAGTAGGGTCGGCTTGGAGAAGCCATTTTTTCTTTAACCTATTAATATATACACCTGCTATACCCGACATCTCAGAAACCTTTGCTGTCTCTTTGTCGACGATGGATGCAAGGATACTTACTTCTATAGGTGTCATTTTCAAGGCATCAGCTTTCTTTACACGATCTTCATTCCAGAACCTATCATATTCATCAATCATTTTTTCTACAAATTCTTCAGCACCGATATTCCAATATAATTCGTAAGTGTTTGGTATGAATAACGTAGCAAGGCTTTCCTCATTGAAGCCCATTTCTCTTAATACATCACTTTCTTTTACAGCCTTCAAGAAAGACAGAGAATCCATTTCAAGTTGTTCATCCACTCGACCTGCAAATTGCTCTAAAGTCCTTATATTATTGAAGGTAAACTTCACTGGAGTCTGACTTCCAGAACGTAATATGTTCAACAGACGATTGTTATTCATATCGTTATAAATAACATAATGTCCCGATTTTATATATTTAGGATAATCGAGTCTCTTGGCAAGCCATTCAAATGATTTTTGGTTTATGATGATGTTGTTGGAATAAAGTTTCTGTTTCACCGTTTCAAAGTCATCATCAGAATATATATATAAAGATATTTTTTCATCATTAGGAATCAGTACGTTAGGAAAGATTATTGCTTTATACATCTTAACGAATACAAATACTGATATAAGTACTAAGACAGAGAGTGCGAGGAAAATATAACGTTTGATTTTCTTCAGTTTATCAATTTGTTTTTTGTGATAGCTTCTTATTGTTTCCATTAAAATTTTTCATTAATTAGTTGAAATTCCATCTCATCGACGAAGCCTTGCGGAGTCCTTATCCATTCTTTACGATAACCGCATTGTTCAAAGCCTACTTTTTTGAAGAGGTTGATACTATCGGCATTAAGCACGTCAATGAGGCAATAGATTTGTTTTAGCATAAGAATATCAAAGCAATATTCTATCATAAGACCAAGAGCTTCGTTAGCGTAACCTAGTTTTCTATATTCTTTTTGTAACAATATTCCGATTCCGGCTCTAAAGTGAATTGGGTCGAAATCATATATATCGATGCATCCAATTGCGGTGTTATCGTTTTTTCTCTCGATTATAAATCGCATCTGTCTATTGGCAAAGAGGTCGTTATTACCGAGTAAAAACTGTTCAATCTGATACATGGAATAGGGGACGTAAGTCTCGCTAACTCTCCAAATTTCCTGGTCATTTTCCCATTGATAAATGACGGCTGCGTCTTGCGGTTCAGCTGCTCTTATTATTAAGTTATCGTTTTGTGCAAACATCAATTAAAATTTTATGCAAAGATAAACATTCCATCAAAAACGTGTGTCGCAGGACCTGTTAAAACCACATTTTTAAAAGTATTATTTCCCTTTTCAAAACGTACGTTCAACTTAGCGATCTGCGTATGGATGTCAATATCATCGCCACCATACCAAAGCGATGCCGCCATGGCAGATGCAGTAACACCAGTGCCACATGCCAAAGTCTCATCTTCAACGCCTCTTTCGTATGTCCTGATATGAATATTTCCATTATCATTCAAGAGAAAATCCACGTTGACGCCATCAATAGATATATTTTTGTCATATCGTATCGATGCTCCTGCATTTTTGACATCCAAATCTTTAAGATTTTTTACTTTTTTAACATAATGGGGCGAACCTGTATCTATCAACATGGAATCTTCGTCAATTTTATAAGACAAAATGTCACGCATAGATAGTTCTACTAGATATTCTGTCGAAGACAATTCTGTGATTTTAGCTTTATGAATACCATCGACAGCTTCATAAACAGCATTATTTTTTATTATGCCTTGCTGATGAGCAAAAGCCGCTATGCAACGACCGCCATTACCACAGAAAGTGCTTTCCTTACCATCACAATTATAATATCTCATTCTAAAATCATGATTATCAGAAGGCATTAAAATTATCAAACCATCGGCACCAATTCCAATACGTCTGTCACACATTCTAAATATTAATTCTTCAGATAATACTATTTCATTTTTTATTGCGTTTATCATGATGAAGTCATTACCGGCACCATGATATTTGCTAAAATTAATGCAATGATTCTCAAATGTATTCATAAAAATATTCTTGTTTTAAAACTATAATGTTTTGGCAGGAATTTTGAACGTAAAAATAGTAATTTTTTAAAAACAAACCAATATCGACAAAAGAATCTTTACACCAAAAAGATTCGGGATGACGTCTCCCGAGGAGAATTAAAAAAGAAGAATAACGTCATTTTATTAACTAACTAATTTTTAAAACATGAAAAGTAAAACTAAGTTTTTATTTGTAACATTAATCGCATTATTTACAGCATTAAGTGTATTCACAATCAAACTTTATCATTCACAACGTGAGAAGGAGAAATCTTTGGCGAATGTAGAATTGCAACAAAGCCCAACAGATGAAAATTCAACACCTATATTAAGAGCAGCATTTATGTCAAACGAGGAAGGTGGAAGTTTTGTTGAAGCAGCAGAAAAGACTGTCAATACTGTAGTTCACATCAAAACAGAGATTATCTCAAAAGGAAACAGTTACTACGATTTCTTCGGTTCATTACTTGAACAACTTTATGGAAGCCAGATGCAAATTCCTAATAATGTATCTATTGGATACGGTTCTGGCGTAGTGATTTCGCCTGACGGATATATCGTGACAAACAACCACGTCGTTGAAGGCGCAAACAAGATTGAAGTCACATTCAACGATAAACACAAAAGAACAGCAACTATCATCGGCAACGACCCTAGCACAGATTTAGCTTTGATTAAGGTTGACGCTAACGACTTGGAATATCTCACTTTCGCCGATTCTGATAAAGTAAGGGTAGGAGAGTGGGTACTTGCTGTAGGTAATCCATTCAATTTGACATCAACGGTAACAGCTGGTATTGTGAGTGCCAAAGCACGTAACATCAATATCCTAGGCGATGGCAGCACAATAGAGTCATTTATTCAGACCGACGCAGCCATCAATCCTGGAAACAGTGGAGGAGCTCTTGTCAACATGGATGGCAAACTCGTTGGAGTGAACGCAGCCATCGCTTCTCGTACAGGAAGTTACGAAGGATATTCATTTGCTATTCCTTCTAATATAGTCAAAAAGGTAATAGAAGATTTCTTACAATATGGTTCATTGCAAAGAGCTTATCTCGGTGTAAGCATAGCAGAAATAACAGAAGAACTAGCAGAAGCCAAAGGCATAGAATTGACATCAGGAATCTATATCATAGATATTCATGAAAACGGCGGTGCTAAGGCCGCAGGACTAAAAAAAGACGACATCATATTAAGCATCAATAATATCAGCGTCAACTCTAATTCACAGCTATTAGGCGTCATCAGTCAATATCGTCCTGGCGACAAGGTTAAGGTGAAGATAAAACGTGATGATAATATCATTGAAAAAGAAGTGACACTCAAGAATCTGGAGGGAACAGAAGAGATGCACAGAGACACCGACAGCTTCTATAACGAAGTCTTGGGAATCAAAGCGCAGTCGCTGCCATCATCGTTGAAGAGCGAACTCGGAATCAACTACGGAATCAAGATAGTTGAAGTAAAAGATGGAATTTTCAAACAAAAAGGAATAACAGAAGACTTTATAATATTATCAGTCAACCATCAAAGAGTCAGCTCTGAAAACGACCTCAGAAAAGCGTTAAGCAACGACAGAAATGGCAAGATTCGCATTGAAGGAATCAACTCAACAGGTACTTATAACATCACTTTTGAGTTCTATAGATAACTCCAATAGCACAAAACCCATAGTCCAATAAAACATTTCTGTAACAACATTGTTTAAATAGTAGTAATAAAAATATGAGGCAATTAAAAATTTCTAAATCAATCACCAATCGCGAGATGGCGTCGCTCGACAAGTATCTTGCCGACATCGCAAGAGAAGAGCTGATTTCTGCCGATGAGGAGGTCATACTCGCACAAAAGATAAGAGCTGGCGACAAGTTGGCTTTAGAGAGATTGGTTCGTGCAAACCTAAGGTTTGTTGTTTCCGTAGCGAAACAGTATCAAGGTCAGGGAATAAGTTTACCTGATTTAATAAACGAAGGTAACTTGGGACTGATAAAGGCAGCGCAACGTTTTGATGAGACTAAAGGTTTTAAATTCATATCATACGCGGTGTGGTGGATTCGTCAGTCAATCTTACAAGCTGTAGCAGAACAGTCGCGTATGGTGCGACTCCCATTAAACCAAGTAGGTTCTTTGTCAAAGATAAAAAAGACATCGTCGCGTCTCGAACAAATATATCACAGACAACCGACGATAAAGGAAATTGCAGAAGAGCTCGACCTTCCTGAACACAAGGTGATAGCGGCGTTACGCATGAACACCAAGGAAGTCTCGATGGACGCACCAGTAGGCGATGACGACGACATGTCGTTGATTGACACAATAATTCCAGAAGGCGCGACATCAGCCGACTATAACATCGGACAGAAACTCGACAACGCTGAGATACACCGATCAATGTCTATATTGACAGACAAAGAACGAGAGATAATAAATCTTTATTTCGGCATCGACGCTTCGCACAGCTACACTCTTGAAGAGATTGCATACAGACTCGATCTCACAAGAGAACGCGTCAGACAGATTAAGGACAAGGCTCTCAAAAAACTGAAACAAAACCCAAGCAAGAGCCTGCTTAAAATGTATCTTGATTGTTGAAGTCAACAAGACTACAAGACAACAAGACAACAAGTAAATCTCTAGAGTTCTGATTAGAATTCTAGAGGTTTTTTCTTCAAAAAATAAAAATAAAAACACTTTTATTTCTCAATAAAGTTTAGTATCTTTGCAAACCGTAGTGACACATTTGTTCGTCACGTTTATTACGTTGTTTTTAAAAAAACTTTTTTCAATGAAAAAGACTAAATACATTTTTGTGACTGGAGGCGTTACGTCATCCTTAGGTAAAGGAATTATTTCCTCATCATTAGCTAAGTTATTGCAAGGCAGAGGATTTTCTGTAACTATTCAAAAGCTCGACCCATACATCAACATTGACCCAGGAACATTGAATCCATACGAACACGGTGAATGTTATGTTACAGAAGACGGAGCTGAAACAGACCTCGATCTCGGTCACTATGAAAGATTTTCTAACACAGCAACATCTCAAGCAAATAGCGTCACAACAGGTAGAATATACCAAAGCGTTATCAACAAGGAAAGAAAAGGCGAATATCTCGGTTCTACAGTACAAGTAGTTCCTCATATCACCGACGAGATTAAGAGATGTGTCAAGTTGTTAGGTCACACAGGAAAATACGATTTCGTTATCACAGAAATAGGCGGTACAGTAGGCGACATCGAATCATTGCCATTCGTTGAAGCTATCCGCCAAATGCGCTGGGAAATGGGACAAGATTCAGTGGTAATCCACCTCACTCTCGTACCTTACCTCTCCGCAGCACAAGAACTAAAAACCAAACCAACACAACACTCAGTTAAGTCTTTGCAAGAACAAGGTGTTCAGCCAGACATCATCGTATGCCGCTGCGAAAAACATCTCTCAGATTCAATAAAATCTAAGATTGCTTTGTTCTGTAATGTCGAAAAAACATCAGTCATCGAATGTATAGACGCTGACTCAATATATGATGTTCCAGTATTGATGATGAATGAAGGACTCGACAAAGAAGTTCTCAGAAAGACCAACACTGAATACAAAGGTGAAGTTGACATTGAAAACTGGAAAGAATTCTTACATCGTCTCCATAATCCAAAACATGAAATCACTGTCGCTTTAGTCGGCAAATACGTCGAACTAAAAGACGCATATAAATCAATACGCGAGGCTTTGATTCACGGTGGTGTCGCTAATGAGACAAAAGTACATATCAAGAGTATCCACAGCGAAGAAATAACAAGAGAAAACGCTAAAGATATACTCGAAGGCGTTGACGGTATTTTAGTAGCTCCAGGTTTCGGCAGCAGAGGCGTTGAAGGTAAAATCAACGCTGTTGAATATGCTCGCGTCAACAACATTCCTTTCATGGGTATATGTCTCGGTATGCAATGTGCAGTCATCGAATTCGCAAGAAACGTCCTCGGTTATACCGACGCTCACTCACGCGAAATGGATACAGAAACTAAACACCCAGTCATCGACATCATGGCAGAACAGAAGAACGTAACAAACATGGGCGGAACAATGCGTCTCGGTGCTTATCCTTGCAAAGTTACAGAAGGTTCAAATCTTCACAAGGCATACGGCGAGACTCTCATCTCAGAACGTCACCGTCATCGTTACGAATTCAACAATGCTTATATCGAAGAATTCAAGAAACACGGCATGAAGATAACAGGTGTCAACCCTGACACAAATCTCGTTGAAGTGGTTGAAGTGGAAGGTCACCGCTGGTATGTGGCTTCACAATATCACCCAGAATACAAGAGCACAGTGGCAAAACCACATCCTATGTTCGTCGGTTTCGTGAAAGCTATGCTCGAATATAGCGGCAAATAATCAATAAAACATCAAATTTTATCATTGAAAAAACAAGTGCAAAGTAATGTAAATATTTATTTATATTACTTTTGCACGTTAAATAATAAGCTGTAAAATATATGGATAAAAATTCTCTTATTGGTATCATCTTGATATTAGGAGTATTGATTGGTTGGTCAGTATGGATGACACCATCAAAAGAAGAAATTGCACAACAACGTCACATTCAGGATTCTATTAACAGAGTAAACAGAGAACGTTTCGTTAAAGACTCTGTCAGCATGGCTGAAGCTATGACAACAATGAACCAAACAAGCCAAAAGACTAACGACGGTTCATTCAATGAGCGTTTCGCACAATACGGATCTTTCGCTCAAGCTGCAAAAGGTGAAGATAAAACATGGGTACTCGAAAACGAATTACTTAAAGTAGATTTATCATCAAGAGGTGCTTATGTCAAGACTGTAGAACTTAAAGACTACAAGACATACGACTCACTTCCTTTGATTGGATTCGATGATGAGACATCAAGATTCAACCTCGAATTCATCGCCGACGGTAAAGGCGTCAACTCATACGACCTTTATTTCGAACCATATATCAATGGTTATCTTTATGAAGGTGAGGAAACAATCAATATTGGAAGCAAAGATTCTTTAGTATTTTCATTACGCGCATACGCTTCTGACTCAGAAGGCAACAAGAGCATAGACAAATACTTGGAATTCCGTTATACAATGCATAAAGACCAATATATGGTTGCCTTCGACATTGTCACAAACAACCTCAAAGGCATCATCCCAGCTAACACTCGTTTCATGTCAATGGACTGGGCTGTCGATGTTCTTAAACAAGAAAAAGCCAGCGACCGCATCAACTTCGAGACAATATATTATATGTATGCTAACAACGACGTTGAAGCTCTTTCAAAGACAGAAGTCGCTGAAGAAGAAAAAGAATTGAACACAGGTGTTAAATGGATTTCTTTCAAACAAAAATTCTTCAGCTACGCTCTTATATCAAAAGATAGCTTCGACGATGCTTTCGTTGAATTACACACTAAGTCAAGACCATCTAACTCACGTTACCAAAAATCAATGAGCGCAATTATCGATATTCCTTTCGATGGCTTGAATGAAGATAATAAAATCGAGATGTCATATTACTTCGGACCTAACAGCTTTAAAGTCATGAAACAATATGACTTGCACCTCGAAGACCAAATTCCACTCGGCGGAAAACTCATATCTTGGATTAACAAACTCATCGTTATTAACGTATTCAATTGGTTAGGACATTATGGATGGAGCTACGGCGTAGTTATCTTAATTTTGACTCTTATCATCAAAATATGCTTGATGCCTATAGCATTCAAATCATATATGTCATCAGCTAAGATGCGCGTCTTGAAACCAGAAATCGACGCTATCAACGAGAAATATCCTAAGCAAGAAGACGCCATGAAGAAACAACAAGCTGTCATGGATCTCTACAAAAAAGCTGGCGCAAGCCCAACATCAGGATGTCTCCCAATGTTATTACAATTCCCTATCTTGATAGCTATCTTCCGCTTCTTCCCATCAAGTATAGAATTACGTCAACAGTCATTCTTATGGGCTGACGACTTGTCAACATACGACAGCATTTTAGACTTGCCTTTCAATATCCCATTCTATGGCGACCACGTCAGTTTGTTCACATTATTGATGACCATTTCAACATTATTATATACCTATATTAATAATAAGCAAATGGAACAAGCTCAAGGTAACCAAGCAATGCCTGGTATGAAACTGATGATGTATCTCATGCCTATCATGTTCTTAGGCATCTTCAACAGCTACTCAGCAGGTTTGAGCTACTACTACCTCTTAGTCAACTTGTTTACTTTCGCACAAATGTACATCTTCAAACTTTGTATCAACGAAGATAAATTACGTAAGCAAATAGAAAAAGCTAAGAAAAAACCTGTCAAGAAATCTAATTTCCAAAAACGTTTGGAAGAGATGCAGAAACAACAGCAACAACAAATGAGAAGATAAGAAAGACTAATGGCTAAAGACAAAAGGCCAAAGTCTAAAGAAAAGACTAAAGATAATTCTTTGGTCTTTTTTTTATGTATTGTGGAAAAAATACACACATTGTAGAAATTGTATAATAAACCAACAACGTAAATTATCATATATCAGCAAGAACCAGCTGTTATTTCTCATAAGTCAAGACAGATATAGGCGAGAGTTGACAAGGCCAAGGCCCAGCTTAACCAAGACAAGGCTCAAGCTCGTAAGGCTGAACGCGACTTAGAAAGAATAAGACCATTATACGAACAGTAGGACAAAAAGACAGCACTCGTTCATGGCAGCCACACGTAACGATTACATTAGCCGACAACACAATATATCCATATCAAGGTCTCGTCGACTTTGCAGCACCTCAGGTAGATGAGCTGACAGGAACATTCTCGGTAAGAGCCGAGATGACTAATCCAAACAGAGCCTTATTACCAGGACAATTCACCAAGGTAAAGCTACTCTTGGACGTAAGAGAAAACGCCAATGAGACACGACTTTTGTTAAGAGAGTCTGCTAAGGTAACGATGGAGCTTGCACAGCTGCAATATATCAATGGTGTCATAGGTTACCTCGATGTGTTAGATGCACAGAGAAACTACTTCGATGCACAGATAAGTCTGAGCAATGCTTATAGAGACAAGCAGATCACTATGGTTAAATTATATAAGGCATTAGGTGGAGGATGGGAGTAGATTTACGTTAACTTACTCAATAATACCGAATACTTGTTTTTCACCGATGAAGGGGAGAAGGTGAGATTATTTTTGCACTCGGTTTTATTAATAATTGTGACGTAACATTCTGCACTCCCAATGCAGAAACGTTTTACATCGCCCTTGAGAATGAATCGCTTTTTTGTTGTTTTTTTTCGATTCATAAAATTCTCAAGGGCCTTTTTTTTACTAATAACTAAGAGCTAATGGCTGTTTAGCCTAATTCATAATACATGATTCATAATTGAAAATTAAATAATATGTCATTGATACTCTAATAATTTTTAAAAATCTATTGATTGTTATGTTTAAAAAATCAAAATAAAAATTATGTTTAGTAAAAAATATTACTATTTTTGTGTTTGAAAAAACGAGTAATTATGAAAATTTTAATGACACTATGTAACGCGAACGCGGAAGTTATTACATCGTTCGCTACTCCAGAGGCTTGGGGTTGGTTACTTCAATTTTGCATTATCTCTATCGGTTTATTAACAGGTAACATTTTAAGAAGAAAAGTTCCATTTTTAAGAAAGTCACTCATACCTTCAGCATTATTGGGCGGCGCCCTTTTACTTGTGTTAAAGGCAATTCCAGGAATGGAAAACATCGTCAACAAGCAATCAATGGAGATCATCACATACCACGCACTCGGCTTAGGATTCGTGGCTCTCGCATTGAAAAATAACAAGATAGAATCAAAATCCTCCACGATGACCGTTATCGAAACCGGAACACTCACAGCAAGTACATACTTAATTCAAGCATTGGTAGGCCTCGGAGCTACAATACTTTTATTCCACTTCGGAAAAGTCATCTTCTACGCCAGCGGTCTCTTGTTGCCAATGGGCTACGGTCAAGGTCCTGGACAAGCTCTCAACTTCGGTACTATTTACCACGGACAAGCTCATCTTCAAGGCATCGACTTCGCCGGAGCTGACTTCGGTCTCTCAATAGCAGCTATTGGTTTTATTGTAGGTAGCGTTGTCGGCGTTATCTATCTCAATGTCTTGCGCAGAAGAGGCGTCATCTCAGTACAAGAAATGGAAGAACGTCAGATAAACACATTAGACGATTATCAAAGCGAGGACGAGATTCCAGACAGCGAATCAATCGACAAGTTCTCAATCCAGATTTGCTTGGTATTGTTTGTTTACTTCTTGGTTTATCTCTTCGTCAACACAATCCAGAAGATGGACCTCGGCGATTTCGGAACAAACACCTTGAAACCGATGTTATGGGGATTTAACTTCTTGTTCGGCACATTGTTCGGTGTGATAGCAAAAGCCTTGATCAGCAAGTTCAAGAAAGTCAAGTTGATGAGCCGCGAATATACAAACAACTACTTACTCAACCGTATCAGCGGATTCTGCTTCGACGTTATGATCGTCGCAGGTACAGCAGCTATCAGCTTCAACGACTTAAGAGAATTCATCTTCCCATTGATATTAGTATGCGTTTTAGGTGCAATTGCAACATTCATCTATTTGAAAGCCGCTGCTAAACACTTATATCCAACATACGTCAACGAAGGATTCCTCAGCATGTTCGGAATGTTGACTGGTACAGCAAGTAACGGTATGATTCTCCTCCGCGAGATCGACCCTAAATTCGAGACACCAGCAGCTAACAACTTGGTGTTACAGACATTCCCAGCTATCGTGCTCGGATTCCCAATCATGCTCATCTTAGGATACGCACCACAGTCATTTAAAGCAAGTGTCATCACCTTGATCGTATTGGCTGTATTGTTCCTCCTCATGGCAGGATTCATCTTCAGAAAGAAGATTTTCAAGAGAAGGAAGAAATAAGATTTAATATTTGCTATAGCAATTGAATGTTAGCAAACAGTATAAAAGTCGCCTAAAGGCGACTTTTTTATGTATATATCAAGACGTATTTTGAATCAGTCAGATTTGTAAGAAAATCTTAATTATATTTCTTGAAATTTTCTGCTTGTTCGAAAATCTCTTTGAAGACTTCATCGTTGGTGACTGGTGGATAACCGTATTCCGCCAATATGAGAATCAAGTCCATTTTTAATTCTGCTTTGATGTCGTCACGCTTTGACCAATCTGTGTATTTAGATTTGTCATCGACAATCTTCTTGATTTCTTCCGCTAATGTCTTGGCTTTATCTGTCGGATAATCAAAGCCGAATTGTTTTGCGACGGCAATCAAAATGTCATAAAACGCCTTTTCTTCGTATGTTATTCCTAAATCTTTGAACGACTGTTTCTCTTTGTTTATCTCTTTGAGCAAATCCGCCATCTGGCTTGCGACTTCAGTAAGCACTTCGTCAGCGAATATAGCACTGTCGCTTCTGTCGTTATATCTGTTTACAAGTTCGTTGAGACGTTGTGTGAAGTCGGTTCCTTTTATCTTGTTGACTTTCTTAAACTCAGTGATGACCGTCTTGAGCAGACGTTCCATAAGTTTTACTTTCGTATTAGGCATTTTGAGTTTTGAAAGTCGCTCCATATAATCTTCACTGAGCACGTCAAGATTATCTTTGTCGTTGCCTATTTGGATTATCTCTTCAACGCTTTCCGAAAGAATCGCTTCTTCAATCATCTGACAGACTCTCGCATTCATCTGCGCCGCATCAGGTGTTTCGCCTTTTGTAAGTTTGTAAATGATAGAGCGGATGCCACAGAAGAAATGAATGTCTTCTCTTTCTTCAAATGTTATCTGTTCGCTGTTGCAGCACATATTGAAAGCAGACTTCAGTTTCTTGGTGTGTCCCATGAAAAGGTTCTCGGTTTCTTTGGTGACTTGTATGAACTCGGCGCCTCTGTTAAGACAATCCAATTGTTCCAATGGCGTACCGGTGATGAACTTTCTAAAGTCGAATTTTGCAAACATACGACGCAGTATGTCAAGTTCGTCTTTTACCATTGCTATTGACTGTTCGATGGTTTCCCCTGTGCCAGAGTCTATTTCGCCTGTAGCATAGCGTTTCAAAGCCTTGTTCATATTGTTTTTGATGCCGATGTAATCAACGACAAGACCTTTGTCTTTGCCAGGATATACTCTGTTGACGCGTGATATCGTCTGTACCAGAGTGTGCTGTTGCAATGGTTTGTCGATGTACATAGTGTCGAGGCAAGAAACGTCGAATCCTGTAATCCACATGTCAACCACGATAGCAATCTTGAAGTTGGAATAAGGATTCTTGAACTGAACATCAAGTTTCTTTCTGTCTTCGTCAGTGCCAAGCAAATTCCATAGTTCTTTCTCGTCGTCTTTGTTACGAGTCATCACCAATTTGATACGTTCTATCGGCATTGCCTCGCTTCCATATTGTTCCGATTCCTCTGCCGCCATTCCGTATTGTGGCAGTTCTATGATTTTGCTTGTCGGTTTCTGCGCCCATTCAGGACGAAGTTTTATTATTTTCTTATAAAGATTATATGCTATTGTACGATTAGAACAGACGAACATCGCTTTGCCTTCCACCGTACTGCCTTCTTCAATGCGAGCTTCATAATGCTCAACGAAATCTTCTGCCACAGCTTGCAGACGGTCAGGGTCGCCGAGAATACGTTCCATCTGCGTGACGGCTCTTTTGCTTTCTTCTATCTGATATTCATTGGTCCCTTCTTCAGCACATTCTTCATAATATTTCTCAATCTCCTGAAGTTTGGTATTGTCGAGCAACACTTTAGCAGCACGTCCTTCATAAACGATGCGACGTGTAATCTCATCAGCGACTGATTCTGTCATGGTGTAAGAATCAACAACATCGCCGAAGACATCAATGGTAGCGTCGATAGGAGTGCCGGTGAATCCGACGTAAGTGGCGTTTGGCAATGAATCGTGCAGATATTTAGCAAAGCCATAACTGCGTCTCACTCCGTTATCGGTGTGTTGTACCTTTTGTAAGAGATTTGTCTGTGAACGATGAGCCTCGTCTGAGATACAGATTATATTGGCTCGTTCTGATAATAATTTTGTGTCTTCTGTGAATTTATGAATCGTTGTCAGGAACACGCCTCCGCTTGTGCGACCTTGCAGATGTTCTCTCAGTTTTGCTCTGCTTTCAACTTCAATGACGCAATCGTCGCCGATGAAAGTCTTGGCTTTTCCGAATTGTTCCGACAACTGAGTGTCGAGGTCGGTGCGGTCGGTGATGAGAATTATTGTAGGACTAGCGAACTCACGGCTGCGCATCAGCATACGAGTGAGGAAGAGCATAGTGAAACTCTTTCCGCATCCTGTTGCGCCGAAATAAGTTCCGCCTTTGCCGTCGCCGTCTGCGTTCAACTTGCAATGCTGACGTATGTTGTTGAATAATTTATGTGTAGCGAAGAACTGAGGATAACGGCATACTATTTTCTGTTCTTTCTTGGAAGAGTCGGGGAGGAAGACGAAATCTTTTATCACGCTCAGCAGTCTCTCTTTACGGAAGAGACCTTGTATCATTGTCAGCAGAGAGCTGATGCCATCTGTTGCTTTGTCTTCCGATTCCACCTTACGCCACGCATAGAAATAATCGTATGGCGTGAATAAAGAACCGTATTTGCTGTTTACGCCATCGCTTATCACCACGTATTTGAAAAGTTCAGGAATATCTCTGCGATAGCGCACTGTCAGCTGGGTGAAAGCATCTTTTATTGTCGTCTCTTCCTTGACGGCGCTCTTGAATTCTAATACCACCATCGGCAGACCGTTGATATAGACGATGCCGTCTGGAATACGTTTCTCAGTGCCTTTTATCTCGAGTTGATTAACGATACGAAATATGTTATTGCTTTCTTTTGTGAAATCTATCGGTTCTATGAAAAGATCTGCTTTTGAACTATCCTCACGTTTTATGGCAAATCCCTCTGTTATCAGGCGATAAGTGTGAACGTTATTCTCATAAAGCGAGCCGCCAGCGTTTGCCGTAAGACGAGCGATGACGCTCTCTATCTCCAACGGACTTATCCCATGTTCGGCATAACGACTCTGCAAGTACATACGCAAGTCATCTTGGAGCAGCACATCGCACAGCTCTTTATGAATAAGTTCGCCGTTGGTATAAATGTAACCCTCATTTTCAAAGAGTTCCATTATTGCCATTTCGAGAGTATGTTCGTTGAAGTGGGGCATAGGGTTTTATTTTTGTTTTGTTAATTCATTATATAATGACTGTCCTTTTATCGTAAGCAGATATTTCTGTCTTGGATGACGAGGCGAGTCTGGATAAAGTCTTCTGATATAACCTTCTGATATTGCAGGATTGAGATGGTATTCAATAAAATTAGGTCTATGTTTTAATCCTGATAATTCCATTAACTGAGAAATTGAAAATTCTTTATGACCAATAATCTTTACCAAATCAATAACCAATGTGTTGTTAGTGTGTAGTAAATCATTTACTTGTTCGGGTACTTGTTCGGGTACTTGATCGGGTACTTGTACTGTATCTGTTTGTAATTTCCACTCTTCAGGTGGATTTATCATCATATATCTGTTTTTAAGTATGTTGTTTTCTCCCAGTAAAAGATTACGGAAGAAACGAACCAGAAATTCAGGTGCATAATTAACGCCTTTAGATAGATTGCGATAGTTGGCACGAACTAAGGCATTGCGAAAATACCAGGAATGTTGTTCGAAAAGTTCATTGTTGACATTAAAACCTTGGGAGCGAAGATATTTGATAGTGAAGATAGCTGTTGTACGAGTATTGCCTTCACGGAATGGATGTATTTGCCACAATCCGGATACGAATTTAGCTAGATGTTCTACAATCTGTTCGTTGTTCAATGACGAATAATCGAATAGACGTTCTTGTTCTAAATCATATTTCAGTGCCATTTGCAGGTCCTGCCATCTGCCGTAAAGGACGGAATCACCTTGAAGCACCCATTCTTTTTTAGATATGTCGTAGTCGCGGAAATGTCCTGCATGTTTGAAGACGCCCTCAAAGATTGCCTTGTGAATAGCGGCCAGTCCAGCTACGCTATAGGTGAAAGCGTCGGTTTGTAGCAGTTTTGATATATTGCCGGAAACCTTGTCAGCCTCTTCAATATCATCATCATTTTCGTTATGAGTTGTTTTGGTGATATAATATTGTTTTACGAGTTCGCGAGCCTCATCTATAGAAATTTCACCTTCGATGTTTCTGCGAGCTGTCTCTTGCAGATAATCCGAAGTCTTCAAACCATCAACAGCCTGCAATCCTATAGCCACGCGCCAAGCCTCAGCGCGTTCACGTTTCTGCGGCTCCGCCTGACGGATATATTCATCGAAGTTTATGTAGTTGTTGGACATGGGTATAGGTGTTTTTATTCTCTATAAAAGTTTGTTTATTTAAACTGATTTTTCGTCGTTAGTCATTTCTGTTTGACTTTGGATGCCAATTGACTTTGCAAAGTTTTTAAATTCTTGGTTGTCTTTATATGTTCCATCAAGCAGTGACTTTATCTTTTCTTTGAAATTGTAACTTTCTTCACCAGCATTATTGATAATCTTAGATATGGTATCTTGATGTCTTTCTAATAACTGTAGATTATTGTTGTCATCAAGAATCGATGGAATTAAAATAGTTCTTTGTACTTCTTTCTTCTCTTCTAAATTAGCATATTCAAATAAATGCTCTCCAAAGAATTTAAAAAGATTGCTTGTCATTTTTGCTTCATTATTACAAAATGAATCTCTAAGGTTTTTAAACATAGAAATAAGAGGTCGTTTATTCCTTTTTGCTAAATCTACTAATGAATTATATGTGCTTGTAGATAAAGAACTATTTTCATTTTTAGCTTTTTCTAATAATAATTTTTCTAATGCTTCATATGTATTTACTGCATTAACTCCTAATAGAAGTAGAAGTTTACAATTTTTAGATTTGGTCAACAAATCATTTTTCCATTGATTAATATTAATGGATTCTAGATACTTGCTACATATGTTACGACAGTGTTTTACTAATTCATTGTTTGTGGAGATGGAATCTTCAAAAAAATTATATGGAATGGAATTTATATTTTCAATGTTAATACATTCGCAATCCCATTCATTTAAACGTTCAATCAATGTTGTTGGATTTATGTCTATTGAATTAATTATTTCATCGTATTTCGGTAATACTTTTAATAAGTCTAATTTTGATATTTCAGAAGATTCTTCAGTGATTTTTTTAGCAACAATTTTTAATAATGGATATTTATGTGCATTTAATAGTATATCGTCATAATCCATATAATATTCAATAACTTGAGATATTTTTTCTGCAAAAGCATTATCTGATTTATTTAATACATTGGAAAATGAATTCACATAAAAATGGGGGAAATTATCTAATCTTGCAATTCTCATACAGATTAAATCATAATAAAAAGTTTCATTTTCATTACTATTAGAGAAATGTGAAAATATACTACTGTCAGAAATAATATTGGTTATAGGTTGTTCGATTTCTTTTAAACGAGAAATTATAGATGCTATTTTTTCTTTCGCACCTTCAAATCTATGAATGAGATCTTTTAAGTGATTTGCGTACAATTCTGTTTTATATTCATCTTTTATAAATGGAATAATATTGAGATTTTCAAAATATTCGCTATCTTGAGCACATAAAAAATTATCTAGCTTATTTTGGCTACATGTAATTTTAAATTTTTTATAATCACTTTTTGCTTGTTCAACAAAGGAAATGAAAGATTTTGCATCAACTTCTTTTTCTGAAAGAAAACGATAAGGATCTATGTCATCCATTTCTGATAATTGTTTGATACTGCTATAGAAACTAATAGCATCAAACTCTTGAATGTTAGAAAAACCTAAGACTAATGTTTTTAAGTACTCGTCTTTATCATTGCCTTTTATTTTGGTTAGCAATATCTTTTGGTATTGTTGTAATGGCTCTTTAATTGATAGCTGTTTTACTCCAAAATAAATACAATCCCAAATCATTTGCTCGTTTTGTGAATTGTTATTTTTAAAGCATTTATCTAAAGATACAATGGCATTAGAGAAATTTGTAATTTTTGCAATTGCATTTTCTAATATGGAGAAGAATAGTTTTTCCTGACTTTGTATAGATTCTATTTGATCTATGTTAGCATTGTCCAACGCTTGTTTGAGATTTTCAGTATAAATAATATCCAATGCTCTTTCTGGAGGTAATTGATAATATAATGCGGATATAAATTTAGGTAAATTTGAATCGTTTTTATACATGAAATCTAATGCCCCCAAGTAATTTGGTTGAAGTATTTCTTTTTGTGGATTTGATGATATTTTATCTTTGCCAAGGATAAATAATGCAATATATTCATTTGGGATAGAATTATCGGATAATTGTTTGATAGAGACGAATTCGTTGATGAAAGCTATGATTTCACGAGGAGTGGTAGATTTCGAAAGTAAATCATAAATCTGGGTTATTTTATTATCTGCTTTTTCTCCAAAAGCTTCTTCCCATCGATCCGAAAAATATGTTTTCCAATCTGACATTACAGGTGGAGATACTCGATATACAACATCAAATGTTTTGTTAATAAAATCGTTTCCAAAGCATATTGATTTATTGTTGTCATTTTGATTCAAAACAATATCTTCTGATTTAAACGCAGATTTAATGTGTTCTCTGTCAAAAGGTACAATAACATGAATATTGTTATATTTTTCTTCTGCAAAAAATGTATGAATAGAAGCCCATAATTCTTGAACTTTGTCTGTTGGTAGTCTATCCATATTATCAAATACAATAATCAATTTATTTTCTTTAATATCATTGTCGATATCTTTCATCCAATTTTTAAAATCTCTGCTGGATGGTTCCTCATCATATATGGTTTCATATTTCATGGATTGTTCTATGTTATCATTATTATTGTTTGTATAATCTTGATATGAAAGAAACAATTCACTTATAACATTAGAGAAATCAGTAGGTTGTCCATTTTTTTTCAAATTCCTCACTTGTAAAATGTATAAACCGATTAATGAGATTACAAAAATTATTGTAAAAATTAATGTTCTGGCAACAGCATTGTCAATATAATTGTTTGTTAAAATTAAAATAGGCATAATGAATGCTAAAATTGCACCAATTTTTGAAACAGCACTCATTTCCCTTACATATTTACTTCCTACACTTCTTTTTCTTGATAATAATTGCAATAATCTTCCATTCCATTTATCTTTATTTAAAATCTTTGCCTCATCAACAAGGTAACCTGTCAGATTTTCTAAGATTGATCGTTTCTGAAAATCTGTTTGATGTCCCCATGCATCATATATAAAGAAATGAAATTTATTCTTGTTTAATTTGTCTTTTATTAAATTTACCATATTAGACTTTCCAGAACCCCATCCGCCGTCGATTCCAATTATTTTAGAATTATTGTTTTCAATTACATTCACAATGTTTTGAGCAATGGTTTCGTGAGATTTGCCTTCGAATAAATCTTTTCCACAAGGCTTATTATCCAAAAATCTAGGATATGTTACTTCCTTATTATTCTTGTTATTCATTCTTTTTCTCCTCCTTATTTTTTTATCTCCCCATCCTCGCTAATAGCAAAGATTGTAATTCAGTTAATATATTGATTTCTTTTGTTTTTAGAATTATCATGTTATTTTCTGCATTAACTGATTCCGAAAAATCCTTTAATAGCTCATATGGAGGAATAACAATTGGAATACGTTCAAAATCACTCTTATTAAGCATCGGCATTGTAGAACTACCTAATGCCATAGATTTAAGTTCATTTGACATTAAGGAAAGTACATAAAACAAGTAATCTGAGAACTCGCTACGATTTACTACTATTGAGTTCATTTGCTGATTTGTGATGCAATTCTCAGAAACTATAGCAACTTTCCCCATATCAGATCCTATACAAGTTACAATTATAGAACCTTTTTGAAGAATCTTATTCTTTAATCTATTTGTTCCAATTTCAGAAAGCATTCGTTCTGCACCGATTGCAAACTTTTTATAATTACTAAAGTCACCTGGTGTTACAAATGGCATCTTTTCTCCAAAATCTTCAGGATTTTCACTTGACGGGGTCTTTCCTGTTACAACTTCTCCAAAATCACAAATCTTTCCCATTCTCCAACCATCTGGCAGATTTTCTTTATCAATGCCTTCTACAAACATCTTGCGATAAAGCGTCTGGGCGGTTTGCTCTAACTTGCTAATCATCTGCTCGTTCAGACTTATGCGCTTGCTCAATGTCTCATACTCCGCAACAATCTCTCTTTGCCGTTCAATCGGTGGGATAGGGAGGAACATGTCAAGTAAAGAATTTTTTTCCATACCTCCACGAACATCAGCATCCGTATAGAACCAAGCATTTCTGTCAAATTCCTTACGACGAAACCAAATCATTAAATATTCGGGTAACAGTAAATCTGTATCTATTACTTCAAAAACAAAATAAGCTGGTGAAACTATTATAGGAGAATCTTCAGTTAACATTGCCATTGGAATCTTTTCATCTCTGCCAACGTGCATTAAGTTGCAGGCAAATTGCATTTTTGATACTATCTTGTAGTTCGAAAGATCTGTTCCAATTACATTTGCCACTGACGGCATAAAATGTTTGTTTATATTAATGCCCATCAATTCCGTAACAGACAAGTCTCTATTACGGACGTCAATTTCTTGTATGTAGTCGCCTAAGCGTTTGTATTCGTTCATCTATCAATCCTCCATATCCTTTAATTGCGCTTCAATTTCTTCAATCGTAGGAAGCGAAGATTTGTAGTCGGCAGTGAGTTGGTCGTATATCTTAACTGAAGATACTCCTATAGGACTATCAACATTTCTTAATGTATATTCTGCTACAACATCATTTTTATCTTTGCATATAAGCAATCCAATTGTAGGATTATCTTTGTCTGTCCGCATCTGATTGTCAACGGCAGAAACATAGAAGTTTAGTTGCCCGATGTGTTCTGGCTTGAATTTTACGGTTTTTAATTCCACTACGACATAACAATGTAGGCGTACATTATAAAATAGT
The DNA here is from genome assembly GCA_045615125.1 of Bacteroidales bacterium. GTDB lineage: Bacteria > Bacteroidota > Bacteroidia > Bacteroidales > F082 > Limimorpha. Next base: position 38,688 of record JAZLEF010000089.1, read on the forward strand.
TGGTCTATGTAAAAATCTTCTCCGCCAACATTTAAATGTACCTGATGCCCATAATAAGTGAATCCCTTGCCTAATTCCAATAGATATTGCGCTATGTTCTTGTCTAAGTGAGTTTCTAACTCTCGCTCTTCCATATTTTGGCGGATTCCCATAATGTCAATAATGTAAGGGTCTTTTGTAATCTGCTGTGCCAGGTCGCTTTGTGGAGAAGGCAATGTTTTGGTGAAATTGCTAATAGCCTTGCCTTGACGTTCATATAAATTGCTATCTATTTGCCAGTCAAGAATAGTTCTGCTCCAATTGTTCTCCACTGTTTGTTGAACATAGAATAATGCTGTCTCAATATCTTTGCAACGTTGCATTATCAATATATGATGTCCCCACGGAGTAGAAAAGAAGTTTTCTTGTAATTGCGAAACAACTTGTTTCGTAATTGTAAGTTTTTGATTATAAAAATTATACCATTTGCAAATCAATTGTAAATTTCTAACGGAGAATCCGCTCATTTCTGGAAACTCTGCAGATAAATCCTGACTAAGTTGTTTTAAGAATCCATCGCCCCATTGAGAATTTTTCTGTCTTTCTACAATGTCGTTACCCAATTCCCAATATAGTCTGAGCAACTCGGTATTTACCTTTACGGCTGCTTTTATCTGGCATTGGCGTATGCGTTGCTTCAATTCGCCAATCCAATTTTTGTATTCTATAAATGTTATTTTCATGGTTTTTGGTATGTGTTTATATTCTATATCCTAACTTTTCAAACAGTTCTTTCAGTTCGTTCTTGCTTGCTTCTTCTTGTTTGAGAAGTTCTCCAAGTTCAGATTGCAGCTCTTTCATCTTGCCATCGAAGTCAAAGTCTTCGTTACGGTCTTTAAACTCAATATATTTGCTTGGGACAAGACTCCATGATTTTTTCTCAATCTCTTCCAGTGATGCAGAATAGCAATATTCAGGAATGTTCTTGTATGTGGTCTCGTAACCTTCGCGTTGCCAGTTGTGTATGTTTTGGGCAATCTCAGAAATTTGTTCTGCAGAGAATTGTATGTATTTCTTCTCGAATGGTTCTCCCCATTGGCGTAAATCCACAAACAGAACTTCATTCTCACGGTTACGATATTTCACCATCTTGCCGTTCTGTTCCACAGTGCGAGCCTTGCGGTTTCCTGCCAATATCCATAGCGTGACGCTGATGTCGGTGGAGTAGAACATATTGCGAGGAAGTATGACAATTGCCTCAACAAGATGATTTTGCAACAACTGACGGCGTATGTTCATCTCAATGCCGTCGCCGCTCAATGCTCCGTTTGCCAAGAGGAAACCTGCTACGCCATTGCTAGAAAGTTTGGAGACTATATTTAAAATCCATCCGTAGTTGGCGTTGCTTGTAGGCGGCACGTCATAACCATGCCAACGAGGGTCGTCTTTTAACTCGTTATCGGCACGCCATGATTTCTGGTTGAATGGCGGATTAGCCATGATAAAATCGGCTTTCAAGTCCTTGTGCTGGTCGTTGTGGAAAGTGTCGGCTGCCAATTCTCCGAGGTTGCTGGCGATGCCACGAATGGCGAGGTTCATCTTTGCCAGCTTATAAGTGGTGTTGGTATATTCCTGACCATAGACAGAAATGTCGCGTTTGTTTCCGTGATGAGCTTCGATGAATTTCATGCTCTGCACGAACATGCCGCCCGAACCACAACAAGGGTCGTAAATCTTGCCACGATAAGGTTCAATGATTTCTGCAATGAGATTTACTATGCTTTTAGGAGTGTAATATTCGCCTTTACCTTTGCCTTCAGCAATGGCGAACTTGGCGAGGAAGTATTCATAAACACGTCCGATGAGGTCGTTCTCAGGATCTTTCAGAGTATCGATTTTGTTTATCTCATCGAGCAATGCAGCGAGTTTTGCTCTGTCGAGACCTAATCCGGAATAGTAGTTGCTTGGGAGTGCGCCTTTGAGAGTAGGGTTGCTGTCTTCGATAGCAGACAATGCTTTGTCAATTTTTATGGCAATATCGTTTTGTTTGGCATTCTCCATAATGAAACTCCAGCGGCTTTGTTCTTCGATATAGAACACATTCTTGGCGTTGTAGAAAACAGCCTGATCTATGAACGCAGCTTTGCCGTCAGCGATGAGTTCGTTGCGACGTTCTTCAAAACGGTCGTTTGCATATTTCAGGAAGATGAGACTAAGTACAACGTGTTTATATTCAGAAGGTTCAACTGAACCACGCAGCTTATTCGCCGATTCCCATAAGGTCTCTTCAATACTCTTTATCTTGAGTTGTTTCTTTGCCATAATAATATTTAATGCTATCAAACAATATTAGGCAAATTTAATAAAAATACATTATTAATTAATGTGTGAAAGCAAATAAATTTAAGAGATATCTTTTATATATTTTCCTAAAAAAGCATTGTTTTGATGAATAAACTATTACTAATGGATAGAAACTGTGAGATATATCAGCTGATACTTAATATGATGATGCATGTGCAATGTAGAGTGGAAGTTGGAAAACTCTGCAAAAAAAGACGTACCAAAAATATTGATACGTCTTTTTGTTAAAAAGTGAAAAATTTTCAGTTTTCAATTTTCAGTTTTCAATTTATAACTGTTGACCTTTGTCTTCGAAGAAATAGAATGACTTCGGAATATCTGTCTCAAATCTCATGTCTTCGCCTGTGACAGGGTGCTTGAAACATAACTTATAAGCGTGGAGTCCTAATCTATGGATTGGGTCGCTGCCGTCACCATATTTCAAGTCGCCGACGACAGGGCAGCCTAAATCCTGGAGGTGAACTCTGATCTGGTTCTTACGACCAGTCTTAAGCTGTAACTCAACGAGTGAGTAGCCGTTTCCTGATTTCAATCTTTTATAATGTGTGACAGCGTATTTTCCGCCATTGTCTTCCTGACTTGAATGTGTCACATAATGACTGTCGTCTTTTAACCATGATGCCACTGTGCCTTGAGATTTTGGAAGTTCGCCATGAACCAAAGCGACATATCTTCTGTCGTAGACTCTTTCTTTCCAGTCTTCTTCAAATTTAAGAGCCACTTTCTTGCTCTTGGCGAAGATAATCAAGCCGGAAGTGAATTTGTCGAGACGGTGGACAGTGTGAGCATTGGCATGCTGATGTGTGCTGTCTAAATAATAATTCAAGATGCTTTTAACGCTTTCGTCTCTAGGGCTTGTGCTGCTCGACAAGATGCCAGGTTTCTTATCTACAATGATGATGTCATTATCTTCAAAGACAACCTTAATCCAGAAGTTCTTGAATCTGCTACCTTCTGTAGATCTCTTGATGCTTACACGCATATTTGGTTTCAGTTCGTAGTTATGCTGAGAAACGACTCTGTCGTTGACATGAACCACGTCGTTGCTGAGCATTCTCTTCACTTTGCTGCGGCTGATGCCATCCATCGCCTTCATCAGAAATTCCATCAAATAAGCGTCTTCTCTGACAGTAAAAACAGTCTCTTGAGACTTCTTTTTGTATTTATTATTATAGTGTCTTGCCATCGTAAAAACTTTTATGCAAAATTATTAAAAAAAAGCGAAACTATTACAAAATTCATTACATTTGCAGAAAAGCTATGAGCTCACAATCTATTGCTCAAAGCACATAGTAAGAAAATAATTAACTTAAAAATACAATATATGGAAATCAATCAGTTAAAAGATGTAGCATCACAAGTTA
>JAZLEF010000090.1:0-2332 GCA_045615125.1 Bacteroidales bacterium
CCTGCATGAACATAAACAGTACCGTGGATTGTCGGTGCGGAATGGTCTTCACACAACACGACTTTTAAACCATTGTCGAGGTAAAACGTCTCGACTTTCAGATTTTCCTGAGCGTTAGCTGTCAAGAAACTAAACAAGACAGCAAACATTAACATTGATAAACGTTTCATTTTTTTTATTTTTTTTCGTTAAGATATCTAAGTCTCGTAGCTCATTGCTCGTAGCCCAAAGCCTAATTTTCAACTTTCAATTTTCAACTTTCAATTTATTAATGATTTCAGAATAGTCTCCCATCTTTTCTACCCTATAGACCACTTTCTTGTCCGGTGAAATGAGATAATAATATCCAAAATATGGAATTTCAATGACGGAATATATTCCCTTGCCTGAATATGTAATATCTTCAAACTCATATTTCTTCGCGACTTTCTCAATATATTCCATATTATTCGAGCGATGTTCTATCGCCATAATCTTTATTCCTTCCTTTTCTAAAATTCTGTATCCTAAAGAATCCTTTTCATGTGCATATTTGTCTAACTGTTCAAGACATGGTTCAGAATCTAATTTCCAGAAATTCAACAGAATCCATCCTTCTTCTTCTCTCAGACTTGTACTTTCATTTTTTAAATCAACCAAAGGAAAATCGAGAAGTTTGTCGGTGACAATAGTGTCAAACGAATAATAAGGTTCGGAGTTAACGATATCATATTTCGAATATTTTTCATATTCCTTATTGTTGAAATTAAATATGGAGTCGATATAAGATTGTCGATTTTCAAAACTGAAATCATAAAATGTGTAATAGACTTTCGACGAATATTGATAAATTTCGGTATATGCGCTATCCATAATGTTGGTGGCAGCATTGACATAAAAACCCACACGTCTTTCATTATTGTCAAATTTATAGACATTATAAAGTTCGCCGTCAATCTCGCGTTCCTCTATCTCGTTAAAAATCTGTGTCATATTCATGGATTCAGCAAAACTGATTGGATATATATAATAAGGTATGTCGATAAAAAATCGAGGAATGAAGCCATGTTTGCCAAGCGCATCATAATGTCTGTCAAAGTCGAATATGGTGTTTTCATATTTTATCAGCGAACCTTCCGGTTTTTCTATCTTCTTATAATAATCTTTATCAAGAAGATAGAACCATTCAATACTGTTTATATTGTAAAACAACGACGAATTCTTACCGTCATATTTTATTATGAGTTCAGATTCTTCTTCAAAGAGCAGACTGTCGCCAGAATAATGGATGTCTTTATATTTAAAAGAAACCCATTTATGTTCATCGGCTAAGGTTTCCGCCTGTCTCTTGAATTTCGCATAATTCCGCAAGGCATCTTTTATCGTTGTTTGAGCATTTGTTGTCATACATGAAAATAATACGACAAACATTAACATTGATAAACGTTTCATTTTAATTATTGTAAATTATTGATTGAATTATAAGTTTTTAAAAACTCGCCGTTTTCAAAATAATAGAAGCGAGAATAATTCTTTTTATCGTATTTGTCACCTAAGAGTTCTTTGTAGAAAACCTCACGTAGTTCTTGGGCAAGTTCCGTATTGTAATGTCTCTCGCTAATTGAAAGAAGCGGATTCTTAATGCTTTCAATTTGCGAAAATGCATCGGCATAATAGTCGATAACGACATATAGTTCAATACCTTTTTCATCACAATAGGACTGCGTCAGACCTAAAGAAGTGCAATTTTCTGAAGAACAATGTGGCGACCATTGATAAATAACTGCTTTTTCATTTGTCTTCAGCAACTCTTTCATCTGATGCGCATTGATAGCATATATGCGATTGTCGTTTTTCATGCCGATTAACGAAATGCTGTCAGTAGTCCAGCATACATTGTTTTTCTGTTCATCCGTCAAATCTCTCATAAAATGAGTTTTACGTCCTATAACATGAACACAAATACACGACTGCATTACAAATGCCAACGCAATAAATAATGATAGTTTTTTCATAGGTCAATTATTCAATCTTAGTTTCTCAGTTTTCCATTAATTTCTTAACTTCATCAATTGAAATTCCGAACATTTTCAGTTTTTTTACGATTTCAGGAAGTTCCTCTTCCATGAACTGTTTTTTCTGTTCTTCGAGGATTATTTCTTTTGCGTTCTCTCCAACGTTGAATCCGATGCCACGTTTGTTGATGATGATATCTTTGCTCTGCAGCAACTCATACGAACGCATCACTGTATTAGGATTGACGCCGACTTCTATCGCCATCTCACGCACCGACATTATCTTGTCGCCAATCTTATATTTTCCGTTCAATATCATCTCGCAGATGTGAAGATAA
>JAZLEF010000091.1:0-12753 GCA_045615125.1 Bacteroidales bacterium
GTCGTTGACTCAATGACAGGTCAGGATGCTGTTAATACAGCTAAAGCATTCAACGATCGCCTCGATTTCGATGGTGTTGTTCTTACAAAATTAGATGGCGACACACGTGGTGGTGCTGCTCTTACAATTCGTTCTGTCGTCGATAAACCAATCAAGTTTGTTGGTCTCGGCGAAAAAATGGACGCTCTCGACATTTTCTATCCAAAACGTATGGCTGACCGTATCCTCGGTATGGGTGACATCGTTACTCTCGTAGAAAAGGCTCAAGAACAGTTCGATGCAGAAGAAGCTGCTAGACACAAGAAAAAACTCGCTAAGAACGAATTTAATTTCAACGACTTCTTAAAACAAATTCAACAGATCAAACGTATGGGTAACATCAAGGATCTTGCTGCGATGATACCTGGTATGAATAAGATAAGCGATGAGGATATAGACGAAGATGCATTCAAGAGCATCGAAGCTATCATCGGCTCAATGACACCTGCAGAACGCGAAAACCCAAAAATCTTGAACGGCAGCCGTCGTAAGAGAATCGCTTTGGGTAGCGGCACCGATATCGTTGAAGTCAACAGATTGATAAAACAATTTGAAGAAACTTCAAAAATGATGAGAATGATGACAACAGGCGGAGCAAAGAAAATGATGCAGATGATGTCACAAATGAGAAACAGAAGATAAATTAAATAATAATAATTGTTATGGCTGATAATAAAATCATCGATGGCAAACTTGTTGCCGAAACAATGAAAAAAGAAATTGCGGCTGAAGTCGCTAACATGATTGACAATGGTCTTGGCGCACCTCATCTCGCAGCTGTATTAGTAGGCGATGACGGCGCAAGTCTTACATACGTGGCTTCAAAAGAAAGAGCTTGTCACAGCGTCGGAATGATTTCGTCAGTTTATAGATTAAGCGCAAAATCAACAGAAGAAGATATTCTTAAGACTATAGACTTCTTGAATAACGACCCTGAAATTGATGGTTATATTGTACAGCTGCCTCTTCCAGCACATATCAATGAGACTAGAGTGATTCAATCAATAAGCCCTAACAAGGATGTTGACGGATTTACATTATATAATATTGGCCTCATGCAACTCGGCGAGCCATGCTACCTTCCAGCAACACCATTCGGTATACATGAACTGCTTAAACGTAGCAACGTTGAAATAGCAGGTAAAAATGTTGTGGTAATGGGCCGCTCTAATATCGTAGGTACTCCTATCAGCGTGATGCTCTCAAGAAAAGGTATCGATGCAACAGTTACAATATGCCATAGCAAAACTCAAAATCTTAAAGAAATAACTCGTCAAGCTGACATTCTTATCGTGGCAATAGGCCAGCCAGAATATGTTAAAGCTGATATGGTAAAAGAAGGTGCAGTCGTTGTAGACGTGGGTATCCATCGTATCAAAGATGACTCAGAAAAAGGTTATCATATCGTTGGTGACGTCGACTTTAATGAAGTTTATAAAGTGGCTTCTAGAATCACTCCGGTACCAGGCGGCGTAGGTCCAATGACGATAGTTTCTCTGCTCCATAACACTTTGATGGCAGCAAAAAACAATAAGAAATAAATACAATATCTGATAAAAATTAACAATGAAGATTTTACAAGTTAAAGTCTTCATTGTTTATATATATATGCTGTCAAGTTTTAACAAAATATTGAAACCTTTGTTCCTGACGATTTTGTTTGTGATGTCGTCAAATATTCTGTTTTCTCAGTCCTATAAATCTTCTTCTAAAAAGGCTGTAAAATATTTCGAGAAAGCTCGACAAGAATTTCTTAATGATAATGCTAAATCCTTGATGTATGTTGAGAAATCCTTGTCATACGATGAGAATTATCTTGATGCCATTTTGTTAAAGGCTGAGCTGTATCAGACAACATTGAAAGATTCGTTGGCCTTGATCTCATATAATCGTATTTTTGAGATAGATTCTATGGCTTATCCTAAAAGCGCGATTTCTATGGCTAAACTCTATATGAAACATTTCCGTTATGATGAATCTATTGCTTTGTTGAAATGGTTTTTATCATTGCAAGATCAAAAGGAAATAATAAGAAATATTGCAGAGAAAGAATTGTCTTTGGCTGAGTTTAGAAAAAATCTTTTTGAGAATCCTGTTAGTTATAATCCTAAAAATCTAGGATGTGTTATCAATTCGTCTGATGATGCATATATAAATCAATATTATCCTGCTGAAGAAAAAATCGTTTTTACAAATTTCCATAGATTTGAAAGTCTGGTTTCAGAAAATGTTTTTGTTAGTAATTTGATGGATTCGCTGTGGATAATGCCGAAACCTTTGTTAGAAAACATTGACTCGTATGGTTATGTTGGTGCTGCTAATATTTCGTCAGATGGTGACGAAATATATTTCTCGGGTTGTGGATGGGAAAATGGCTACGGAAGCTGCGATATTTATTGTGTGAATTTTACTGATGGAAAATGGAGTGAACCTAAAAACATAAGTTCAATAAATACTTCTGAATGGGAATCTCAGCCATGTGTCAGTCATGACGGCAAAGAATTGTATTTCGTAAGAAGAAATGGTAAACTTGGTACTTCTGATATTTTTGTTTCATATCGTGATGAAAATAATAATTGGTCTAAGGCAGAAAGATTGAGTTTCGTCATCAATACTGATGGTAATGAAATGGCACCATTTATCCATTACGATGGAAAGACTCTTTATTTCTCGTCAGATACGCACCTTGGTATGGGTTCTTATGATTTGTTTGTGTCGCATCGTGATGTCAATGGAGAGTGGACGGAACCAATCAATATGGGATATCCTCTTAATTCGTCTGGCGGTGAGATGAATATTGTAGTTTCAAATGATGCTGTGAGAGCGTTTATCTCAGCGGAAAAATCGGGAGGATATGGTGAATATGATATTTACGAATTTGAACTTGACGATGCATTTAGGCCTGATGTTGTTGAAATTGAAAAAGCATCTGACGAGGATTATTATATTATGGCTTTGGAGAAAATGGAAGATGTTACGCTGAGAAATATCTATTTTGAATTTGATAGCGCAGAACTTACATCAGAGTCGGAAGAAGGTATAGGTGAGATTTATGATTTCTTGGTGAAATTTCATGATGTTAAAATAGAACTTATAGGGCATACCGATGATATGGGTGATGAAAAATACAATCAGCTTTTGTCGGAGAGAAGAGCGCGTAGTGTCGCAGGTGCGTTAGTTGGCAAAGGTATTTCTGAGGATCGTATAAAAACAAAAGGCTGCGGTTCAACGCAACCTTTGTTCCCTAATAACTTTGATGAACTAAGAGACCTTAATAGGCGAGTCTCTATGGGTTTTAGTCGATGACTATTCTTTATACATTTTATCGATGAGGTCTTTATATTTTTCTAAAATGACCTTTCTCTTGACTTTCAATGTTGGTGTTAATAAACCGTTGGCAACACTCCATTCATCAGTGATGAGTTCGTAACGTTTAATCTTTTCTGTGTCGCCGAAGTTTTCGTTAATCTTCTTGACTTCTGTTGCAAAACGAGCTTTGATAGTTTTGTCGTTAATCATCTCTTGTGGTGTTGTGAATTTTATTTCGTGTTTTTGGCACCATGTCTTCAAGAATGTGAAGTCAGGGATGATGATAGCACCTGCGTATTTTTGGTTTTCACCTAACACGATGATGTTTTCGATGAATCCTGATTCGCTGAATTTGCCTTCAATAACGTCAGGGTTGATGTATTTGCCTAAAGAAGTCTTGAATAAGTTCTTAAGTCTTCCTGTGATTCTTACTTGTCCGTATTCGTTGATTTCACCGAGGTCGCCAGTGTGCATCCAGCCGTCTTCGTCAATGACTTCTCTTGTGAGTTCTGGTTGGTTATAGTATCCCATCATGACGTTGTGACCACGGCAGATGATTTCTTTGTTGTCGGCTATTTTAACTTCTACGCCTGGCAAAGCGAAACCTACAGTTCCTATTTCACGTCCGTGAGGTAATCTGCAAGATACGGCGATAACTGGAGAACATTCTGTCATGCCATAACCTTCAAATACAGGCATCTTGATTGCTGAGAAGAATGCTGCAATGTTAGGTTGGATACTTGCTGCGCCAGAAACAACGATGTCGAAGTTTTCTGCACCGAGGTTTTGACGTATTTTCTTGTATACTAATGCGTCGGCAATTTTGAGTTTTTGATTGTATAACCATGTTCTGTTACATGGATCTATTCTGTATCTTTCAGCTAAGTTTAAAGCCCATAAGAAAATGACTTTCTTGATGCCTTTGTTGCTTCTGCCGCTTTGTTTGACTTTTGAATAAATCTTTTCGAGGAGACGAGGTACAGCACTCATCATTGTTGGTTGAACGTCTTTTAAGTCAGAAGCGATTGTTGCAAGGCTTTCTGCGTAATATACTGACATTCCGAGGTATTGGTATAAGAAAACCAACATTCTTTCGTATGCGTGGCATATAGGCAAGAAACTGAAAGCTTTCTTTGACCATTTTGATGGGATTTGTTCCAAATTCTTCAACTGGCTCATTATGTTGTAGTGAGAAAGCATTACACCTTTAGGATTGCCTGTTGTTCCTGATGTGTAGATGATTGTTGCGCAGTCTTTTTCGTCGACGCTTTCTTCACGTGCTTTAAGTTCTTCTGGATTTGCGTTTTCTTTTCCTAATTCTACCAATTGTTCGAAAGTAGGATAGTCGCATTTTGTTGAGAGTGCATAGATGCCCTCAAGGTTTGGAGTGTCAGCTTTGACTTCTTCAATCTTTTGCAATACGCCGCTGCTTTCTAAAACTATGAGCTTTACTCCACAATCATTGATGATATAACGATAGTCTTCTTTGCTGATAGTAGGATAAATTGGAACGGAAATGGCGCCGACTTGCATTATCGCCATGTCAAGCATATTCCATTCAGGACGATTGCTGCATATAATACCAACCTTGTCGTCTTTTTTGATTCCTAATTTTATAAATGCGTAACTGAGGTTGTTTGTGATTTCAACATATTCTTGAATGCTGTATTTTCTCCAGCTGCCATTTTCTTTTCTTGCTAAGGCGACATCTTGATCGGAATATTTCTCGACGTATTGTTTTAAGATGTCAAAAAGTCTTTTAACTTCCATGTTTTTTATTTGTTTTTTGTGACAATGCAAAGTAACCAAATAAATATTTATAAAATATTTAAAAATTATAAATACGGGGTAAAATGATGTTTAAAATTGGATTCTGGGACGAAAGTTTATAATACGGTTTTTATTTTTTGCACTAGTTTTATCAAATGTGGTAAAAATGCATTTTTAGGGGTGAAAAAAACGTGGTTTTTTATAAAAAATTAACAGTATTTAATATTATTCTCAACATTTGATGATTTTTTCTGAAAATACAATCATGCTGCTGTTGTCTGTTATTTGGATAATGTATAAACCTTTCGAACTATTAATTTCTAAATTGCCACTATTTATAATATCCTTTTCGTTGAGTAATGTTCCGTTGATATTATAAATTTTGACATTGATTGAAGACTCGTTTTTGTTTTCAATGATGATATTGTTGTCGTATGGATTGTTGATTATTCTATAATTTTTATAATATAAGTCTTCGGTATTTTCGCCATTATCGTTGCCGTCATCATTACCATCGTCATTACCATCGTCGTTACCGTCATCGTTACCGTCATCGTTGCCGTCGTCATCATCGTCGTCTTCATCATCATTGCCATCGTTAATTATGATGTTCCATTTTTCCAAATTGTTAAATACAACTTCATTGGCGATAGCTTGTAGAAGCTCGGCTTTTGCGTCATCTATTTGCTCATTGTGATAAAGTCCGATTGGGTTTTCGTTCCAAAATACAGAATAAAACACACATGCTGCGAGATAGCTTCCGTCGTATGTAGGATGACTGTCGTCGACGCTATGTAAAACCAAATCAGGGTTGGAAGCTAAAGCTGCTTTCCATGCGTCACCGACTGGTGATACGTATGAATTGGTTGCGTAAGCGTTTTCGCAATAAGCGACACTCATGGTGTCTTGCATGTGGTTGAAATCGACGAAATCCGCACTGCAATAATTACCTTGTCCGAAGTCGACACATTGTTTTCCGCCGTAGCGACGTCCCCATGTCATATAACCAACAACTGTGGCTTCTGGGTTGTATTTCATAATCGTGTCATAAAGTGATTGATAAGCAGGTCGCATAGCGTTGTGACGGTAATAGTCAATGGAAGGAAGCTGGCTCTGCTCTTGTAAGACGACATAATCCCATCCGCCATTGCGTATTTTTGATAAAGATGCTACGCTTGCAGCATGTTGGAATAAGGTGCAGCCACCAGGAGATACCGATTCATAATTGATTGTTTTGGTGGTGTTTGTCGTTAATTCACTGATTATTTCAGGAAGATTGTTGACGCTGGTGTAACTGTTGCCAAGGAATAAAACGTTTATTTCATCTTTTTGTGAAAATGATGTTTTGAAGAATAATAAAAGGATAGCGAGTAAAAATGTTTTTTTCATGTCTTGAATATTTAATGCATTTCCGACTAAAGTCATTATACTGAAATTGATACCAATCGTTTTGTTTTATAAATTGAGGCGCACATAATAGTGCGCCTCATTGTTATAATTATTTATCTGTTGATTATTTTGCGAGGAATGGATAGCCGTATTCTGTTGCAGGAACGAATGTCTCCTTGATAGAACGAGGATTGGTCCAGCGGATGAGGTTCCATAATCCACCTGCTTTGTCGTTGGTTCCTGAAGCTCGTGAGCCTCCGAATGGCTGACAGCCAACAACGGCACCTGTAGGTTTGTCGTTGATATAGAAATTGCCCGCTGCATATTTGAGTTTTTCGTTGGCAATCTTTTGTGCTTGTAAGTCGTATGCAAAAATAGCTCCTGTCAATGCGTATGGTGATGTGTTGTCGCATAATTCGAGTGTTTCTACATAGTCCTTGTCGTCATATACAAAAATAGTGATTATTGGTCCGAAGATTTCTTGGGCCATTGACTCATACTTAGGATTTGTTGTAAGGATTACAGTTGGCTCAACGAAATAACCTATTGATTTATCGCAGTTGCCACCGAAGATGATTTCTGCTTCGCTAGATGCTTTTGCTCTGTCGATGTATCCTTTGCAGTTGTCGAAAGAAGCCTCGTCGATGACAGCGTTTACAAAGTTTGTGAAGTCGGTAACATCACCCATCTTGATTGTGCTTAACATTTCGCCAACATGTTGTTTGACATCATTCCATAACGATGCTGGTATATATGCGCGTGATGCTGCTGAGCATTTTTGACCTTGGAATTCGAAAGCTCCACGAACAATGGCTGTTGCTACTTCTCGTGGATTTGCTGAGTTGTGAGCGAAGATAAAGTCTTTGCCGCCAGTCTCTCCGACTAGTCTTGGATAAGACTTGTAGTTGTTGATGTTAGCTCCAACGCCTTTCCATAATCCTTGGAATGTTCCTGTAGAGCCAGTGAAGTGGATACCGGCGAGGTTTGGATTGTTGAGCGCTATGTTTCCGATGAGAGAACCTTGTCCTGGCAAGAAGTTGATAACGCCTGCAGGTAGTCCAGCTTCCATGAATATTTGCATGAGGTGATAGTTGGATAACAAGGCTGTTGTTGATGGTTTCCATATAGTTGTGTTACCCATCAATACTGGTGTCATGTTAAGGTTTGATGCTATAGATGTGAAGTTGAAAGGAGTGACAGCCATGATGAAACCTTCTAAAGGACGATATTCAACTCTGTTTAATTGGTCTGGTGTTGATGATGGCTGTTCTGAGTATAAATTGCCTGCATAGTAGTTGTTGAAACGGAAGAAATCTATTGTTTCACAAGCAGAGTCAATCTCAGCTTGGAATGCGTTCTTGCTCTGACCTAACATACAAGAAGCATTGACTCTTGCACGGTATTTGGTCGCGATGAGCTGTCCGATACGAGCTAATATGGAAGCGCGTTCTACCCATGGAGTGTTCTCCCATTCTCTTTTTGCATCCATTGCAGCTTGTATAGCCATGTTGACTTCTTTCTCGCCGACTTTATGATACTTGGCTACTACATGCTTGTGATTATGTGGCATTACAACTTCACCTACGTTGCCAGTGCGTATTTCTTTGCCGCCAATAATGATAGGTATTTCTATGACTTCACTTGATTGTTTTTCAAGTTCTTTTTCTAAAGCTAATCTTTCAGGACTGCCAGGTCTGTATTCTTTTACAGCTTCGTTGGCAGGTTTTGCAAATTGAAATAATGCGTTGTTCATGATATTATTTTTAGTTGTTTGAGTTTTTTAATGTAATATTGGGTACAAATATAAATCTTTTAATGTGAAAATAAAAGTTAAAAATAATATTTATTTGAGCCTTTTTATGATGCTTAAAACATGAGTATGTCGTGATGTTTCCTTGTTGAATATGCCAGTTTGGTCGAAGGTGTCTATTCTGACTTTGCCTGAAGCATGGATGATTTTGTCGTTGGAAAGAAGTATGCCGACGTGAACAATGTGTCGGTTTTCGTTTTCAAAGAACGCTATATCACCAGCTTTGGCTTCGGAAATGTGATTTATGGGTGTACCGCTGTTAACTTGTTGGGAAGCATCTCGTGGAAGTTTGTAACCTGCGACTTTAGCACATAGTTGAACAAAAGCGGAACAATCGATACCCATAATGCTTTTGCCGCCCCAACGATATGGAGTGTCGAGCAATTTTATGGCAGATTCAATCATAATCTTTGAATCGAATTTTTTTCTTAACGGGATGCTGTTTTCTCTTTCTTCAAAAATCTTGCTTCCAAAACTCAATACCTTATTCTTATAATATGAAGTAGGAGCATTGATGATGAATTTATCTTTTTTGAGTAATTCCTCAAATTCCTTGTCTTCTAATTCGAAATGTTGCAATTTTCTAATCCAGCCTTCATATAAATCGTAAGAACAACGTATCTTAATCCATTCGTCATTTTCTTCTATTATTTCATAAATATCGTTAAATAACAATTCAGATACAAGCTCGCTTTTGTGTGAGCTTTCTTTCCTCATTGGTACTACCGATAACTTGCATATTCCGTGTCGCATCTTTTATTTTATTTCATTTGTTATGATTGCTAAATTATAAAAAATAATTGTATATTAGCAGATGTTTTTGATAAAAACAAATTTTTTTAGTTGTGTATATAAATTATTGAATATGAGTAAAATATCATCTTTGTTATCTAAAATAGGACATTCGTATCAAGAGATATTCAGAGTTGTAGCTTTTCTTGTTGCAATATTCGTTGTTGTATGGCAAATGCCGAGGACGGTGAAATTTAAGTATGAATATAATAAAATGAAACCTTGGCAATATGAGTCTCTTTATGCACCGTTTAACTTTCCTATTTACAAAACAGCTGAGCAGCTTAAAATAGAAGAAGAGAATTCTTTGAAAGATTTTTATCCGATTTTTGTTTATGATGTGAATGCGACCGTCCATAATAAAGAGAAAATGCTTCAACAATTTGATGAACAATGGAATGGTGATGAATCTTATAAGCTCGAGAATAGAAAGATTCTTGAGATGTTGTATGATACTATTGAAAATAAGGGAATTATAGCCAAAGTATCGCACGATAATATGAAACCTGAATCTATGATTGATGTTGTTCGTGATAGAGTGGTAAAGACCAAACAGCTTCGTGATTTTTATACAATGAAAACGGCAACATCATTTGTCTCGGATTTTTTGTCGAAATATGATAATTCAATCGATAAGGTATTTATCAATAAATTATTGCTTACTTATTTGAACCAGAATGTTGTATACTCTGAGGATCTGACAAAACAGTCGGAGGAACAGATGTTGTCGGCAATATCATTGACATTTGGAATGGTTCAAAAAGATGAGTTGATTATATCGGAAGGTGAGCTTATCACAGAAGAGAAATATAATATTCTTAATTCATTGAAGATAGAATATTTATCATTTAATGATGGTAGCTTCTTTAGTAGGAATTTAAATCTTTATGGACAGATAATACTCGTTTCATTGGTTTTCTTTTCTTTGTTCATAGCCATGAAGCTATTACGTCCTGATGTCTTTAAAGAGGTTCGTTCTCTTAATATGATTTTGGTTATGATGTTGATGATGATAATATCGTCACTTTTGATATTGAAGTATTTACCTGCCATGATTTATATTATGCCTTTGTCTATTCTTGCGATGTTGATGGTGACATTCTTTGATGCAAGAATGGCGATATATATTCAGGTTTTAACATTGATAGTAATAAGTTTTGCCGTTCCAAACTCGTTCCGCTTCTTTGTGGTACAGTTTTTCGTGTCGCTGGTTGCCATCTTCGTTTTAGCAAGAAACACCTCTCGTTCAAGATATTTCGTGACATACGCATCTGTTTTTATCTCATATCTGATATTAAAAATAGGTGTCTCATTGATATTCGATGGAGACTTGGAGAACTTTACATGGAATGATGTCGGTATCTTCGCTATGAATACCTTGTTCACTATGTTGACTTTGCCAATGGCTTATCTTTTTGAAAGAGTCTTTGGTTTCGTAACAGATATGACGCTCTTGGAGTTGAGTAACACAAACTCTCCATTATTGAGAAAACTCGCTTCGGAAGCACCTGGAACTTTCCAACATGTTATGCAGGTCGCCGATTTGTGTGAAGAGGCTTTGTTTGCTATAGGTGGTAATATGTTACTTGCGCGTACAGGTGCCATGTATCATGATGTCGGTAAGATAAAGAATCCATTGTATTTTACTGAAAATCAAAGTGGAAAATATAATCTTCATGAGGAGATGTCGTATTACGAAAGCTCTCAGATGATTATAAACCATGTTATTGACGGTATAGAAGTATGTAGAAAATATCATGTTCCAGAACAGATAATAGATTTTGTGAGAACTCACCATGGAACAAGAAGAACAGAATATTTCTATCGAATGGAGTTGAAAGAAAATCCTGGAGTTGAGATTAACGAATCTGATTTCCGTTATCATGGACCGATTCCTTTCTCAAAGGAAACAGCGGTGCTCATGATGGCTGACTCTGTGGAAGCAGCGTCGAGAAGTCTTAAAGATAAGACAGAGGAATCTATAAGTAAACTTATTGACGGAATTATTGATACACTAGTGAATGATAATCAGTTTATAAATACAGACTTGACATTCCGTGATATTACAACAATCAAGAAAGTGTTTAAGAAAAAACTGATGAATATCTATCATGTAAGAATAGCATATCCGGTTTAAGTGGCGTACAATTAACAATTTATAATTGATGTCTCTTCAATTATAAATTGTTAATTGAATTAGGACCTTCGTTGAAGAGCAAATCTATAATTGACAAGTTGGAAACAAAACCATGTCTGTCAGAAAAGACTTGATAATATTCTGGCATTTCTAACATGTTTGTCTTATTCTTCGATAATGCTATTCTGTAATCGTTTTCGTTTGTGATTTTTTCAAAATCGTTCGTATATAAAATATCTTTCTTCACCTTTAATAACTTGAGAATCGCTTTCATGCTGTATTCGTTCAGTTCTATCAAGGTGTTGAATTTTTGCTTGTAGATCTTTTCAAAATAAGGAAAATAATAATCGAAATATGCCGATTTTCTGTAAGCAGATTCAAGGCAACGAAGATGTGTTTGCTGCCATGATTCCTTATAACTTATTTCTATGTCTTTTGTAAGAGTATGATTTCCGTTTGTCTTGATGACAGGTACTGTCAATGTTTGCACGCCGTTAGCTGTCAAGACATCGCATCTTGTGCGACATGATTGTTTTTGGTAAGTCTCAAATAATTCTATAGTGGCGTTTTCTGTCTTTAAAAACAGAGAAACATATTCTATTGATGGTAGATATGCCGTAGGGAAAATCTGTGACATTAATTAATAAGGTATTTGTTGATGATATTGATATAATCTTCTTTTGAAAGTCCGCCCACTTGCGACAATGGCTGTCCTTCTTTTGGGAAAAAGAATACTGTTGGAATACTTTTTATTTTAAATACTGTAGCAAGTTTGCGTTCATTGTCGACATTAACTTTATATACTATAAGTTTTCCGTCATATTCTTTGGCTATTTCTTCCATGATAGGAGCGACTTTTCTACAAGGTCCGCACCAGTCAGCATAGAAATCGATGATGCATGGGACTTTTCCTTGATAAGCAACGGAGTCGGGATATGACTCAATGTCCCATACTTTTTTAATGAATGTTTTGTAGTCTAAAGTCTTGACGTATGTTTCTTCTTTAACAACTGTAACTTCTTCTTGAATTACCTCGCCTTTTTTATTCTTCTTGTCAGATTTGCCACAAGAAACGAGCATAAGAACTGATAATATTGCGATGAAAGTTTTTCTCATTTTATCTTTATTTTGAACTGATTTAAATTTCTGTAAAGATACAATTTTTTTTAATTAAAATATGGTTTTGTTTTATTTGTGAATGTAAATAATAAAATGTATCTTTGCACCACAAATAATGAGTTTCAAATTAAAATTTAATAACAATGGAGAAAAAAGATTTATTGAAAGATGTTATTAAACACATCGACATAAAAAGTTACAATTCAACAGAATTAGTTGATGCAATGCGTAATATGTCATTCACATCACGCGACACTGCACGTGCAGCTGATATCTTGATGATGATGTGTAAAGAAAAAGAATGTACAAACATTTTGACATTAGCCGGTTCAACATCAGCAGCAGGTTGTATGCAAGTTTATGTTGACATGGTACGTAACAAGATGAT
>JAZLEF010000092.1:0-14079 GCA_045615125.1 Bacteroidales bacterium
CAAAACAAATTGTAAAGAATGAAGGTGACGAACGCCTCGAATCTATTGAAACAACTTTAACAAACACAGAACTTTTTATAGAAAAGAATCAAAAAACTATCACTATAGTGCTTGTAGCATTGATAGTTGCAGTTCTCGCTGTTTTTGGTGTTAAGAAGTATTATCTCGAACCACGTGAAAAGAATGCTCAAGAAGCTATCTACCATGCTGAGCAGTATTTCGAAAACGATAATTTCACCACAGCTCTCAACGGTGACGGTAATTATCTCGGTTTTGTTGATGTTATCAACGAATTCGGTGGAACAAAAACAGCTAACTTAGCAAAATATTACGCAGGTATTTGCTACCTCAACACTGGTGATTTCAACAACGCTATCAGCTATCTTAAAGAATTCAAAGGTAAAGATGTTATGGTTTCATCATTAGCATTAGGCGCAATGGGTGATGCATACATGGAACTTGATAAAGTAGCAGAAGCAGCAGCAGCTTACGAAAAAGCAGCAGCTAATAAAAACAGCTTCACATCTCCTTTCTATATGCTCAGAGCAGGTATGGCATACGAAATGGCTGGTAACTACCAAAAGGCTATCGATACATACAAGAGCCTCAAAGCTGAATATCCTAACAGCAACGAAGCATTTAGCATTGAAAAATACATCGCTAGAGCTCAAGCAGAAATGAAATAAGAATATTTAATTAAGAGATATTGCACCCGATTCGAAAGAGTCGGGTGTTTTTTTTAGACCGCAATGAAACAAAAGGAAAATATGGAACAAAAGACAAAGCTGTTTGCTGGCAACTATCTGAAAGTGTGGATAGCTAATTTTATGATGTATTTCTCTTTCTATTTCGTGACACCATTGCTGCCGCTTTATCTGAGAGATGTGTATCATGCCGACAAGGCTATGATAGGTCTGGTGTTGAGTGGCTATAGCGTGGCAGCTCTGGCAATACGTTTCTTCAGCGGTTATATAGTAGACAGATTCTCTCGCAAGAAAATACTTCTTATAAGCTACGCTGCATTCGCTTTTTTCTTCTTGGGATATTATATCACCGGTTCGATAATTCTATTCGCAGTGATAAGGACACTGCATGGTGCTCCTTTTGGATTGACGTCAGTGTCGAGTAATACTGTCGCAATCGATGTTTTGCCTTCTCAGAGAAGAGGTGAAGGAATCGGATATTGGGGACTTAGCAACAACTTCGCGATGGCGGTAGGTCCGTCGTTGAGCCTTATGCTTTACCACTATTCCAATAATTTCAAACTTTTGTTCACGGTGTCGCTGCTTGTAGCATTGCTAGGTCTTGGCATAAATACTTTGGTTGAGTGTAAATATCGTCCGCCTATTATGGAAAAGAAGAAAATGTCGTTAGACAGATTCCTCTTGATAGAAGGATGGAGCCAGGGAATCTGCATCGCTTTTATCGCGATGTCGTATGGAATCCTTTCTACTTATATGGCGATATATAGTCAGGATGTGCTGAATATCACAACAGGCACTGGAACTTTCTTTATGCTCTTCTCGATAGGATTGATATTATCTAGATTCGTTGGAGTAAAAGCCTTGAGCAGAGGATACGCAGTAAGAAACGCAACATACGGCGTTATAGTCACAGCATTAGGATATTTTATTTTTGTTTTATGGCAGAACTTATACGGATACTATATCTCTGCCATCGTTATAGGATTCGGTCAGGCGAGCATGTATCCTGCGGTGCAGACAATGTTCCTGAATATGACAACACACGACAAGAGAGGAACAGCTAACGCTACTATATTGACGAGCTGGGATTTGGGTGTAGGACTTGGAATTATTTTCGGAGGATATGTGGCAGAACATATAGGAGGCTACAACTCTGCATTTATGATGGCGGCAATAGTAAGCACACTTTCGGTCATATTTTTCCTTTCATACGCGAAGAATGCTTATCTGAAAAAGGAATTGAGAAAATAGTAATTCTCTACACTATAAACTTTCTCTGGGCGTTCCGGCTTTGCCGTCGGGCTTTCCGCTATATCTTTTTCCGCTGCGCTCCAAAAGGATGCCGCTCCAATCCCTAACGCTTTGGACGCGATTGAAAATTGAAAATTGAAATTTGAAAACTGAAAATTAACTTTCCACTTTCAATTCAAAAAACTCCTAATTAAAAAACTTGTGGTCTTGTGGTCTTGTAGTCTTGTAGTCTTTTTTCTTATCTTTGCAAAAAATAAGAAAAGTATGAAGATAGTATATTTTGGTACGCCGGAGATTGCGTCGTCGCAGTTGGAAGCGATAATCGCTGCTGGTTATGAAGTGGCAGCAGTCGTCACTGTTCCTGACAAACCTGCTGGAAGAGGTAAGAAAATACAGAGTTCACATGTAAAGGAGACAGCATTGAAATACGGTTTGCCAATTATGCAGCCGGTGAGTCTTAAATCTCCTGAGTTCATTGAGGAATTGTCGTCATACAACGCTGATTTGTTCGTAGTCGTGGCATTCAGAATGTTGCCTGAAGTGGTGTGGAGTATGCCTCCAAAAGGAACCTTCAACCTTCATGCTTCTCTGTTGCCTCAGTACAGAGGCGCAGCTCCTATCAACCACGCTATCATTAACGGTGAGACAGAGACTGGACTTACCACATTCCTCCTCGATAAAGAGATTGACACTGGTGAGATTATCATTCAGGAAAAAGTCAACATTGAAGATAACGAGACTGCAGGAACGCTTCACGATAAGCTGATGATACTTGGAAATAAAGTGGTCGTGGAGACTATTAAGATAATAGAGGAGGGCAGAGTCAACTCTCAAAGTCAGGCGATGATTATCGAGAGAGATAATCTTCAGTTGAAACCAGCTCCTAAGATTTTCAAAGAGGATTGTAAAATTGACTGGACAAAAGACGCTAAGTCGGTGTATGACTTCATAAGAGGATTGTCGCCATATCCAGCAGCACACACTCAGTTCGTCTCGGAAGAAGGCGAAACGATGGATTTGAAGATATATGAGGTGAGCCTTGAAAAAAATAATAACGAAGAAGAATTGAATAGCGTTATTACTGACGGTAAATCGTATATGAAAGTTGTATTGAAAGATTATAATATTTCAATAGATATAATTCAGCAAGCAGGTAAAAAGGCAATGTCGATAGCTGACTTCTTGCGAGGCGCACGTATCAATGGAAGATGGAAAACAAATTGATGTCGCTGAAATGACAAATAAGAGAGTCCAATTTCGAAATAATAAGTAGAAGTTGGATTCTTTTTTTTTACATTTTATTATGAAATTGTGATTTTTTTGCGAAAAATAAGTCGTGATAAGTGCCGAATTTTGATGAAAAATACCTCGTTTCAAGTGGTTTTTTTAATTTTTTTTATTTGAAAAGTCCAATATTTACATTATGTGAAAAATTACTCGATTGCTCTCTTTTTTAGTAAATACTCGTATTTTGAGAAACTGCCATATTTGAAAAATCAATATCTGATTTTGATTGATAAAAAAAATAATTTTTATTTAAAAAAATATTTGTTTTTTCATAAATAAATAATTAGATTTGTATGCGAAAAGATTAAGTTATTGTATTTTAATAACCTACTTAAAACGATTTAATATGAATAAGGCAGATTTAGTTAATGTCATTGCCCAAAAAGCAGGTATGACAAAAGTCGATGCAAAGAAAGCTGTTGAAGCATTTATGGAGGCATCTGCAGAAGCATTACGTAGTGGAGAGCGCATCTCATTGGTTGGATTCGGTACATTCTATACTACAAAACACCCTGAAAGAAAAGGTCGTAACCCTCAATCAGGTCAAGAAATAATAATTCCAGAAAAAACAGTAGTTAAATTTAAGGCTGGTGCAGAATTGGTAAATGGTTTAAAATAGCCAATAAAAATGAAAGGACAGTTAGACTGTCCTTTTTTATTTGTTATATTTCAATATTCCATTATCATTTTCAATAATTCCATTGTCGATCATCAGCCTTATAGTATTAAGAATTTTCTCTTCGTGATATTTGTTTATTTTATTTATTACATTATAGACATCAGATTCATTTTCTTTTAGTTGAAATATTATATCGTTGCTTATATCTTGATATTCTTTATCGTTGATATGCATCTTGTTTGCAGAAGAACATACATCACATTTGTTACATTCCTTATTTATATTCTCTCCGAAATATCTCAATAGTTGGACACTTCTGCATACTTTGTCGTTATTGACAAAATCTATTACCGCCTGAATACGTTTGGCTGCATCGTTTTTACGGTTCCTATATACATCGTCAGACAAATGAAAATGTCTGGTGTCGAGTCTCTCAGTCAGAAATTGAATCTGAGGTTTATCGTTGCGCGGTATGTATGTGAGGAAGTTGAGACTGTCTAGCTTGCGAAGTTGCATCTCGATTTTATCGACGGATAATTTTGTCTTCTGTGCAATTTGTTCTTCTCTTATTTTGACGAAGTCGGACAATACGCCTGGTATGTTTCTTAATAAATATCTAATTAATGCATCGTATTCTTTATACTCAATTTGAAAACGATATAAGTCTTCGCGTCCAGCTTTGATATGTATTTTTGATGGAGTGTTGAGAGCTTCCGATGTAGCGATGATACCTTCTCTTTCGATGAGTTTTATTGAGTTGTATGTCTCTAACAAAGGAAAGTTGTAATATTGTACAAACTCGTTCAAATCGAAGTTGTATGTCTGGTTAATTCCTGCTCCAATAGGAATTTGGAGATAGTTGCCTATTGCGTCGTATATTGTTTTAATCCTGTTTAAATCAGGATATGACGATTGAATGTTCTCTTCCAATTTTATGATATCGGTGTCGGCCACCAGCAGGAATGCTTCTGAAGGCTGAAGGTCGCGGCCGGCACGACCTGCCTCTTGGAAATAAGCCTCGAGGCTGTCGGGTAAGTCGAGGTGAACGACGAGACGGACATCGGGCTTGTCGATTCCCATGCCGAAGGCGTTGGTGGCAACGATGACTTTTATTTTACCGTCCATCCAGAGTTGCTGGCGATAATCGCGGGCCTTGGCGTCGAGTCCTGCATGATAGAATGACGCGCTGATTCCCACTTGCTGTAGCCAGTCGGATATTATCTTGGTACGTTTGCGGCTTCTTACATAAACGATGCCGCTGCCTTTGTCCATCTTTCTGAACAGACGATACATCAGTCCGAATTTGTCGGCTTCGTGAATCACGTTATATGTTACGTTCTTGCGTTCATAACTCGACTGAAATACGTTGTTCTTTTTGAATCCCAGACGATATTGTATGTCGTCGACGACCATCGGAGTTGCTGTTGCGGTAAGAGCCAAGACGGGCACGTGAGGGATATATTGTCTTATTTCTGCAATCTTAAGATAAGGAGGACGGAAGTCGTAGCCCCATTGAGATATACAATGCGACTCATCGACGGCGAGCAGGTTGACATTCATCTTTTTCAAAGCCTCGATGAAGGCGTCTGTCATGAGACGTTCTGGAGAGACGTAGAGGAACTTAAGCATGCCAAACGCAGCCTGGTTGTAAATCGTCTCTATTTCATTATGGTGCATACCAGAGAAAATGGCAGCTGCCGTGATGCCTATTTTTTTAAGGTGCTGTACCTGGTCTTTCATGAGAGAGATGAGAGGAGTGATGACGACACAGATGCCATCCATCGCCATTGCCGGCACCTGAAAACAAATCGATTTGCCTCCGCCTGTGGGAAGCAAGGCGAGGGTGTCGTTGCCGTTGACGACAGAATCAACAATAGATTCCTGCAAGGGACGGAAAGAAGGATAACCCCAATATTGTTGTAATATGTTTCTTGTTAGTTCCATTATTTAAAGTCTCAGAGACGCAATGACTCAAAGTCGCAGAGTTTTGTGTCTAATGCAAAGTTAGTTCAAAAAGATGAGATGTCAATATGTTTTTTAATAAAAAAAACATCAAAAAATGATATGTGAAAAAATATTAACTGAAAAGGCGTGTTTTGTCTTAAAAGAAATTAACGTTTAAAATTGAAAACTGAAAATGGAAAATTGAAAGTTAATTTTCAGTTTTCAATTTTCAATTTTCCATCGCCCACTGCGTTAGGGATTGGAGCGGCATCCTTTTGGAGCGGAGACGGATATTGGAGACGGGGACGGATTTCGGGGACGGAGACAGATTTTGGAAGCGAGAAGGTTTCGAAGCGGAAAAAGATATAGCGGAAAGCCCGGCGGCTTGCCGGAACGCACAAAGGAAGGAACTAAGGGTATGAGGAATTAAGGAACTAAGGAATTCGTTATGTATTAAAAAATCTGTTGTATGTTGTTTTTAAAAAAGTTCAAAAGCCAATGTTCAAAAGCCTTAGTTTAAAAAAAACTTTAGTCTTTAGTCATTAGCCTTTAGTCTTTTTCTTATCTTTGCACCTTTAAAATTCATTAGCATTAATATTTAAAATAATTAATAATGTTTACTATAGTTAGAAAAGAGGAGTTAGCTCAAGATACTTTTTTGTTTGAGATAGAAGCTCCACGTTTGGCAAAATCTGCATTGCCAGGTCAATTCTTAATCGTTAAAATGTCTGAAAAGTCAGAACGTATTCCGTTGACAATTAGTGATTACGATGTTGAAAAAGGTACTATTATTATAGTCTTCAAAGCTATTGGTAAGTCAACAAGAATAATGGCTGAATATAATGTCGGAGATAAATTCGCTGACGTCGTAGGTCCATTAGGAAAACCATCAGAATTCGTTCATCTCACTGATGAAGAACGTAAGAGCAAGAGATTTGTTTTCGTTGGCGGCGGCGTAGGTATCGCTCCGATATATCCACAGGTAAAATGGTTATACGAACATGGCATCAAAGCTGATGTTATCGTTGGCGCAAGAACAAGAAATCTTCTCGTTTATGAAAAGGAACTCGAAACTATTTCTAACTTATATGTCACAACAGACGATGGCTCATCACCATATAAAGGTTTAGTTACAGAGATGTTGCAACGTCTCGTCGATGAAGGCAAACAATACGACGAAGTAATCGCTATTGGTCCGCTCATCATGATGAAGTTCGTTTCACAACTTTCAACAAAACTCGGCATCAAATGTACAGTAAGTTTGAACTCAATCATGGTTGACGGTACTGGTATGTGCGGTGCATGTCGTGTCACTGTTGGCGGCGAGACAAAATTCACTTGCGTTGACGGTCCAGAATTCGATGGCGCACAAGTCGATTTCGAGAACGTGATGAAACGTCAGGCTATGTATAATAATGTAGAAGGTCACAAGATTCTTGAGAGAGAAGAAAAAGAAGAAGGTCACGTATGTAACATCGGCGGTATTGTGGAAGAAATGCGCGACAACAAGAAACGCGTACCAGTCCGCGAACAAGATCCAAAAGTCAGAGCGACAAACTTTGAAGAAGTATGTTACGGCTACGATGCAGAAGAGGCTATCATAGAAGCGCAACGTTGCTTGAACTGCAAGAACCCTCAATGTGTCAAGGCTTGTCCTGTAAATATTGAAATCCCACAATTCGTTAAATTCGTTGCAGAAGGCAACTTTGAAGAAGCAGCTCGCGTTATCAACCGTAACTCAGCTCTTCCTTCAGTATGCGGCCGCGTTTGTCCACAAGAATCTCAATGTGAAGGCTCATGCGTCATGGGCAAAAAGTTCGAACCTATCGCTATCGGCAAGCTCGAACGTTTCGTTGGCGACTGGGCACGCGAGAATAAGATAGAGTTTGCACAACCAACTGAAAAGAACGGTCATAAGGTAGCTGTCGTAGGTAGTGGTCCTGCTGGTCTTACCTGTGCAAAAGACCTTCTCATGTTGGGTTACGATGTAACTGTATTTGAAGCTCTCCATGAGTTGGGCGGCGTTTTGTCTTACGGTATCCCTTCATTCCGTCTTCCAAAAGAAACAGTCGTTCGTCATGAGATAGAAAACGTTAGAAAGATGGGTGCTAAGTTTGAAAAAGACGTCATCATCGGCCGTACTGTAACAATCGACGAGTTGATGGAAAAAGAAAACTTCGAGGCTGTCTTCATCGGCTCAGGCGCAGGTCTTCCTAAGTTCATGAACATCCCTGGTGAAAACCTCTGCGGCGTCGTTTCTGCTAACGAATTCTTGACAAGAAACAACTTGTTGTTCGCATATAAAGAAGGTTTCGAGACACCTAACTTCGTTGGTAAGAAAGTCGCTGTCGTTGGTGGCGGCAACGTTGCAATGGACGCAGCTCGTACTGCATTGCGTCTCGGTGCTGAAGTATATATCGTCTATCGTCGTTCAGAACAAGAACTCCCAGCACGTGCTGAAGAAGTTCACCACGCTAAAGAAGAAGGCGTCAACTTCCGCCTCTTGACAAACCCTAAAGAAATATTAGGTGATGAAAACGGATGGGTCAACGGCATGAAATGCGTTGAGATGGAACTCGGCGAACCAGACGCATCAGGACGTAGAAGCCCTGTCGAAAAAGCTGGCTCAGAATTTATCCTCGACGTCGATATGGTTATCATGTCACTCGGAACATCTCCAAACCCATTGATATTAAGTACAACTGATGGCCTCGAGGCTAACAGACATAAATGCCTCATCGCTGATGAAGTCACAATGCAGACAACACGCAAAGGCGTATTCGCCGGCGGTGACGCAGTAAGTGGCGCAGCTACGGTAATCCTCGCTATGGGAGCAGGTAAGAAAGCTGCAAAAGGTATCGATGAATATATTAAGTCTACAAGACAATAAGACAACAAGACAACAAGTAGGGACGTGGCTTGCCGCGTCCCTTGTTTTATGATAATATTTTTGTTAATAAAAATTAAGATAACATGAAAAAGACATTATTTACATTATTAATAATGGTGTTGTTGGCTGCAACAGCTTCATCACAGCAGATTTATAATGTTAAAACATCAGACAGAGCTGATGGTAAGATGGAACAAAGCATAGGAAACATCAGCGTTACGGGAGAAGTCCTCAACGGAATGAAGACCGGAACATGGGTCGAGAATTTCCCTAGCAAAGAAATGCCACATTTTATTATACAATATAAGGAAGGAAAGAAAAACGGACTCTTTCTAGAGTTTAACACTGAAGGTTTTATCGTCAAGAAAATTGATTACAAGAATGACCTGATAGATGGCGCATATTGCGAATGGATAAGAAATGGTCGTCTTGTGAAGAAACAGGAATATAAAGACGGACAACTCGATGGCCGTACTGTCATTTGTTACGACAATGGATTCATTCAAGAAGAGTCGGAATATAAAGAAGGAAAGAAGAACGGCGTGACAGTATGGTATTCATACGCCGACAAAATGCAAGGACCCAAAGCTGTGATGTACACATACGTAAACGGTCAGTTTGAAGGACCACAGGAAGTGTATTACGAAAGCGGTTACTTAAAATCTGTTAAGATATTTTCTAATAATAAAGCCAATGGCTCAGCCTACGAATTGTATGAAGACGGCAGCGTGAAATCAGAAACTACATACAAAAACGGTGAGATAAAAGGCAAGGTGAAGGAGTATAAGATGGGAGAGAGGTTTATAGGACTTTAGAATTCTATAATTTTAGAAAATGATGTATAGGGACGTGACTTGTCGCGTCCTTTGTTGTTTACATAGCAATATCTAATGGTGACAATCCGATTCCCATTGAGTCGGGTTGTTTATTATATATTGAGCTATATTGTTCATTTCACGTTGATTACGAATTATATGATCGTGATAACGAGCTTGCCAAGCAAAAGAAATATCATTTTCGTTAGCATATTTTGTTACAGCAGATTTGAAGCTGCCGATAATGTACGATAATTTTCCACAACTGTTAGCCCTACGCATCATTTCTTGATTTTTATCAGTAGGGCTGTCATATTGTGTATTTGTAGGGCTGTCACATTGTGGCAGCCCAATATTATCCGATGTTAGGCTGCCATGGTATGACAGCCCTACGGGAGGTGTTTTGAATATAAAAATTAAATGGATATGATTTGGCATAATTACATATAATGGAATGTCAATGGATGGGTGAATATTTGAAATTTTTAATATGCATTTTTCTGTATATTTCCCAATTTCTGTCAATGTCATTTCGCCATTGGCAATTTTGCCAAAGTAATGTGTCATGTTTTTTGTGCAGATAGTGACAAAATATTCAGCACCGTTATAGTCGTGCCATTGTGCACGAGGCGATTTGCGCCCGAAATTATTACGTCTCATATAATCTTGATTTCTTGCAAAGATAATATCAAAGATATTCTTTGTCAAGAAAAATAATCTTAAAATATTTTAAGAAAATATGTGTAAATCAATAGCTTTGCTTTTGTGTTTATTGTTTTGTTATTCCTGATTTTTTTCTGTTTACTAAGATTTTGATCTTCTGTATTCAAAAAATCTTTCATCTTTTGTCATTTTTTTATTATCTTTGCCAACGATAAATGGTGTCCGTAAGGACTCAATAGGGAACCGGGTGTGAATCCCGGACAGTTCCCGCTGCTGTGAACTCTAACAGCGTTCGACATAATGTCACTTTCTTTTCTCCAAAAGATGGGAAGACGCCGAACGTAAGGAGTAAGTCAGAAGACCTGCCGTTTATTGCAAGACTACAAGTCTGCAAGACCACAAGACTACAAGCTGTACTAAGACGCTTGTTGACTTGTTGTCATGTTGCCTTGTAGACTTAAAAAATGACTTTCGGGATAAGAGTCGGTCGAAGAATCTGTAAAGGAAATCGACAAATCTTACTGGAAAGTTTTACGTTAATTAACCTATTTATTAACTAAAACTTAAAATTATGTTAAAAAAAATTAAGAAAACATCAATTCCTAATTCCTCATTCGTAATTCCTAATTAGAATGAGAATCCGTTTTTACATAGTTTTTATCCTTCTTGTACTTCAGATTCATTGTCTCGGACAGTACAACGATACCATCGTGCTTGAAGCTGTTGAGGTAAGTGCGTCGCAGATATATAAGAAGGTGGAGCAGAAAACTATGGAACGTAAGATTGACGCCGCGATAGTGAAGAGTCTCAAGACCATTTCTCTTTCGCAGCTGCTCATCCAACATTCGCCTGTCTTTATCAAGACTTACGGTCCTGGCGGTAGCGCCTCTGCATCATTCCGCGGGACAACGGCAAGTCATACTTTGGTTCTATGGAACGGACTCCAGCTTAATTCTCCAACACTGGGAGAGGTGGACTTCAGCGCAATACCTGTCTTCTTCACCGATGAGGTCTCTCTGCAATGGGGAAGCAAGACCTCTGCCAACAGCGGCGGACTCGGTGGCGTGGTTAACATCGCTAACACTCAGAAATTCAATGAAGGACTGATATTGGATTTCCGACAGACCTTCGGTAGTTTCAATGCAAAAGGTTCGTATATCACTCTCGGTTATTCCGCGAAGAATATAATCGCTAGAGTCAAGGCGTATCGTAATTCAAGCGATAATGACTTTACATACACCAATATAGCGACGATACCGCATCAGGAGATGCAACAGAAAAACGCTGATTTCGTCGATTATGGTTTCATGCCGGAGATGCAAGTGCGATTCAAGAAGTCGCTCCTGACATTCGTCTCGTGGAATCAGTTCAGTCACAGAAATTATCCTCAGATAATGCCTAACGTATTCAATAATACCAAGGAATACGCCGACAATAATTTCTCGCGTAACTTCTTGTCATATAAATATTATTGGAACACTGGTAGGGTGGAAGTGAAGTCGGCTTATTTCCATGAGCGACAAGATTATTTCTTGGAGTCATATACATCTAACGGTAATCCTGTCACACAGATCAGCACCTTGAATATCTCGGATGTGCTACGACATCTCATCGACGTACAACAAGATTTGTATAAATCATGGAAGCTATACGCCAAGATTCAGTACGATTACGAAAGCGTAGAATCATCCAATTACACATCGTCATTAACCTCGTCGCCAAACAGAAACATCCTTTCTTTTTATGCAGCCGTCGATGGCAAGATTTATAAAGATATGGATTTAAGATTGACAATGAGAAACGACATCGTAAATGATAAATCCGTAGGATTCTTCCCGACAGCGACGCTTACCTATAGAACGCCGTTTGTCAAAGGATTGAGTGTCAATGCGGGTTATAGTCATAACTACAGAAATCCGACTCTCAACGATTTATATTGGAATCCGGGTGGCAACGAGAACCTCAAAGGTGAGAATGGCAAGACCGTTGACTTTGACATGAATTATCTTTATGAAAATCTTAATTTTAATTTAGATTTCAGGACAGGACTTTATTATTCAAAGGTGAAAGACTGGATTCAGTGGGTTCCGACGAACTATCGTTATTGGACTCCGCAGAACGTCTCGGAAGTCTTTGCTCGTGGCGTAGAATTGCATATTAAGGCTAACTACAGATACGCTTTATGGAATTTCTCCATCTCTGGAAATTATGTCTATAGTCGCACAACCGACGAGAGCGAGTACGCACAACAATATGATTCTGATGGAAAACAATTGATTTATATTCCCTTACATCATGCCAACGCTTTCGTGGAAGCGAGATGGAAGACGTGGAATATGAACTACACCTTTGAATTTACAGGCGAGAGAAAGACAAGTATGAATGACGACGACTTCTTCGCATATAATTTGCCTTGTTATGCATTGCATCACATTTCGTTGGGCAAACAGCTGAATAGGTTCAGATTAGAATTTAGAATTAACAACTTGACAGACAAAGATTATCAGACCGTGCTCTGGCGCGCGATGCCAGGACGCAGTTATGAGATTTATTTAGAATTTAAATTATAACTATGAAAAAGACTTTATTTAACATTTTTATTTTAGGATTATTATTTTCATTTGTTTCATGTGATCCAGATGATAATAAATCAGAAGACAAAAACATTGCTAAGGGTTTGTTTATCTTGAATGAAGGAACATACACCTACGCCAACTCATCATTGACATTCTACGACCCGGAGGCGGATACTGTAGAGAACAATCTCTTTTACAGAGTCAATCTTGCTCCGCTCGGTGATGTCGCCAACTCCATGGCTATCGACGAGAATGGAATGTATATCGTTGTGAATAACAGTAAGTACGTCTATAAAGTCGATCCAAAGACTTTGAAATATAAGGCTAAGTTAGACGGCGTGACATCACCACGTCATATCATGCTCATTGATAAAAACAAAGCCTATCTCTCAGACCAGGAGTCAACAGGACTTTGGATTTTCAATCCAGAGACGATGCAGAAGACTGGATTTGTTGAATTAGGCAATACTACAGAGAAAATGGTACGCATTGGCAATGAAGTAGTGGTGACAAATTGGTCTAATTACTATCAGCCTAATACTTCCAATTCTACAATACAATTTGTGAATATTGAGACAAACCAACTCGTCGATGAGATGGATGTTACTGCTGAGCCACATAGCATAGTCTTGGATAAGAACAACAACATCTGGGTTTTATGCAGCGGCGGATATATGCCACCATGCGAGCCTGCCTTGTTCTGTATCAATCCGGTGACACGTGAAGTTGTAAGACGTTTCGACTTTGCTGACGGCGACTATCCATATTCAATGGACATTGACAAAGCAGGGGAGAACCTCTATATCTTGAACGGTGTTTTAGGTACTTTAGATTTATATAAGATGTCGGTCGATGCGGATGCGCTTCCAACAACACCGTTGGTCAACAGTCAACAGACAACGGACAACAGCCAAAATAAAGTCTTCACCAAGGTGGCAGTATCACCAGAGAATGGCGACATTTACCTCACCGACGTGAAGAACTACGTTCAAAACGGTGATGTGTTGCGCTACGACAGCAACGGCAACTTCATCAGTAAATTCGAGGTTGGAATCATTCCGGGAGCGATGATGTTTAATTAAGACTACAAGACAACGAGACAAAAAGAAAGAGCGCTGCAAATAATGTAATGTGGCGCTCATTTTTTTTGATGGGATATTTGGAGTCTTGGTGACTTTTATCTCGCTAAAAATAAGTAACGCCCCCCAAGTGTGCTGTCTTGCGACTCGCATGGGAGGCTTATTATCGTTGTTTGCTAACGTCAAATTTTATGCAAAAGTATATATAATTTTCAAATGGTGCAATTTATTTTGGGAATTTATTTTTCCAC
>JAZLEF010000093.1:0-2610 GCA_045615125.1 Bacteroidales bacterium
CATTACTCTATGCCATAAGAGAATTGATTATTAAAATATCATAAACCCTCAAATAAAACTTGTACTTCAAAAATCAGAACCAACTATTTTACAACACCTTACATTTTTCACATCTTACAAAAACTTGTATCTCTATTGACAAATGCGTTTTCATTGTCTTATTTTTGTCAAAAAATTACAAAGCTATGGAAACGCAAAACAAAATCATTTTAGAACGCCTCCGAAGCGAAAGTAGGAGGCAGAACTAAAGAAAGAAAAAAGCATTAATTATTAACACCTATTAGCTAAAACTATCATATCATGAACAGAAATATTATTATCACTTTTTTGATTTTGATCTTATCATTAAAATTATCCGCCCAAATGGATTTGAACAAGATTGCTAATGAAGGATATCATAAAATAGCACAAATAGAAGGAACTGAAGATTTATTGAGAGATTACTTCTCTGAAATTTCAAATCCAAACGACACATTGTATGTTTTTCTTTGCCCTTTAATGTTTGCTCCTCGCATGGATGGCATGATGCCAATTGTCCAAGAAATGCTTTATTGTAAAAACCCTAATAATTCAATGGTTCTGATAGCCTCTTTTCAAAATAAAGACGCAGCAAAAAAATACGTAGAAAACAAGTTCTTCTTTGAAGATGTAATTTACGATACCGATAAATCATATAAATCTTTTTTAGCATTCAGCACTGAAGATCCTCGTGTTCCTCTTCTAATGAAAATTGACCGAAAATCAGGTCGTCTTCTCACAGGTGGTGATTGGAATAAAATAAGTCCAGATTTCATCAATGCTTTCGTAAATCACACCGAGCCTATGCCTTTCTACAGTGAGGTTTGGAGTGAGAAAATAAATTTTAACCATTCAACATCTGAGTGCGAAAACGAATCTTTCAAAAAGGCTGAAGTATTCAGAAAAATTATTATTCCATTAGATGAAGATACATTTATTTCAAATGTTGATTTTCCGGACATCAGTAATGGATATTTATCATTTGCCGACGAATTGGATAATGCAATTTATCTTTATTCTTTTGATGAGAAATATGAAAACATGAGTTTTACAGGAAAATACAAACCAAATGAAACAGAAGAAACTGCATATATATCCAATGATATTGACGAAAAATACTATATAGAAGATTTAAAAAGAGGTTATATCATTGCCATGTGTCTTACTTCCACGATGAAAGACACAGAAACCATATTGTTTTCAGTTTCACTTCCTAATTTATTTTATGAGGATGAATCAAAACGTTCAATTGCATATTACAACAAAGCAGCTATCATTTCTCAAAATTTGAATGATGATAAAGATAGAAAATTAATGCCTTTGGAATTTAACAACGATCTTACTCAATTCATTTCCCATGAGAATTTTCATTATTCATCTGAATTAGAAAAGTATTTCTTCATAACATTAAAGGATTATGAACCTTCAAGAATGACTTTCGAGAAAAAAACGTATGACGACACCCGTTTGTTCACAATATATGATGAGAAGGAAAACGCTGTTGTCGGAAGTATCGGCAAGCTCGGACAAATCAATATGGATTTGAATGTAGGTTGGACATACGTATATCCGAGAATATCAACATTCGGAAATAAGATTGCTGTATCTGACGGCAACTCAGGAGAGGTCTTGGTTTATGACTATGAGAATCTGAAAGAACCTCTCTATAAAACAAAGGTCTTTGATGTACGTTTAAGCGATTTCGAAATTGACAGCAGCCTGATAGGAACAGAAGAATATTTTCTACAGTTCCAAGACGACTTCAAGAATTATGTCTTGGATGTCGAAATCGACTCAAAGAATCTTTATACATTATCTTTGGAAGACGGATGCTATTTCAAGAAAGTATATGACAAGAAAGGCAAGCTGAAGAAAACATTGCTTATTCCAAGCGTTTACAATTCCTATCAGTTAGAGATTAGCGGCTTGTGTAGAATAAACGGGAAAGTACACGTCATGGCATTCTTCTTCGACGGCGAGAATCACACGATGGTGCTGTTTTAAAATTGAAAGTTGAAAGTTGAAAATTAATTTTCCATTTTCAGTTTTCAACTTTCAATTTCTAAATTCTTTTATTCTTCTTCAACGCCTCGTTTATAATCCATTGTATCTGTCCGTTGACAGAACGGAACTCGTCGGCAGCCCATTTCTCGACGGCTTCCATAGTCTTGGCATCGAGTCGCAGGGCGAAGTTCTTGGTAGCGTTTTCCTTATCTTTCGACATTATCTAACACCTCCCCTATCGTTTTAGAAAAGATATTGTCTTTCAAAACATATCTGTCGAAGACATAAATAATAGCGATGACAACAGCCATCACGATGAAACCTGACAAGCCTGACGCGCCATTTATCAAGTCGTTGCCGCCTTTTATCAAAAGCACGTTCAATCCGGCAACAGCGTTTATAGTTCCATGAAATATAGCAGCTGGATAAACGGATTTTGCCTTAAGCACAAAATATGTCTCAATGAAAGAGAGCAGCACACAGAATATCACCATCATAAAGACTCCTGCCAAAGAATGTTGAGGATAATTATGACCGAGCAATATCAATGGAAGATGCCACAATCCCCATACGATTCCGATGAATACC
>JAZLEF010000094.1:0-5488 GCA_045615125.1 Bacteroidales bacterium
TGCGAACGCACTGCGTTCGCAATTGAACTGGACTCAATATCGAAAACTTATACAGATAGATGATCCTGACAAAAGAGAGTATTACGAATTGGAATCTGTCAACAACGGATGGAACGGCAGAGAGACAGAAAGACAAATCAATTCTCAACTTTATGAGCGGTTGTTGCTAAGCAACGATAAAGAAAGTGTTTTGGCTGTAGCTAGAAAAGAACGGATTCCTCAAACACCTCAGGAAATCATAAAAGAACCGATGGTATTGGAATTCTTAGGCTTAGAACGTAAAGCTGAATATTATGAAAAGGATTTGGAAAATGCGATAATCTCCCATATCGCAGATTTTCTCTTGGAGATGGGAAATGGTTTTTCTTTCGTAGCTCGGCAGAAGAGAATTTTGCTTGAAGACGATGAATTCTTTATAGATTTGGTTTTCTACAATCGTCTATTACGTTGCTTTGTAATTGTTGAATTGAAGAACGACAAATTGTCTCATCAAGATTTAGGACAAT
This sequence comes from Bacteroidales bacterium, assembly GCA_045615125.1. Classification (GTDB taxonomy): domain Bacteria; phylum Bacteroidota; class Bacteroidia; order Bacteroidales; family F082; genus Limimorpha. The sequence goes on from JAZLEF010000094.1 coordinate 507, forward strand.
TGCAGATGTATGTAAACTACTACGACAGATGTGAGAAACTGCCAGAAGAGAATCCAACAATCGGTATATTACTTGGAACATCTAAAAACGATACTGTTGTAAAAATGACTCTTCCTGAAGACAACAAAACTATCTTGGCTAACGAATATCAATTATATCTCCCAACAAAATCTCAGTTAATCAAGGAAATAAATAAGATTAAAACAACAATCGAAGATGAACATTATTAAAAATTAACACTTCAGCTCTTAAACAATCTTGGATTTAAGGAATTGAGGAACTAAGGAACTGAGGAAATTAAAATTCATTCACTCCTAACTACTAATTACAAAGTCGCACGTCCGTGCGCCTCTACGCGAGACTCGGTGTCTTGGTGACTTAAAAAACCTCTCGGAGAGAACGCAGAGGAATTGCCTTCGACAGGCTCAGGCACCGTGCACAAAGTCTGTTGTCTGTTGACTGTTGACAGCCGAAGGATCACAGCTATTAAAAAAGTTCAACAGCCAACAGCCTTAGCTCAATGGTTAACAAATCTTAACATCATTTCTTAATATTTCACTGATTTTATGTTAAAAATTGTTAAAAGCGAAATATTTCCTTTGCAATTGCTTGACAAAAGGATGAGACGATTGTAGTTTTGTGGAACCAAAATTTATGTTACTATGAAAAAAGCAGATGAAAAGGTCGTAATTTATCAGACCAAAGACGGTACGTCATCTATTGACGTGAGATTAGAAGGAGAAACGGTTTGGTTGACACAATCTCAGTTATCAGAATTGTTTCAAACTGACAGAACTTCTATTTTACGACATATTAAAAATATCTATAAAACAGATGAACTTGATGAAAATTCAACATGTGCATTTTTTACACAAGTTCGAGAAGAGGGTCACAGAACTGTTACTCGTAGAATTCCTTATTATAATTTGGATATGATTATATCTGTTGGTTATAGAGTCAACTCCAAACGTGGCACTCAATTCAGAATCTGGGCGAATAAAGTTCTCAAAGAGTATCTTGTTAAAGGTTTTGTCATCAACGATAAAATAACTCAACGGAAATATGAAGAATTGTCTCAATTAGTTCATATCCTTGGTCGAACAATTAGTTCGCAACCGGAATTGTCAAACAAAGAAAATCTGGATTTGATAAATGTCGTAACAGATTATACTTACGCACTTGACACTCTTGATAAATATGATTACCAAAAACTGAAAATAGAGAAAACGACTTTTGAGAATAAATTCATCGCCACTTACGACAATGCTATTTTAACTATTCAGAATCTTAAAGAAAAGTTCGGCGGTAGCTGGCTGTTCGGAAATGAAAAAGATGATTCTTTCAAAAGTTCCATCGGACAGATTTATCAGACTTTCGATGGTGTTGACCTCTACCCTTCCGTAGAAGAAAAAGCGGCGATGTTACTGTATCTTGTTACGAAGAACCATTCTTTTAGCGATGGCAACAAACGTATTGCAGCGACTTTGTTTCTTTGGTTTATGCAGAACAATGGCATTTTATATAACTCTGATGGTTCCAAACGAATTAGTAATGGTACTTTAGTCGCTATCACTCTTATGATTGCAGAGAGTCGTCCTGAAGAAAAAGATGTAATGGTTAAAGTAGTTGTGAATTTGATTGATAAGGATAATTGATTTGTATTCTTCATTAAAAACAAAAGAGACGCCACTGAAATGACGTCTCTATAAAAAGGAATGTTATAAATAATTCCTCACTTCTAATTATAACTCTTTACGCTTTAAGCCATTCGTATTTTATCAAGCTATAGATTGGAACGAATGGAAGCAAAATAGGTGTTTTTTTGATATATTTTTGGAATTCAGGGTCGTTGCCGTATGTGACAGCTTGTCTTAATTCAAGACGACGTGCACCACTGAACATCACATAAACGATTCCGATATAACCGATTGCAGCTACAATCCATTGCCATGCAGAGCAAGAAGCTCCGATGCAGACGACCAAAGAACCAGTCCATATTACGAGTTCGCCGAGATAGTTAGGACAACGAACAATTCTGTATAAGCCTGTATCTACATAACGGTTACGATTTACTTTTTTAGCAGCTTTCTTTTGTGCATCGGATACTGATTCCAAGATGACGCCCAATGCCATAAGACCTGCACCAATCCAAGCCCATAACTCATTGACAGCAACACCATCAGCAGCGTTGGCAAGATAAAAAGCCACTGGACTTACCTGACCTACATAAAGTAAAGCACAGAAAATCCACACTGTGATAACTACAAAAAGAGGTTTTTTCTTCGCTGCATCAGGACCGTAGAGAATCTTTTTGTACTCAGCTGACCTCTTCTCACGTGTCGCGAGATAAAGACCGAGTCTCATTCCGAAGATAAACATAACTAAGCAAAGGAGTGCTGTTGGTATTGTCAGTACATCGCGGAAAATGACAGCGATGGCGATAGCTAAAGCAGAAACTCCGAAGCCATAGCCTAAACTGAAGAAATAAATGAAATAAATCCATCCTAATGCCGATACGGCAAGCGAAACGAGTAGTAAAATTAATAAATAATGCATAATACTAATAGTGTGTTCTTTTTATTTGACATATTTATAAAAATAGGCAGAACATCATTAACCTATCATTACAACAAAAATTTTTAATATTAGTCTTTAACGAAAAACAAAATAATTTTCTATGCAAATATTGTAAAAAAAAATAATAGTATAGCAACTATTCGCATGATTTTTTTATCATAGAAAATATATCTTTTTTGGGCGTTCCGGCTACGCCGTCGGGCTTTCCGCTATATCTTTTTTTCCGCTCCGACTTCGCCTCCGTCTCCGTCTCCGCAAAAAAAGGATGCCGCTCCAATCCCTAACGCTCCGTACAATGTACCACGATATGTTGGCTTAAAAAAAATTATTCCTAACTAAAAAAGTCTTCCAACAGATTTTCTCCATCGGAAGACTTTTTATATTTTAGAAAACTAGATTCTTGAGACACATCAACGACATATCGTTAATTCTCCTACGATGCGTCTCTACAATAATTATGAATTATGCATTATGAATTATGCATTATTTTCTTGCAACAGCTTTCTTTGCTGCTTCAACGATATCTTCTGTATCTAAGTGGTAGTGTTTCATCAATTCATCAGGTGTACCGCTTTGACCGTAAACGTCGAAGATAGCTACTGGCTCGATAGGTGTTGGGCAGTTCATTGAGAGAACTTGTGAGATGCTGTCGAAGAGACCGCCGTTGAGTTGGTGTTCTTCTGCTGTGTCAACGCAACCTGTCTTCTTAGCTGATGCTAAAACTGCTTCTACGTCTAATGGTTTAATTGTGTGGATGTTGATGAGTTCTGCATTGATACCCATTTCTTTCAAGATTGGAAGTGCTTGAACTGCTTTCCATACCAAGTGACCGCAAGCGAAGATTGTTACGTCTGTACCTTCTTGCATCATTTGTGCCTTACCGATTACGAATGGTTCGTCAACTGGTGTGAAGTTTGCTACTTTTGGACGACCGAAACGGAGGTAAACTGGACCTTCGTGTTCTGCTACTGCCAATGTAGCTGCTTTTGTTTGGTTGAAGTCGCAAGGAACGATGACTGTCATGTTAGGTAACATCTTCATCATACCGATGTCTTCAAGAGTTTGGTGTGTTGCACCGTCTTCACCTAATGTGATACCAGCGTGTGAAGCGCAAATCTTGACGTTCTTGTTTGAATAAGAAACGACTTGACGGATTTGGTCGTAAACGCGTGCTGTTGAGAAGTTAGCGAAAGTACCTGTGAAAGGAACATAACCGCCGATGCTCAAACCTGCTGCGATACCAATCATATTAGCTTCTGCGATACCGATTTGGAAGAATCTCTCTGGGAATTCCTTTTGGAATGCGTCCATCTTGAGAGAGCCGATTAAGTCAGCACAGAGACCAACGACTTTTGGATTACGTTTGGCTGCTTCTAAGAGACCTTCGCCAAAACCTGATCTTGTATCTTTATAATTTTGTACTGTGAAATCCATGATAATGTGTTTTTAAGGTTTAATAAATCAATAATCGCCGAGAGTCTCTTTGAGTTGTGACAAAGCATTAGCAGCTTGCTCGTCGTTTGGAGCAACGCCGTGCCATTTGTGTGTGCCCATCATGAAGTCAACGCCCATACCCATTTCTGTGTGTGCGAGGAGTATTTGTGCCTGACCTTTGTGTGCGTTTTCACGCATTTTTGTCAATGTGTCAACGACTTCTTCCATATTGTTGCCGTTGCATTCCCAGACTTTCCAGCCAAAAGATTCGTATTTAGCTCTGAGGTCGCCGAGATTCATAACATCGTCTGTTGGACCGTCGATTTGTTTCTTGTTGTAGTCGACGATAGCGATGAGATTGTCAACCTTCTTTGCAGGAGCGTACATTGCTGCTTCCCAGATTTGACCTTCTTCTTGTTCGCCGTCACCCATCAAAACGTAAACGATATGATCGTCTTTCATGAGTTTCTTTGCTTCAGCGAGACCTACTGCAACTGAGAGACCTTGTCCTAATGAACCGCTGGCTACTCTGATGCCAGGAAGACCTTTAGCTGTTGTTGGGTGTCCTTGAAGACGTGTGCCAAGACGACGGAATGTTGCCAATTCTGCTACAGGGAAATATCCGCGACGTGCCAAGATGCTATAAAGCATTGGGCTGATGTGACCGTTTGAAAGGAAAAACGCGTCTTCGCCTGCTGCATCCATTCTGAAGTTCTCAGGATTTATTTGCATTTGGTCGAAATAAAGAGCTGTTACAATGTCGGTTGCTCCCAATGAACCGCCTGGGTGTCCTGACTGACAAGCATGAACCATTCTGATGATATCACGTCTAACTTGTGATGCTACATCTTTTAACTGATTGATTTCCATATATTGTATTTTTAAGTTAATTATTTTCTTACTATGTGCTTTGAGCAATAGATTGTGAGCTCATAGCTTTTCTGCAAATGTAATGAATTTTGTAATAGTTT
>JAZLEF010000095.1:0-1958 GCA_045615125.1 Bacteroidales bacterium
AATACCTAATTTGTGCAATACTTCAGGGAGCTGCATGTTAGCCCAGAAGTTGAATAAGTGTAAACCTAAGCCGATAAGAACGATAGCGCCGATAACGAGCATGTTCTTTGAAGCCCATGAAACGCCTTCTTGTTTTTCAACAACAGCGTAACGTTGTTTACCGCGGGCTCTGTAGTTTTGTAATGACAATACGAAAGCATAGATAAGGTGGAACACCATGAGTAATGCCAAACCTGCTGTAGCTACTAAAGCATACCAGTTAGCACCGAGGAATTCGCAAATCTTGTTGTAGCCTTCTGGCTTGATGATTGCGACAATGTTCATTGAGGCATGGAACAAGAGGAAAAATACTAAAGCACCTCCGGTTACAGCCATGATCAATTTTTTTGTAATTGATGAAAGACCTTTGTTTGCCATAATTATTTAATGTTAATGTTTTTTTTAATTTTTAAAGCATAATGCCAGCTTTACCAATGAAGATAAGCAATGCGAATGCTAAGACAAGACCTACAACACCTACTATGACACCTACAGTACGCATGTGTTTAACATCGACCATGCCGGTACTGAAAGCGATAGCGTTAGGAGGTGTACTTACAGGCAATATCATAGCGAGAGATGCTGACAATGTAACACCTAAAATAAGTGTCAAGATGCCGCCGTAAGGTTCGAGAGCACCACCCATACCAGTACCAACTGCTACCATGATAGGAATCATAAGAGCTGCTGTAGCTGTGTTGGAAATGATGTTTGAGAAGAACCAACATACGAGACCTGCACCTACTATAACTACCATTGGTGACCATTGTCCGAAAGGAATAGCTTCTACTAAATGTTTTGCGAGACCTGACTTATCTAATGCTGTACCAAGTGCGAAACCACCGGCTACCAACCAGATAACATCCCAATCAATTTCTTTGAGTTCCTTCTTACCGAACAAACCTGCAACACAGAAAATAGCGATAGGCACCATAGCAACAGTGTTAGCATTGATACCTGTAATCTTATCTGTTAACCATAACAAGATTGTCAAACCTATTGTTATGTAAGAAACGATAAGTTTTCCTGTTTCTGCTGTCTCACCTTCAATAGTAAGATGAATATGTTTTTCTGAAAATGGGAACAACTTAAGAAGCAAGACCCAAGATAATATAAGTAATAAAAATACGAAAGGCATCATTACTATTGCCCAGTCGAAGAAACCGATGTTGAATCCAAGGCTTTCGTTTAAATATTTCAATGCGATAGCATTTGGAGGTGTACCTACTGGAGTACCGATACCGCCGATGTTAGCACCGATAGGGATAGCCAAGATAAGGGCAATTCTACCTTTGTTGTTAGATGGCAACTGACGTAAGACAGGAGCCAAGAATGTCAACATCATAGCTGCTGTAGCAGTATTACTGATAAACATAGAGAAGACACCTGTAACCATTAAGAAGCCTAACAAAACGAATTTAGATTGAGTTCCAAATGGTTTCAACAACACTCTTGCGAGTTGAGCGTCGATACCCATTTTAGAAGCCATGATTGCAATAACGAAACCACCTATGAAAAGCATGATAGTAGGGTCAGCGAAAGAACCCATGATGGTCTTGTGTGAAAGAGCTATTTCTTTGAAAGCTTCTTTACCGCCTGTTTGCAAAAAGATAATTGCCTGGTCGGAACACATCAGAAGAAGAACTACAATAATCAAGATTGATGTCTTCCATGATGGAATAGCTTCAGTAAACCATAATATCAAAGCTAATGCAAATACAGCGATGACACGATGTTCAACTGGTGAAATGTTTGGCAATCCTAACATTGATGTAGGAAGTATCCATAACACTATAGCTACAAGTGCTGCAATAGTTGTCTTAATGACTGCACTTTTGTTAATTGACTGACTCATTTTAAATTTAATTGCGTTGTTTTTTTATTCTTTTATTCCTTGTTTAGCAAAAGCTAAGAGCTGT
>JAZLEF010000096.1:0-20882 GCA_045615125.1 Bacteroidales bacterium
GTCTAATATGATGTTGAGCACTGCTCCCGATGTGATACCTATCATGGCATAATTGGCGTTGCCTTGAAGTCGCAGCTGACTGTTCAATGCCAATGCCGACATCATGAAAGGCGTTCCTATCAGGATATAAAACAGATAATCGTTTGATAATGACAAGATATCGGGTGTGGCTCCGATAGCTTTTGACAAAGGTGTGAGGAATATCAATCCTAATATTCCTGCTATCGTGCCCAAGATGAATGTCGACAGAAAACCTGTTGCTGCCATTCTTTCTGCATCGGAATATTTTTTCGCTCCTAATGCCTGCGAGATGAAGTTGCCAGAACCATGTCCGAAGAAGAATCCGAAGGCGTTGATGAAGGTCATATACGCAAACGACACGCCTACCGCCGCTGCCGCTTCAGTGCTGATATGTCCAACAAAGGCAGCATCGATGATGTTATATAACGAAGTGACCAACATACTGATTATTGTCGGTCCCGACATCTTGAGAACTAGCTTCTTGACAGGAGCTTGTGTCATCAAGGTGTAACGCTCGTTGCGCTTTCGTTCGTCTTCTTCAATATTTAAAGTTCTGTGTTGCACCTCTTCTTATTTCTTTACAATAGGCATCTCTCTCATAGCAAATGGTTTAGGTGACACTGCCAACACAGGCGCAAGCTGGAAACGCTTGAAGTCGTTTCTGTAAACCATTCTCACAACTTTGTTAACCAATGCTTCGTCATAACCTTGAGCTATGAGTTCGCTGGCTGATTTGTTACATTCGATATGTTGATATAAAAGTGCGTCTAAGACTGGATAATCTGGCAGACTGTCGGTGTCTTGCTGACCTGGACGTAGCTCTGCTGATGGTGGCTTGTTGATTGTATGCCAAGGAATTATCTCTTTGTCACGGTTGATGTAACGGCACAACTCGAAGGCTTCTGTCTTATAGATGTCGCCAATGACGGACAGACTTCCGCAGAGGTCGCCGTATAATGTTCCGTAACCTACGGCAGCTTCGCTCTTGTTGCTGGTGTTCAATAAGATATTGCCGAATTTATTTGATATCGCCATGACTATGAGTCCTCTGCTTCGTGCTTGTATGTTTTCTTCTGTCACGTCGAAAGGCATGTCTTTGAAGATAGGTTTCAGCATTTCATCGAAGGTGTCGAAAGCAGGTTTTATCGGGACGATATGATAAGGACATCCGAGGTTTTCCGCTGATGCGATGGCGTCGCTGATGGAGTGGTCGCTGGAGAATTGTGATGGCATCAAGATGCCTAAGACGTTTTCTGCGCCTAATGCTTTGGCTGCCAATGCAACGACTAATGCTGAATCCAAGCCTCCCGATAATCCGAGGATGGCCTTCTTGAAACCTTGTTTATGGAAGAAGTCGCGTATTCCAAGAACGAGAGCGTCGTGGATAAGTTCCATCTTTTCTGGAATAAGCTGATTGTCTTCTTTCGTTGAAGACAATGATTCGCAGTCGAAAGTAGTGATTTTCTCTTGGAAGAAAGGAAGGCTTTCAACGACGTAGCCATTGTTACCGAAGATCATGGAACCGCCGTCGTAGATGAGGTTTGCGTTGGCACCTACTTGATTAACGTAAATAAGCGGAATCTCGTGCTTCAAGGCTGTCATGCGAAGAATTTCTCTTCTCTTGGCAGCACGTTGATAATCAAAACGGTCGGCTGTAAGGTTGACGATGATTCCTGGTTTTTCTTCAAAATCGTCGATACGATTGGTCATGAGTGATTCGTTGTCACCTATATTATATAAATCTTCACCGATGGTGACGGCGACTTTCATACAACCGAGTTGTAAAATTTTGGTCTCATCAGAAGGTTCGAAATATGTAGAGACGTCAGCTCCGTTGCGTCTTATATCATCGTTTTCGTAATGTGAAACATTTTTCTTCTTGAAAATCTGACGTTTGCCTTGATGTAAGAAAATGGCGGCGTTGAAAAGAGGCTTGCCTTTTCCTGAAGCGTTTCTTACAGGCGCGCCAATTAATAAAGGAGTGTCGCTGCACTTTTCGGCTATCTCATCGATGGCTTTCTCACAACAATCTATGAAGTCGTTGTAAGCTAACATATTAAGAGGAGGAAAACCGCATAATGATAATTCTGAGAATACCACTAATGAAGAATCCTTGGCCTGTTGAGCAGCAGCGATAATTTTTTCTTTATTTCCTTCAATATCACCGACAATGAAGTTTATCTGAGCTAACGTTATTTTCATATTTCAAATAATTAGAACATGAAACCTATTTCTAAACACAAATTATTTAACAAGACATCTTGTTGAGCGTCTTCATAAATATTGACAAAATTATTGTTAAATACTAAAGCTGCTGTGAGACAACTAGATTTATGTATATAATATTCAACTCCTAATTTCACTATGAGGGCATGACGTATTTTGTTGTAGTTAGTCACCATTATAACTTCTTCTTGTTTTGAGTTATAGTTTTTCTCATTAACATTCAATAAGAATCCTAATCCGTAACTGACATTGCCCAAAATTCTCAAATCACCTATTTTCTCGGTGCGCATTGTGAGACCCAATGGAATTTCAAGATATTGATTCTTGATAGTGCGAGTTAATGTGCCGTTCAAAGTGTTGTTTATGTCGGAAGAAGTCTCAAATGAATATTCGTAATTCATGAATTTGACGTTGAAACCTGTTGATAAACCATAATTCTCTACAAAGTAGAAGTTGCCAACGAAGCCCCAGTTGAAATTCATTTTAGTTTTATTGTTGCTAAGATGTTCTGAATTAAGTTTTGCCCAACCTATTCCTGGTTCAACTTTTAATCCGAATTGAAATGGTTTGTACTGAGCCGAAGCGTTGATTGTCAATGCTATGACAAATGCAATTGTAAGTAATATCTTTTTCATTTTTCCGATTATTTTTAAAATACGAAATTACAATTTTTTTAGTGCTATTTGTTAATTGTTTGTAAAATATTTTTTATCTTTGTTCGAATTTAAAAAATGTACAAAAATGAAAAAAGTATTATTATTATTTGCTGCGCTTTTTATGGCAACAGTTGTCAATGCGCAAATCTCTCCTATCACTTTCGGTCCTAAAGTAGGTTATCAAACAACAAAATTATCAACAAACAAAGATCTTATCAAATCTGATTTCAAAGGTAATATGGCATTTGGTGTCTTTGCTCGTCTTACAATAAAAAATGTTGTTCTTCAGCCGGAATTATTGTATTACAAATCAGGAAAAGTTTTTAAGGTTAATCCTGTGGGCGATAATTGGGGTATCGACAACCTTATTCCAAATCCAACACTTTCTATCAACCAAAGTAACTTGGCAATGCCAATCTTACTCGGTTATCAGTTCATCGACATACCATTAATTAAAATGAGAGCTAACGTAGGTCCTGTATTTTACTTCACTCTCGGTAAGGCTGAATATGCCATGAATGGTGAAAACTTTCCAATAACTTTTGATGAAGATGTAACAGAAAACATGACTATGGGTGCAGCCCTTAACCTCGGTATCGACATCTGGAAACTTACTTTAGATATCAACTACAGTCTCGGTCTCTCAGATGTTATGGATGATGAGATAGATGTTCCAATGGTTGGTGAAATCGATTTAGGTGATGACACTAAACAAAATATCTTTACAGTTACATTAGGTTTCAAGATTTTATAATAGATAAAAGACTAATGACAAAAGGCTAAAGGTTTTATGATCTTTGGCCTTTTTTTATAAAATTATTTCATGATTTATCTGCGTCTTGAGGTTTTTTTATAACTTTGAAATTTGAAAATCATATAATGAATAATAGTTTTTTTGTCGTTGTAAATAATGTAAAAGTATGAATGATAAAAATATAAACAATAGCCTTTTTGTTAGAAACAGAAAGAATTTTTCTGAACAGCTTTCTAAAAATTCCATGGCGGTATTTTGCGCTAATGAAGAAATGCCTCGTAATGGCGATCAGTTCTATCCTTATCGTCAGCAGTCTGATTTTTTCTATCTCACTGGCATCGACCGTGATTGCGCATACCTTATATTATGTCCTAATCATCCTAATCCAGCTATGCGTGAGATTCTATTCGTGGAGCCTTATAGCGAAAGCAAAGTGATATGGCGTGGCGAAATGATTGACGCTAAGGAAGCATCTAATATATCAGGAGTGACAAATGTGATGTATTCCGATAGCTTTAACTCTGTGCTCCAAGATATTGCTCTTTCTTGCGAGACGATTTATCTTAACACTTTCGAATATCCTCGTTATGAATGTAAGGTCACGACAATACAGCAACGATTCCTCGAGGAGATAAAGGCAAAATTCCCTTTGCATAAGTTTGAACGCTCAGCACCTATATTAAATAAGCTCCGCATGATTAAGTCGCAAGAGGAGATTGATGTTACAAAACAAGCATGTGGCATTACTTCTGATGCTTTCCGCCGTTGTTTGAAGACAGTGAGACCTGACGTTTATGAATATCAGATTCAGGCAGAAATAGAATACATATTTAAATATAATGGCGCAAACGGTCACGCTTATTACCCAATAGTCGCTGCCGGTAAAAACGCCTGCTGTCACCATTACTCGGCAAATAACAAAATCTTGAAAGACGGCGATTTGATTCTCTTCGATATAGGATGCGAATACAAAAACTATTCATCCGATTTAAGCCGTACCATTCCAATCAATGGAAAATTCACTCAAAGACAAAAAGACTGTTACAACGCGGTGCTTCGTGTCATGAAAGAGATAACCAAATTGTATAAAGTGGGTGGAACCATCGACCAGGTGAACCAGACCACATATAAACTGATGGAAAAAGAGATGATAGGTCTCGGTCTTTTCACTGAAGAAGATGTCAAGAATCAAAACCCTGACGCACCGATGTATCGTAAATATCTCATGCACGGAATGGCACATCACATTGGTCTCGACGTTCACGACAGCGTAGATAAATACGAGCCTTTTAAACCAGGAATGATACTCACGTGCGAACCAGGTATTTATATCAGAGAAGAAGGCATCGGTATCAGAATCGAAAATGACCTTCTCATCACAGAAGACGAACCGATAAATCTCTTCGAGGGACTTCCTATTGAAGTGGAAGAGATTGAGAGTTTAATGCATAATTCATAATTCATAATGCATAATTAATGTAGAGACGTACCAAATTACACCATAAAAATAAACAATATGTAATTGATGCGTCTGTAAAATAGAAATTGTTTTAAAAAATAACCATAAAAATAAACAACATGAAAAAGACATTATCAATTTTGCTTCTCATGATTTTCATGGGATTAGGTTTTGCGGCAAAAGCACAAAATCTTCAAGTGATGTATGACTTTGGCGAAGAACGCCAATACGTCACAACGACATTTGAAATGTATAAAGCCGACAAATGGGGCGGCACATTCTTCTTCGCAGATTTCTATCATAATGGAAAAAACCATCCTAACAACTATGGCATGATGGGAACTTATATGGAAATCGAGAGAGCTTTGAATTTCTGGCAAGACAGCAAACTCAAGAACTTAAGCGCACACGTTGAATATGCCGGAGGTTTAGGCGTTATTCCAGGAGGTTTTGGTTACAACATCAACAATGCTTGGATGTTAGGTGCCGAATATTTCTTACACTCGGAAGATTACAGAAACACTTTGACGGTCTATGCTTTGTATAAGACAATTTCTCATAAAGACCAGAAACTTCCTTTGCAATTCTCTATCGTTTGGGGAATGCAAGACATCTTCAATGTGAAAGGTTTGAGATTTAGCGGTTTCGCTGATTTCTGGTGGGAAGAAAACTTATGGGGAAACGCATTATTGCCATACACAACACAATTCAGTTTCATCACAGAACCTCAGATTTGGTATAACGTTGGACAATTCTTCAACTGCCCTAACTTCAACATCGGCGGTGAAGTAGAGATGTCATATAACTTCAGCGGTTTGAATTTGGGAAAGAAATTCTATGTCAACCCATGCCTCGGCATCAAATGGGATTTTTGAGTAATTCATAATGCATAATTAAGAGACGTGTTGATGACGCCGATGAAACAAGGTGTCATTGATGCGTCTCTTGTTTTTGGGCAAATATTTAACAATACTTTCTGCATAAAATGAATTAAAAAAAGATAAATTAAACGATAAAAATCATTATCTTTGTTGCAACAAAATAATTGGCTAAAGGCCAATGGCAAAAGATAATAATTAATAAATGTGGACAAAGACTGTTGACAGTTGTCCGTTGACGGTTGTCCTTAAAAAAGAATATACTATGTTTTCAAAAGAAGTTTTCGCAGGCCGTCGTGCCGCTTTATTAAAATCAGGTCTCAAAGGTATAGCGTTCTTCCCTGCTAACGACGAGGCTTCTCTCAATTACCCTGACAACACATACCGTTATCGTCAAGATAGCAACTTCGCTTATTTCTTCGGTCTTGACACTCCTGACTTGGTAGGTGTCATCGATTTCGAATCTGGCGAGGAAATCCTTTTCGGTAGAGAAATAACAATAGATGATATCATCTGGTGCGGTAATCTTCCTTCTCTCACAGAACAAGGCGAGATGATAGCTGTCAAACAAACTCGCGATATCAACGGTTTCGGTGAATATCTCCGCGATGCCATCGCTAAAGGCAGACAAATCCACATGTTGCCTCCTTACCGCGGCGACATGAAGATAAAACTCGCTAAATGGTTTAATACAGAAATCGACAATCTCTCAAAATATGTAAGTCAAGAACTTATCCAAGAAGTAGTTAAACTTCGTGAAATCAAGACTGAAGTCGAGATTGAAGATATGGAAAAGGCAGCTGTTACCGCATATTATATGCATACAACAGCTATGAAGATGTGTAAGCCAGGCGTTATTGAACAAGAAATCGCTGGTGCAGTAGAAGGCATCGCCATATCAAACGGCTACGGCGTTTCTTTCCCTGTAATCTTAAGTGTTGACGGTCAGACATTGCATAATCACAATCATAACAATGTTCTCCAAGAAGGTAGAATGGTCGTTTGTGACGCTGGTGCTGAGACAAAGAACTATTACGCATCCGACTTCACACGTACAATCCCTGTAGGCGGCAAGTTCAACTCACGCCAAAGTGATATTTATAATATTGTGTTGAAAGCTAATATGGAAGTCATTAAGAACACACGTCCTAACATCAGATATTTCGATATGCATACTCTCGCAGTACGCACTATCATCGAAGGATTGAATGCTGTAGGTTTGATGAAAGGCAGCGTTGATGACGCATTGGCTGTTGGTGCACATTATTTATTTATGCCTCACGGACTCGGCCACGCAATGGGTATGGATGTCCACGATATGGAAGGCCTCGGCGAAAACAATGTAGGCTATGATGCAGAAACACCTCGTTCAACAAAAGAGGGTTTCAGAGGCTTACGCTGCGGCAAGGTGTTGAAACCAGGAATGGTAGTCACCGATGAACCAGGAATCTATTTCATCCCTACATTAATAGACATCTGGAAAGCAGAAGGTAAACATAAAGATTTTATCAACTACGATATGCTTGAGACATTCAAAGACTTCGGCGGTATCAGAATTGAAGACGACTTGTTAATCACCAGCGATGGCAACAGAGTCCTCGGTCGTCCGATACCAAAGACTGTAGCAGAAGTAGAAGCCTGCTGTGCTGAAGGAAGAGAATGGATGCGAATTCCAGGTATAATATAAAAAAACAAGGACTGCTTGAGGCAGTCCTTAATTTTTATATGACATATCCATGACGTTTCTCTTCGCCGATGGTTGTTTCCGGTCCATGGCCGCAGTAACATACCGTTTCGTCGGGGAGTTCGTATAACTTACATTTTATGCTCTCGACAATCTGGCTGTAGGAGCCTCCTGGGAGGTCGGTGCGTCCTATGCCGCGGAAAAATAATGTGTCGCCGGTGATGAGAAAATCTTGCTCCTCGCAATAGAAACAGCAGCATCCTTTAGCATGACCTGGAGTGTGTATTACCTCTAATTCATCAGAGCCAATTTTTATTATTTGATTTTCATATAACTCAATAGTTGGATATAGCGTCTTGTTTTTGTCGTAGTTCATCCCGAAAGAAAAAGCATAGGAATGGGCGTTCTTGAAATACTCGTCGCCGTCAGGGTGAGAAGCCAATGGAATCTGATATTTCTGAGCTGTAGAATAGTTGCCTAAGATATGGTCGAAATGAGCGTGAGTGTTTAGAATCATAATTGGTTTTAATTGATTCTTCTCAATAAAATCAAATAAAATATTGTCTTCTCTCAAGTTGCAATTTCCTGCATCAACAATAACACAATCTTTTGATTCATTATAAATTACGTAAGTGTTAACGCAAATGGGATTAAAGCTGAAACATTTAATATTTAACATAATTGTATAGTTTTTATGAGCTGCTATTTTAAGAAAAATCTAGAACAAAATAAACGCCAAAAGAAAAAATATTTTGAGAAAATGTCAACAATTTTATGTTGAAAAAAACAAAAAAACTTTGACGATTTATTTGTTTATGATATATCTTTTTTATAATTTAGCGAAACGAAAATTCGGGTGGAAATATAATTTTTTTTAACATTTAATCTATTTAAAATCAATACTTAAGTAATGAGTAAAAAAGTTAATAAAATGCAAGATTTGTTTTCTATGATGGAAATTGAAGAAAGTTCCGTTGTTGAAAAAGCTCAAAGTGAGATTTTGATAGAAGAAGTTGAAAATATTATTCCAGAACAGCAAATTTTAGATAATAAAAATACTGAAAACAATTCTGACAAAATGGAACGCAAAGAGTATAAAACGTATTCTGTTGAAGAAGTAAAAGATGCTACAATAAAATATTTTAAAGGTGACCAATTGGCAGCCGATGTTTGGATGAACAAATATGCCTTGAAAGATAGTGATGGCAATATTTTCGAATTGACACCAGACGATATGCATCATCGTATTGCTTCTGAAATTGCACGTATTGAGAATAGATACCCTAATCCAATGTCGGAAGAAGATATTTTTGATGTTCTTAAAAACTTCAGATATATCGTTCCACAAGGAAGTCCTATGGCAGGCATAGGTAATAACTTCCAGATTTCATCTTTGTCAAATTGTTTTGTTATTGGTACAGGTGGCAACTCAGACTCGTATGGTGCGATCATGAAGATTGACCAAGAGCAGGTTCAGCTTATGAAACGTCGTGGCGGTGTTGGTCATGACCTCTCTCATATACGTCCTGCTGGCAGCCCTGTCAAGAACTGTGCACTCACATCAACAGGTGTTGTTCCTTTCATGGAACGTTATTCCAATTCAACTAAAGAGGTGGCTCAAGATGGACGTCGCGGCGCGTTGATGATGAGTATCAGTATCAATCACCCTGACTCAGAAGATTTCATCGACTCTAAGATGGAACAAGGTCGTATCACTAACGCTAACGTCTCCGTACGTATCAGTGACGACTTTATGAAAGCTGTCAAAGAAGGCAAGCCTTTCGTACAAAGATACCCTGTGGATTCAGATAATCCTAAATATACTAAAGAGATAGACGCTAAAAAATTATGGGATAAGATTATCCATAACGCATGGCAGTCGGCAGAACCTGGCGTTCTATTCTGGGATACCATCACACGTGAATCTATTCCAGATTGTTATGCAGATCTCGGTTTCAAGACATTGAGTACCAACCCTTGTGGTGAGATTCCTTTGTGTGCTTACGATAGCTGCCGTCTCCTCGCTATGAACCTCTATAGCTATGTTGAAAACCCATTCACAGCTAAGGCTCGTTTCAATGCAGAACTCTTTGCTAAACACGTCGCAATAGCTCAAAGAATGATGGACGACATCATCGACCTCGAAATAGAAAAGATTGACGCTATACTCGAAAAAGTATATTCAGACCCTGAAAGCGATGAAGTCAAGAGATGTGAAGTTGAATTATGGCAGAACATCCGTAAAAAAGCTCTTCAAGGTCGTCGTACAGGTATCGGTATCACAGCAGAAGGCGATATGCTTGCTGCTCTCGGCAAACGCTATGCATCAGATGAAGCTATAGAATTCTCAACATCAGTACAGAAACTTCTCGCTTACGAAGCATATAAATCTTCAGTGAACCTCGCTAAAGAACGTGGTGCATTTGAAGTATACGACGCTAAACGCGAAGAAAATAATCCGTTCATCAACCGCCTCCGCGCTATGGATGAAAACTTCTACCAAGATATGGTGAAATACGGACGTCGTAACATCGCTATGCTTACTATCGCTCCAACAGGAACTGTAAGTATCTGTACACAAACAACATCAGGTATCGAACCTGTATTCATGGTATCATATAAACGTCGTCGTAAAGTTAACCCTAACGATAAAAACGCTAAGGTGTCATTCACAGATAACGACGGCAACTCATTCGAAGAATATAACGTATTCCATCCTAAGTTCATGACATGGCTCGAAGTCAATGGTTATGACGTGGAAGAAGTTAAAAACTATGACGACGCTAAACTCCAGGAAATAATAAATCAGTCTCCTTATTATAAGGCTACAGCCAACGACATCGACTGGGTTAATAAAGTCAAGATGCAAGGCGAAATGCAAAAATGGGTCGACCATTCAATCAGCGTGACTGTCAATGTTCCTGCTGAGACAACAGAAGAACTCGTAAGCCAAATCTATCAGACAGCATGGGAATGTGGTTGTAAAGGTATGACAATATACCGCGATGGCTCTCGCACTGGCGTCCTCGTTTCAAATAAATCAAAAGAAGATAACAAAAACAACCGTTCAGAAAACGATATTATCGAAACACACTCACCTGTACGTCCTAAGACTCTCGAATGCGACGTCGTGCGTTTCCAAAATAATTACGAGAAATGGATCGCTTTCGTAGGTAAAATCAACAACAAGCCTTACGAAATTTTCCTCGGTAAACAAGATGACTTCTATTTGCCACCATTCGTTGAAACTGCATGGATTACAAAGAATAAAGGTGAAGAAGGCAAATCAAGATATGACTTGCAATTCCAAGATAAACAAGGTTATAAAGTAACAATAGAAGGTCTTTCACGTTCATTCAGCCCAGAATTCTGGAACTACGCCAAATTGATTTCCGGTATCTTACGTCACGGAATGCCAATCTCAAATGTGGTTACTTTGATTCAGAATTTGAGCGTCGACGAAGACAATATCAACGCTTGGAAAAACGGTATCGCTCGCGCCTTGAAACGTTATATCCCTGACGGAACAAAGGTTGACAAGGAAGTTTGTCCAACTTGCGGTGACGCTTTAGTCTACGAAGATGGTTGTAAACATTGTAAAAACTGCGGTTATTCTAAGTGCGGTTGATAAAGCTAATTGAAATAAAACCAAAATCGTCTCTGAAATGTCAGGGACGATTTTTTTTGTTAATGCTAATGTGGTATAATAGACAAAAATAGTTGGTAATATCATTGTAAAGTAATGTTTATCAATTAAATATACAACTTTGATGAAAACGTTTTCATCAAAGTTGTTTTTTTATAAAATTTCAACAATAGTTATTTCTTAAAATATTTTAACTCAATGCTATCTAATTAGTTGTTATTTTTGCAATTCAAATTGGGATAAGCGCCGAAGGTGCGACAGTTCCCAGGCAGGTGATGAAGCACGTAGTGCGTAATCCCTGCAAATATGAACCAAGTAGAATCAAAGTCCTGAAAGGACGACAGAAAAACCAAAATAAATATGGCAAGCGCATTAGTTAAAATAAACGTACATATCATATTCCATGTAAAAAGCAATGGGATAAGAATGAGAGAAAACGACTTGAAAAGAATCTTCTCATATATCGGCGGAATCATTAACAGAATTGGTGGTGTTACAATGGATGTTGGAGGCGTTGTTGATCACGTTCATATAGTGGCATTGTTACCAAAAACGAAATCATTATCAGATTTTGTGAAAATCATTAAATCTGATAGCAGCAGGTGGATAAAATCCATTGATTCATATTATGACAAATTCGCATGGCAAGAAGGTTATGGCGCGTTCTCTGTTAGTTCGACCTTGCTTGACAAAACAATAAACTATGTCAAAAACCAATCAAATCATCATAAAACAATGTCATTCCGCGAAGAATATGAATCGTTTTTGAAAGCATACGGAATACAATATGATGAGAGATATGCTTTTGATACTTGATTTTCTGTCGTACCTTCGGCACTCTGATTATTATTCGGTCTTTATTGCAGGCATTTCGAGCTGCGCTCTCCATACCTGCCTGGGGACTGTCGTCCCTAACGGGACTAATACTTATTGCAATCTTTAAGAATGATGTTGTAAAAAAGATATTTCGCTCAATTACCTGCTTTACCTTTTATTACCTTAACAATAGCGTCGGTGTCAATCTGCATCATGCATCGGAAATGTTTCTTTGGACAATCCTTAAATCCTAACTTACTGCATGGACGACATTTAATGTCTTTACATTCAATGATATGACATTTTTCAGCTTCATTAGGAAGATATGGATACATGCCTAATTCTGGAACCGTATTGCCCCAAACGGATATGATGTTTTTGTGAAATGCTGCCGCGATGTGCATGAGACCGGTGTCGTTGGTTAAGACGCTCTTGGCTTGCTTGACAATAGAAGCTGATTTCTCGAGGTTTATCTTACCGGCAAAACTGATTACGTTATGTTCTTTCTCGACTGCTGCTAAAATCTCATTTGCACGTTCCACGTCGTCGGGACCTCCAAGAAGAATGACAGGTTCTTGTAATTTTTTTATTACCTCTATTATTTTTACTGCTGGTAGAATCTTGGTTTTATAAGTTCCTCCAATGACAAAGGCATGATAGCCGTTTTGAAATTCTGTAGGTAATTCCGATATGTTAAAAATATTGTCTTCTGCGATAAAGAAGTCGAGGCCTTGTAAATCATTTTTAACACCTAAGTCTTTAACAGCTTCAAAATATCTGTCAACGATATGGACGTCAGGCATTAAGTTGATTTTAAATGTAGTAAGTAAAAACTTCTTAATATTAAGTTTAGGAAAAGAAGAGTGGGGAAGACGTAATGATGACGTCACTCTTTTGCTTCGTTTGTTTTTTTGTAAGTCAACGATATAATCGTAATTTTCCGAATTCAGCTCTTTTATATTGTCTTTGATGGATGTGTCGAATTCGAAGACCTTGTCGATGTATGGATTCCTTTTATAAAGATTGCTAAACTTCTTTTTAGTAAGCACATGAAGTTCAATGTCTTTCATTTGGTTTTTAAGACATCTTATCACTGGTGTCGTCAAAACGATGTCGCCAATGGAGCTGAAGCGAATTATTAAAATCTTTTTCATAAACATTGAACTTCTAATTATGAATTAACGAAGTTTTTCATCTCTGAAAATTATCTCTACTGTTTCTTCGTAAATATCCAAGTTGTTTATTTTCTTTATCTTACGCCATATATTCTGAGGTTCTTCGAAAGAATTCATGAGGTAGGACCACATTTCTTTCATGCATCCTATTATTTTAGGACTGCCGCCAGCATGACGTAATCTTTCGAGATAAAGAGATACTACAAAATGATGTAGTTTCTTTTTCCTTTCGTCAGCGTTGAAAGTCTTTCCTTTAATCTCGTCGGCGAGGAATGGGTTGGACAGTAATCCTCTTCCGAGCATAAACATCGTGACATCAGGGAGTTTCGAGCTGATACGATTAAAATCTTCTACTGTAAAGATGTCACCGTTATATACGAGTGGTCTATTGATTTTTGGAGCCAATTCAGCAAATCTATCTACATTGGCATTACCTGTGTAAAGTTGTTTGCCTATTCTTGGATGTATTATTATCTCACTGAAAGGATATGTGTTGAAAGCATCTATAAGTTCATCAATCTCAGTATCTTGGTAATAACCTAAACGGCATTTGAGGCTGAATTTAATATCAATGTTATTGAATATTTTATCGAAGAGCTCGTTCACTCTTTTAGGCTCTGCCATGAGTCCGCAACCTCTTACTTTATTGGCGACTCTTGGGAAAGGACATCCCATATTAAGGTTTATCTCCTTGTAACCCATTGTTTTACATTGGTTGGCGAATCTTATGATTTCTTCAGCATCGTTGCCAAGTACCTGAGGCGTTAATGTGTTGACATCATTACAGTTAACATCAATTTCCTCGCCTCTCAGACTCCTGCTGTTGTCTTTGTGGATGCCTGTGAAAAATGGTGTATAATATTTGTCAATTCCTGTGAAATATTCTTTGTACAGGTTACGATATACTGAATCGGTAATACCTTGAAATGGTGCTAAACTTAATATCATCTTTCTTTTTTAGAAACGCTTTTAACAAAACTGAAACATAAAAGTAATATTGCGACGAAAGAACCAGCTCGGTATAAATAATCGCCGTATTTGGAGTAGAATGTTAATTTTTCGTTGGCTTTCAATGTGTTGCATAATGCAGCGGCCTGCCAATATTGAGTTTTTTCAATAATGTCGCCTCTTTGGTTTATGAATGCCGATATTCCAGTGTTGGCTGAGCGTGCCACACTTCTTCTGTTTTCTATGGCTCTCAGCTTCGACATCTCCAAATGTTGTCTGTGACCAGGTGTGTCGCCCCACCATCCGTCGTTGGTAATGACGAATATTAAATCGGCACCTTCTTTAACGAAGTTAGATACATAACCGCCGAAGACAGATTCGTAACATATCATGGATGCTATTCTATGATCTTCGAAATCCAACAAGGTGGTTTTGTTTTCTCTTTTCAACGTTCCAACAGTGCCGCCCAAGTCGATGGCTAAATTTTTTATAGGACGTAAAAACCACCATGATGGCATCATCTCAACGCCAGGTGTCAGCCTTGACTTCTGATGATATTGAATATCAGTTTTATTGCTTACTAAAAAAGCTGTGTTGTATGAATAATAATATTCGTCAGCATCATAAAATTTACGTGCGGCAAAATCATTTTCATCTCCTTTAGGAACCATGCCTAATGTGCTAGCACCTATTACGTATGCCGCGTTATAATTGTTTCTGGAGAATAACTTAAGATTTTTTATAGATTTATAAGAATCAATATTTTCAAGCCAGATATTTTCATGTATCGATGATTCAGGACTTACTACAAAACGTGTATTCTCGTTCATGAGCGGTTCTGCCAACTCAAAGTTACGTCTTAAAATTTCTCCTGCCGATAATCTGAACTCTTCTTTGTAAGGGTCGATATTAGGCTGAACTACAACTATTTCCACATCGTCACCTTTTTCTTTGTATGTGACATACATTATTTTACTTATTGTTAATGGAATAAAAATAGTTGCGATAAGAAGAATTATATTCTTTTTAAATTTGATATTATCTTTATCTATATAAGATTTTAAAGATTTGTAAGCTAATATGTTAGAGAGAAGTACCCATATTGTTCCTCCTGATATGCCTGTAAATTCATACCATTGCACCCAGTTGTGATTATGTGAGAATACGTTTCCTAAATTAAGCCAAGGCCAATTTAGCTGCCAGTTAAGATGCAGATTCTCAAATGCTAAGAAAAACAATATAAGTATAAAATATCCATTTTTGTTTTTGAAGACATTTTTTCTTGTGAAGTGGTAAAGCCAGAATGTCGTAGCCATGAAGCTGCTGTTGAGCAGACTCGTAGCGATGCCGCCTGCTAAAGTGCTGTTACATACCCACCATGTTGTCAGTCCGTTCCATACCAAGAAAGCGAGGTATGAGAGAGCGAAGATATTGGTTTTTGTGGATTTGTCGTTGCCGGCCTTATCCTGAAGCATGATAAGAGGTACGAATGCGATGAAAATCAATGCGGTGAAACCTTTGGTTGGCCATGCCGATGCGAGAAGGAGTCCGCTTAATAAAGCCAATGAAATTTTTGTGATATGTTTCATCTACTTCATTTTAAAATAGTTAAAAATCTTAAAGCTGTTATCTAAGAATATAATAGAAGCGTTGCCATTACGTTCTATCTGATTTATGCTTTCTTCGAAGAGTTCTGTAATCAATTCGATATTGTTGTTGGAAATAAATGGTGCGAAATTGTTCAAGAAGCTCTTCTCTTCTTCAGGAAGTAAAATGTTGTTGTTTAATCCGTTGTTGAAGAATAAAGCATTATGAAATACTTCAAGACCGTAAGCGAGAAATTCTTTCTGTTTCTCTCTTCCGAGCGATTTTATGTCGATGGCGATAAAGTCGATGAGTTCAGATGCGTTGAATCTGAAACAGTAACGCATCCATTTTTGAAACAGATTGAAATAGATATTATCATCGTTCTCTTCATTGATGAAGCTACATGCTTCAATCCAGTTGCCGTTAGCGAGTAATGCTGTGTTGTAGGCCTTACTGCTGTCGCAGTGAAACTTTTGGATGAGAGCGTTTTGTATTTCCTCTATCGATAGTTTAGGTATCTTCATCAAGACAGTACGTGAGCGTACTGTGGTTAAGAGTTCTTCTTGGTTTTCTGAGATGAGTATGAAAACTGTCTTCTCAGGTGGTTCTTCAAGAAATTTAAGTAATCTGTTGGCAGCCCATGGATTCAATTTCTCAGCCATCCATATTATTGCTATTTTATATTCAGCTTCGTATGACTTGAGATTTAGCTTTCTTATTATAGTTGAAGCGTCGTGAGTGTTGATAATGCCTTGTTTGTTCTCTACATCGAGGGCGTTATACCACGACGATAAATTGACGTAAGCGTTACATTTCATAAGATATTCACGCCATTCTGTCAAAAAATCATCAGACTCAGGGTCTTTCTTAACACTTTTATTTGTTGTATTTGGAAATAAGAAATGTAAGTCTGGGTGTGCTAAATTATTGAATTTCTTACAAGAAGGACATTCTCCGCAGCTGTCGTTTTCTTTTTTATTGGAGCAGTTGATATATTGAGCGTAGGCGATGGCTAATGCCAACTTACCTGTGCCTTCTGGTCCAAGAAAAAGTTGAGCATGAGCCACCCTGTTCTCCTTAACACTCTGTATGAGTTTTTTCTTAATGTCTTCGTGTCCAATTATTTGAGAAAACAACATCGCAATAACTCCTGATTATTTCTTTATGAATTTCTTTGTTGAAATGTTATTATCTGAATCTATTGTGCGAACGAGATAAATGCCGCTTGAAAGATTGTTGATGTCTATAGCTGATGATGAAGCATTTTCCATATTTGAATGAAGTACTCTTGTTCCCATCATATTATAAATCTCAACTTCTTGAATGTTATTGCCTTCTACAACGATGTAGTTGTTTGCAGGATTTGGATATACATTAAATTCTTTGCTTTCTGTGTATGAATCGACGCTCAAGACGATGGTGTTACCTGGGAAGATAATATCGTCGACCCAGCAACGGTCTGCACCTTCAGCTTTTCTTTGATTCTTGTCGTATCTCCATTCAAAGATGTGTTTGCCGGCTTCTACTTCATAAACGACTTTCTGCCAATCGTTTTCACCGCTCCATCTCTCCATCATAACATCGTCGATGTAAAATACTAAATAGTCGCAACGTATTTCTGTAGATGTCTTATATTGGAATGATATTTCACCTTCAGTAGTTGTCTCGACTTCAATTATGAGAGAAGAGATTTCGTCGTCATCAATGTGGCCTGATTCTGCGCAATAGTTGCCGGAACATGATTCGTCATCAGTGATAACCCATGGTAAGTCGTAGTCGAATTTCCAATTTAATTTAGAGAAGTTGCCTGTTTCAAAGTCTTCCTTGATTGTTCCGACTGTAAACTTGAGGTCTTTTGCTGTTTCATACATTCCTGATGTAAGTTTGACATTTGTCAAAAACTGTTCTCCGTCAGGAGTGCTTTCATCAATGACGACTGTTAATACCACGTTAAATTCTTCATCAGCCTCAAGACCTTCAATAGTAATTGTATTTTCTTCAAATGTTGCGTATTCGTTAGAAACGCTTCCTTCTATAACAATTTCAGTTGATTTGCTATGACCTATATTCTTGCCTTTTACGTGAATTTGTATTGTCTCACCGTTATTGACAAAACCGTCGTTATCGCCTAAATAGTCGTCGTAAGATAACTCTTTGATTTCGAATACAGGAGCTAAGGCTTTATAAACGAATTCTTGTGACCAAGTGTTGTTGCCATCTGTGCATGTCACTGTGAAATATACATATTCTTGGTCGTTGATATTTTCTTTTACTTTAAATGAGAAAGCCTTGTCGATGTCTTTAGTTGAGTTTGCGTCAATATTGCCAACAGAAGTTTCACTGTCGATTAATTCGATGAAGTCTGATGTTGTTGACAATGTCGCATTTACGTTTTCAGCTTTTATTGTTCCTGGGTTAAAGAAGTCGATGTCGAGTTCTATGGTTTCACCAAAATCTAATTTTTCGTTGCCATTCTCATCATTGATTTCTACTTCTTCAGCATAAACGTAAGCGGTGTTAGGTTCAACAACTGCAATATCGTAAGTCTGGCACCAAGCATTAGGACCTGTTATGATAAGTTTCATGTTGTTGCTGACGTTGAGAGGTTCAGCAAATTCTAATGTTGTTTTACCATTGTTGTCAGTCAAGCCGAATGCCAAGAGCTGGTCGCCGCTGAACAAGCTGCATCTGAAATTATTCTGAGCTTCGCCGTCTTTCTCTATGACTATTTCTGTTGAAGTTGCACCTTTGATGATAGCAGGAGCATATTTTATTTCAGGGATGAATGGTTCGTCGAGCCATGGGCATACTGCTACATCGCCTAATATGTTGATACAATAGTAATTCCAGCGAAGAGCTCCGTTTTCTCCCCATGAATTGATGAGAGGAGCTGTCATGATCTTCATTTCTTGGAATGCTGTTCCAATGTAAGGAAGTCTGTCGTGATAATATGAGTCGATGAATTCACGGTGCAAGTGACGAGCAGGACCGTCGCCCCATGGAATATACCAGCCATAACGAGAGTTGCCCGTTGCGGCTACGAAACCTGTAGAGATGTTTACCAAAGTTTCTAACATACAGGTTCTTGTGAAGTCACCACAGATACAGCCATGAGAATGGAAGAAATTGTAATTATGATTTACACCATCGAGTTTTATGAATGATTCATCATTTGTAGATGTTGTGTACCATCCTGCCACGTAGTTGTAATCGGCGTGGCCTACATGATGAACGTAACCGCCGCCAACTTCGTTGATCTTGTTTCTGAATATTGTTCCGCTCCATCCTGTTGGACCGTTGGCGTATATGCGGTGGAAGTTGTAATCTTCTGGGATACCTATTGTTGTGTAGTTGTCATCATCTTGTTCACCGATGAGAAGCTCGAGGTCGGTGCTGCCAAAATAACCGTCACCAAGATGTTCACCGCCTAATACGATGTCGTTAAACTCACCCAATACTGGATTCGACTGATATTCCAAGGTCTTATGCATCATGTTATTAAATTGTTGCTCGTTGTTGAAAGGCATACGGCCTATAGCGAGTTCTGGCAACAAGTCGGCTTCTTCTATTTCTCCCCATAACTCATCATTATCTATATTCCAATTGCCATCAAGACATACATAATACATGTCTGCAGGGAGACAATCGTCTTCATAATCTTCCATTACATAGCAATAGAGACAACGGTAAGGAACCACGTTGGAGTCACCGCCGAGGAGTACCATCATAATACCTTCATTTTCATATTCCTGCTTGATAAAAGAACGAATTTGTTCTTGTTCATCACAGCCTGTCTGTGTAGCATAAATATGTTCTAAAGATACTACTTCTGTTCTTAATCCATGTGAAGCATAAAAAGCCTTATATTCATCAAAATGTGAGACCCATTCTTGTGGAGTGATGACCAATAACTCATAACCGTTTAATTGTCTTTGTTTTGAGTTATCGGAGTATAAACCTATTGATTCTGGGTTTTGTGCCAGACGTTGTACGCGAGCCTGCACTTCAGGAGAACTTTTCAACATTTTGCTTTTGTCATCTCTTGAAGAAGTGTAGGTGACACGGACTGTAACAGATTTAGCGTATGACACCTTGCCTTCTGATGGGATATATCTCACTGGTGTGAATCCTGAGAATGCAAAGGAGTAACCGTTGAGATATTGTGTGCTTAATTCTGCCTTTTGATTGTAAGTGTAAACTTCTTTTGAATCATAAACGGTTTCATTTTTTGCAAAAGGTATTTCTTCTGTCCATGATATTGGTCTTGGTGCTTGATAAGGATATAGGAGATGTGAACCTTCTATATCAACGAAGTTGGAATATTCAATTTCGATGTCTTTAGCATCAGTGTTTTGAGGCAGCAAGAGAGACACGGAATGCCATGGAAGTGTTGGGCTGCCTACTTCGCCTCTCTGGACGCAGTTGTCGAAATTGATTTGTTCGTAACCTTGATATTTTTCAAATGAAGGGTTTGAAAAATAAAAGGTTTTCTCTATGACCTGAGCGGACACAGAGAAAACCATCATAATTATACTTATTGTTAATAGAAGTTTTTTCATACTATCAGTTTCTTGTAAGTAATTATGAATTATGCATTTTGAATTATGAATTACCTTCAATCCATTGTGTTACTTCTTCAAGTTGAAGTGCAGGGACATCCATCTTGTTTTTCTTGCGGAGACCGTTGAGTTTCTCACGGAGCGCAGCAGGTTTTTCTGACTTCATCATATCTATTGAAGTATAGCCAGCTTTGATGAGTACTTGAGCCCATACTTCTGGAACGCCGATAGCCATGAAGTCTTGTTCTGTTGCTACTTTCTTTACTTTTTCAGGACGCATTGTTGGGAAGAAGAGAACTTCCTGAATTGCGAGCTGGCCTGTGAGTAACATGACGAGACGGTCGATGCCGATACCCATACCTGATGTTGGAGGCATACCATATTCCATAGCGCGTAAGAAGTCTTGGTCGATGAACATAGCTTCGTTGTCGCCGCGTTCTGAGAGTTTCATTTGTTCTTCGAAACGAGCGCGT
>JAZLEF010000097.1:0-7702 GCA_045615125.1 Bacteroidales bacterium
GAAGGTGCAACATCAACACAAAAAGTCGTTGTAAACAAATAAAATTAAAATATAAAAATAATATAAGAGGTCATCTGACGATAAAAAGTCGGATGACCTTTTTTATTGCTTTTTCAGAAAATAATTATAAAATTAGCAAAGTGAACGGAGGAGAGAAATGGGAATAATCTAAAAAAACTTTAGTCTTTAGTCATTGGTCTTTCGCCATTTTATTATCTTTGCATTTACGATAAATTATTACAGATATGAAGAAAGTGCATTTTATTGCTATTGGCGGAAGCGCGATGCATAACCTCGCTATCGCTTTACATAGAAAAGGTTACGAAGTGACAGGTTCCGACGACGAGATTTTTGAGCCTTCAAAAACTCGTTTGAAAAATGAAGGTATCTTGCCTGAACAGATAGGATGGCATCCTGAAATCCTTGACGAATCGTACGAGTCGGTCATCCTCGGAATGCATGCTCGTATCGATAATCCTGAACTTATTCGCGCTCAGGAACTCGGACTTAAAGTGTATTCATATCCGGAATATCTCTACGAACAAAGCAAAGACAAAACGCGTATCGTGATAGGCGGAAGTCATGGCAAGACGACAATAACTTCCATGATTCTTCATGTCATGAAACATGCCGGTATTGAGACAGACTTCATGGTGGGCGCGCAACTTGAGGGTTTCGACGTGATGGTGCGCCTCAGCGAATCGGCGAAATATATGGTGATAGAAGGAGACGAATATCTCACTTCTCCAATCGACAGAGTGCCTAAGTTCCATAAATATCATCCTCATATCGCTGTGATTAGCGGAATAGGATGGGACCACGTCAACGTGTTTCCAACTTTTGATTCATATCTCGAACAGTTTAGAATTTATGTCGATACAATAGAAAAAGGCGGATGCCTTATCTTCGACAAGAATGATGGTGAAGCTGCCAAGATCGCTACTAAAGCAAATGTCGCGACATTCGGTTACGATATTCATCAGTATCAAAGCGATGGCGAGAATACATGTCTTATTTATGGCGACAAAAAAATCGGCGTTCAGATTTTCGGTGAACATAATATGAAGAATATCAATGCGGCATACAATGTTTGCAAGCAGCTTGGCGTCAGCGATGAGACGTTTTACGAGGCGATATCTTCGTTCAAAGGCGCGTCGCGTCGTCTCGAACTGATGTTTGAGAATAAGGAAAAGAACAATCTGGTGTTCCGCGATTTCGCTCATGCGCCGTCAAAAGTCCTGGCGACAGTGAAGGCGTTGCGCGAGCAATATTCTGAGAGATATCTTTTGGTTGTCTTTGAATTGCATACATATAGCAGTCTCAGCGAAGTGTTCATCAATCATTACGAACATTGTCTCGACAACTGCGACAAGGCAGTCGTTTTCTACGATCCACATGCGGTGGCAATCAAGAAGTTGGAGATGATGAGCGACGAGAGAATCGTTGAAGGCTTTGCTAGAAAAGACATTCAGGTGGTTCATTCGAAGGACGAATTGATGAGCGTCTTGAATGATGTGAAGAAAGAAAATGTCGTTGCAGGATTCATGAGCTCCGGCGACTTCAACGGACTGACGAAAGAAGATTTGGAAATATACAATTGATATAAAAAAAAGACAGCTAAGCTGTCTTTTTTATTTGTTGTCTTATTTATCTATCGTTGCCAAGAACTCTTCGTTTGAATATGTCTTGGATATTCTGTCTTTGAGGAATTCCATTGCTTCCACTGGTGTCATATCTGCGAAGTGGTTTCTCAAAGCCCAGATTCTTGCGAGTGTGCGCTCGTCAACCAATAAGTCGTCGCGGCGTGTACCAGATGCTACGATATCGATAGCAGGGTAGATGCGTTTGTTAGAGAGACGACGGTCGAGTTGGAGTTCCATATTACCTGTACCTTTGAATTCTTCGAAGATGACTTCGTCCATCTTGGAGCCTGTGTCAATCAATGCTGTCGCTAATATTGTGAGAGAACCACCGTTTTCGATGTTACGTGCTGCACCGAAGAAACGTTTAGGCTTTTGAAGTGCGTTGGCTTCGACACCGCCGGAGAGAACCTTTCCTGATGCTGGTGATACGGTGTTGTATGCACGAGCCAAGCGAGTGATAGAGTCGAGGAGGATGACGACATCGTGTCCGCATTCTGTCAGACGTTTAGCTTTTTCCAAAACGATGTTAGCAATCTTGACGTGTTTTTCTGCCGGTTCGTCAAATGTTGATGAGATGACTTCAGCGTTAACGCTTCTTGCCATGTCGGTGACTTCTTCAGGACGTTCGTCAATTAATAATATGATAAGGTAAACCTCTGGGTGATTTGCTGCAATAGCGTTAGCAACTTCTTTAAGCAACACTGTCTTACCAGTCTTAGGCTGAGCGACGATGAGACCACGTTGACCTTTGCCGATAGGAGCGAAGAGGTCCATGATTCTTGTTGAGATAGTACAGCCATTATGACCTGTGAGTTTGAACTTCTCTGTTGGGAAAAGAGGAGTGAGGAAGTCGAATGGGATACGGTCGCGTACCTGTTCTGGTGTTAGTCCGTTGATTTTATTAACCTTGATGAGAGGGAAATATTTCTCGCCAGACTTAGGAGGACGGATGATACCTTGGATGCTGTCGCCTGTCTTCAAGCCGAAGAGTTTAATCTGCGATTGAGAGACGTATACATCGTCAGGTGAGTTGAGGTAGTTATAGTCTGAAGAACGGAGGAATCCGTATCCGTCTGGCATTATTTCCAGAACGCCTTCAGCATTGACAACAGCGTCAAATTCTGAAACTATATCCTCTTTTTTATGACGATTGTTTTCTTCCTGTGCTTGTGTTGGAACTGTCTCGTAAATTTCAGCTTTTTCTTCAACTACAGATACTGTTACAATCTCGTTTTCTTCAGCTATTTCTTCTGTTTTAACCTCTTTTTCTTTAACGACTTCTGTTTCTGTTGTTTCACTTACAGTAGCCTTGCTTCTCTTTTTGCCAAATGAAACGTGTTGTACTTTATCTTCTTCATCGTCGTTATTTATCTTTGTCTTAACGACGTCTGTTCTTTTACCTATTCTTGGGCGTTTCTCACGTTTTGGTTTTGAATCGGTAGCTGTTGCTTCGTTGTTGTTTTCACCATTTGGTTCAGGTTCACTGGTGGCTGTTTCTTTTTCAGCCTTATTTTCCATGAAGTTTTTATCAGGTCTTGACGTTGCTACTTTACGTCCTCTTTTCTTTGGCTTTTCAACAACTTCAGCTTCTGGTTTATTGCTGTCATCAGTTTTCTTTTCTTCTTTTATAATATCAGGATGAACTGCTTGTTGGTCGATGATGCAGTATACCAATTCTTCTTTAGCCAAATTGACGTTTTCTACTCCTAACTGGAGAGCAATTTCTTTTAGTTCAACTAACGATTTTTCGTTTAGTTCGTAGATGTCGTACATAGAATTTCCCTTTTGATTTGAGTTTTAATGAAGGAACTTTTTTGAAAAACAAGAGATGGAATCACCTCTTTTTATTATCGAAACAATAACGATTGTTAATTGTTCAAATGACTTTGCAAAGATAGTGTTTTTTCTTTAAAAACCAAGTGTTTTAAATATTTTAAAAAAAAATAATTTCATTGAAATCTTATCATTATATTTGCAGAAAAATTAAACACTTTTATTTATGATACAAAGAATTCAAACAGTTTTTCTCTTCTTGGCAGCTGTATTTGCCGGAGTTTTATTTTTTAGTCCGATAGCAGCATTTGAACATGGTGCTGAAGTTATGAAACTTTCAGTTTTAGGTGTGAATAATCAAGTAGATGCTCAGTATTTTA
This sequence comes from Bacteroidales bacterium, assembly GCA_045615125.1. Taxonomy (GTDB): domain Bacteria; phylum Bacteroidota; class Bacteroidia; order Bacteroidales; family F082; genus Limimorpha. Next base: position 3,797 of record JAZLEF010000097.1, read on the forward strand.
ATGCTATATATACATTGCCATTACTTGTTCTCACAATTTTTGTTGTCATACTCCCTTTAGTCACTATTTTCATGTATAAGAAACGTGAGCTTCAAATTAAATTATCATCATTGAATGTTTTCTTGAATGCTATAATTTGCGGCTTGATTTTCTTATATTATGCATCTAATGTGGAAAAGACAATCGCAGCAGAAGGTGTTGCATATTTATTTGGAACATATATACCTCTTATTAATATGGTATTATCAATCCTTGCGATGAGATGGATAAAGAAAGACATTGAACTGATAAGATCTGTCGATAGATTACGTTAAACAAAAAATGCTGCGAATTTCGCAGCATTTTTTTTAGTACTTGTCAGCTTCGTATATTTCTAAATTACTTGCTTCCTTGCCATCGATTTGGAATCTTAACATTGTTACCTTTTTGTGAAAGCCTTTCAGACCTGCGGCACCTGGATTAAGATGAAGCAATCCTAATTTCGGATCTCGCATCACTTTCAGTATATGTGAGTGACCGCTGATGAAAATGTCAGGTTTTTCTTCCATCAACAAGGTCTTTATTCCTGGTGCGTATGCATTTGGATATCCTCCAATATGTGTCATCACGACTTTCATATCCTCAACATTGAATATCTGAAATTGAGGAAAGTCGGCTCTTATTTCCCAATCGTCGATGTTGCCATATACAGCTCTGAACTTCTTGGACGATGTTTGTTGGCTATTGATAAAAGCATTCAATTCTATAGCGACGTCATAATCTCCGATGTCGCCGGCATGCCATATCTCATCGCAGTCTTTGAAAAACTCGTAGACTTTGGGGTTGAGCCATCCATGTGTGTCAGATAACAAACCGATTTTTGTCATGATTAAGGGATTCTGTATGAGATACCAACGCTTAAGACTTCTTTGAATTGTAAGAATGAATCGCCTTCGATTGGTTTGATATCTTCGTCATAAACAAGACGTGCTGTAATGTTGCAGTTTAACCAGTCGTTAACTTTCATAACTAAAGCGTTGTCCCAGTCGAAATCTAAACGGCATCCGTATTCTTTGTCTAATGCGTTGAGTTCTCTTGTTTGCATATAGTCGTAGAAAACAATGAGTTTAGAAGAGAAAACGACGTTTTTGAAGATTTCGTAGTTGACGTTAGCGATCAACTGAGCACCGAGTTCCATACGGAATTTGCTTCCATATTCTAAAATCTCACCTGTTACAGGGTCTATCAAAGCTCCTTTAACACCGAATGCTCCTTTGTCTGCTAAAGTTTGGTCGTTAACGATTGTCAATCTGCCTGATGCAGGAGCGAGGTTTAATGAGAACCATGAGGCTGGAGTGTACTGAGCACCAAGACCTACTGTTAAGTATGCAGGAGCGAGGAACTTAGAGATTTTGTTTGTGCTGTCTGTTTTGTAATCGAAACCATCAGCGAATTGTGATTGGAAGTTAAGGTTTGCAGTGATGAATAACTCATCTTTAACAACATCATAACCATATAAAGAGCTGATGTTGATACGGTCGTCGGTCTTCAATGGTTTCATGTCGAAATCAAAATAGCTGTATCCTAAAGCGAGGTCGATGTTGTTGTCCCATTTTGATTTACCTTTAAGATAATTGATGTTATACTTTAATGTACTTAAACCGTTGACATTGTCTTGACCGCCAGATGTCCAGTTTGAGAAATGGCTTTGTGAGACGTTGAAACCGACGAAACCGCCGTGTGTCCATGTGTTTTCGTTAGCATCTTGTGCTAAAATCATCTGTGATGCAAATAGCATCATTGCGAGTGATAAAAATAATTTTTTCATAAGTATTAATTTTAATATTGATTACCGTCGTGGTAGTTTCTTTCTCCGAATTGGAATGTAATATCTTGTGTTGTTTTTGCTCTTACGATTTTGTTGTCTTTTACAGCAGGAATCCATAAAAGATTTTGGATTAGACGGATTGCTTCGTTATCGCATCCGCCGCCGACGCTGTTCTCTATGGTTATGTTAGAAGCCTTGCCGTCAGTCTCTATGATGAAGCTGAGTTTTACTGTTCCAGAAATCTCGAATTCTTTGGCTTGGTCGGGGTATTTTAATTCTGAACGAAGATATGACCCAAAGGTGATGTTCTGATTGTTGAAATATGGGATAGGAGTTTTGTCAAGTTCCTTGTATTCATAGATTGTGTAAGAGTCGTCAGAAGGAAGCTCTTGCTCTGGAATGAATTTTATTTTGTTTTTTTCTATGTTTTTTAGGTATGACTTGGCAGAAAACTCAATAACATATTCGTGGTCGAAATCGATAGGAAGTGCATCGCTTGTGGCAGGTTTCCATTGTATTTGCTTTACAAGATGTATTGCCATTTCTGCACACTCGTTGTCGAATGTATTTTCAACTCTGTGATTGTATGCATTACCATTTTTATCTACAGTAAATAGAACTGTTATCTTGCCGCTTAGTTTGTTGTTGAGTGCATTTTGAGGATATACCAAATGTTGCTGTATTGTATTTTTGGTTAAGTTCTTGCCTGATATTGGTTCTGGCCGTACGATGTTTTGTGCATCAATGGTGTTGCACAAAAAAAGAAACATCATTGTGATGAAAAATGTACTGTTTTTTAAGATGTTATTTTTCACGTTATTTAGTTTTGATATTACCTTGAAATTAATTAGGCGCAATTTACTAAAATCTTTTTAAAGACTATGATTTTTTTTTGAATAAATTGTTAAATTTGTGCACAGATTGAAAATTAGAAATAGTATGGATAATAATATGGTTTTTGGACTTCATCCTGTGGAGGAGTTGATTAGAGCAGAGAAAGAGATAGAGAAAATTTTTGTTCAGAGTGGCTTGCGTTCCCCTCAAATTGCGGAGATTCTTCATTATGCAAGAACGCATAATATTACAGTTCAATATGTTCCAGTTGAGAAGTTGAATCGTTTGACAAGAAAAAATCATCAAGGTATTGTAGCATTCATTTGTCCTATCTCATATCAGTTGATAGAAGAGGTCGTTCCTATGGTTTATGATGAAGGAAGAATGCCTTTTATAGTTATTTTAGACAGAGTTACAGATGTTCGTAATTTTGGTGCTATTGCTCGTACTTGTTACGCTGCAGGCGTTGATGCTATTGTTATTCCATCACGTGGTTCAGCTTTGATTAACGGTGATGCTATGAAGACTTCTGCTGGTGCATTGTCGAGAATCAATGTATGTCGTGTTGAAAACATTAAAGACACTATTGATTTCTTGAAGAGCAGCGGCGTCAAGATTGTTTCCATTTCAGAGAAAGGTCGTAAAAATATTTGGGAAGGCGACTTCAAGGTTCCAGTAGCAATTATGATGGGTTCAGAAGAAGACGGTATCAGCGAGGCATACTTGAAACGTTCAGATGAGCATCTTTTGATTCCAATGCCTGGTGATATAGATTCATTGAATGTCTCTGTTGCTACGGGTGTTATTTGTTTTGAGGTGGTGAGACAGAGAATTGGCTAATGGTTAAAGACAAAAGTCTAAAGTCTAAGGGGAGGGCTGCTAATTTAAAGGCAGCTCTTTTTTTTATTGGATTTATTTGTTGATATTTTGTAATAAAAAAAACAGCGTGAAATCTCACGCTGTTTTTTTATAATTGTTAAAGAAATTATTTGCTTTTACGAGCAGCTTCTTTAATACGAGCTTTTTTACCACGTAAACCTCTGAGGTAGTAAATACGTGCTCTTCTAACAGCACCTTCTTTGTTCTTTTCGATGCTTTCAATCATTGGAGATGAAATAGGGAAAATTCTTTCTACACCAACGTTACCTGAAATTTTTCTAACTGTGAAAGTTGCATGTGAACCTTCGCTAGCGCGTTGTAAAACTACGCCTTGGAATTTTTGTAAACGTTCTTTATTACCTTCAACGATTTTGTAAGTTACAGTG
>JAZLEF010000098.1:0-24411 GCA_045615125.1 Bacteroidales bacterium
TGTGATGATAGCATCATCAAGTTCGAGATGTAACTCTTGACCTTCTAATGTGATATCTAAATAACCTACGTTTTCGAATGTTCTGATTGTTTCTTGTTCAATCTCAGCAAAGAATTGTGTTATAGGTTTTATCATCTTACCATAACGACGACCTAAGTTTCTGAGGTTTGGTTTAACCTTCTTAACCAAGATATTTTTGTCGGCTGTGAGATATTCTATTTCCTTAACATTAACTTCAGAAAGGATGAGTTGCTCTACTTTCTTGAATTGTTCGAGTTCTTTTTCTGAGTTGACAGGAATCATAATCTTTGATAATGGCTGACGTACACGGATGTTGGCTTTCTTTCTCAACGACAATACCATTGAAGATGCGAGTTGAGCCATTTCCATTCTTTCTTCCAAGTCTTTGTTGATAAGCTCTGGATTTGCTTTAGGGAAGTCGGTGAGGTGTACTGATTCAGCTGTTTCGCGTCCTGTTGCTTCGTTCAAGTCTTGATACAAACGTTCTGCGAAGAAAGGAGCTATAGGGCTTGAAATCTTAGCTAAGACATCCAAGCATGTGTATAATGTCTGATATGCTGAAGTCTTATCTGATGAAGCATCGCTCTTCCAGAAACGACGACGTGAGAGACGTACGTACCAGTTGCTCAAGTGTGCGTCAACGAATTCTGCAATAGCACGACCTGCCTTCGTTGGTTCGTAGTTTTGATAGTCGTTATCGACTTCTTCTATCAATGAATTCAATTCTGATAAGATCCATCTGTCTATTTCAGGACGTTCTTCGTATGGTATTTCAGCTTCTGAGAAATCGAATTTGTCGATGTTCGCATACAATGCGAAGAATGCGTATGTATTATATAATGTGCCGAAGAATTTACGACGAACTTCGTCAACGCCTTCTGCGTCAAACTTGAGGTTATCCCAAGGTTGTGAGTTGGTAATCATATACCAACGTACTGCGTCAGCACCGTATTTCTCTATTGCTTCAAATGGATCGACGCCGTTGCCAAGACGTTTCGACATCTTGTTGCCGTTTTTGTCGAGAACCAAACCGTTAGAGATAACAGCTTTATATGAGACAGAGTCTGAAATCATTGTTGCGATAGCATGCAATGTGAAGAACCAACCACGTGTTTGGTCGACGCCTTCTGCGATGAAGTCAGCTGGGAATGTCTCAGCGTTGAGTTTTTCTTTCTCGCCCATGTAATGAATCTGTGCGTAAGGCATTGCGCCTGAGTCGAACCAAACGTCGATGAGGTCTGGCTCACGGAACATCTTCTTGCCATCTGATGAGACGAGTATCACATTATCAATATAAGGTCTATGTAAATCGAAGCTGTTATAGTCTTCTGAAGCGTAAGGGTTTTCTGTCATGAACCCAGCTTTTCCCGACTCGTCAATTCTTTGACGGAGTTCAGCTACGCTGCCGATACAAACTTCTTCGCTGCCGTCTTCTGTTCTCCAGATTGGCAATGGTGTTCCCCAGTAACGTGAACGTGAGAGGTTCCAGTCGACGAGGTTTTCGAGCCAGTTGCCGAAGCGGCCGCTACCTGTTGCTTCAGGTTTCCATGTGATGGTTTTGTTAAGTTCAATCATTCTATCCTTCAAAGCTGTGCTGCGGATGAACCAGCTGTCTAATGGATAATAGAGAACAGGTTTGTCGGTACGCCAGCAGTGTGGATAGTTGTGAGTATGTTTTTCGCTCTTGAAGAGTTTGCCTTCTTCTTTCAACATGACGACGATGTCGACATCCAATGATTTATCTTTTTCTGTCTTTGTTGCATCGAAAGCGTTCTTTACGAATTGACCTGCGTATGGAGCGTATGCTTCAACGTTCATGAAGTTCTTAACGAACTCAGCGTCGAGGTCTTCTATCACGAAGAACTTACCAGCTTTGTCAACCATTGGTTGAGCTTTGCCGTCTTTGTCAATCATTTGGAGTGGAGGGATGCCGCTTTGTTTTGCTACGCGGTCGTCGTCTGCACCGAATGTAGGAGCGATATGAACGATACCTGTACCGTCTTCTGTGCTGACGTAGTCGCCGTGGATAACGCGGAATGCGCCTTCACCTGGGTTGACCCATGGAATGAGTTGTTCATAATCCAAACCTACGAGGTCTTTACCTTTACATGTTCCGAGCACTTCGTAAGGAAGTTTCTTGTCGCCTACTTTATAATCTTCAAAAGCAGGTTTTTCAGCTTCACTTGGGAAGAATGCGCCCATCAATGAGTTAGCCACTACGATATAAGCGATGTCACCGCTGACAGGGTTGACAGTCTTGACGAGGTTATAGTCGATGCTGTTACCAACGCACAATGCTGTGTTTGAAGGCAAGGTCCATGGTGTTGTTGTCCATGCAGCGATTTGGATGCTGTTGAAAGGAACGTCAACGCCGAAAGGATTATTTTTGATTATGTTTTGTTCTGCTTTAACGCGGAAGAGAGCAACGCAAGTGAGGTCTTTAACGTCGCGGTAGCAGCCTGGCATATTAAGTTCGTGAGAACTCAAGCCTGTACCTGCTGCTGGTGAATAAGGTTGGATAGTGTAACCTTTATAGAGGAGACCTTTCTTGTAAATCTCTGACAAGAGATACCATAATGTCTCGATATATTCGTTGGTGAATGTGATATAAGGATCGTCGAGGTTGACCCAATAACCCATGGTACGAGTAAGTTCATCCCATAAGTCTTTATATTTCATAACCTCTTCACGGCAAGCCTTGTTATATTCATCAACGCTAATCTTTGTGCCGATGTCTTCTTTGGTGATACCTAATTTCTTTTCAACGCCAAGTTCAACAGGGAGACCGTGAGTGTCCCAACCAGCTTTACGTGAAACTCTTTTTCCTTTGAGAGTTTGGTAGCGGCAGAAGATGTCTTTGATAGTACGAGCCATCACGTGGTGGATGCCTGGAGTTCCGTTTGCTGACGGTGGTCCTTCATAAAACACGAAAGCCGGACCATCCTTGCGATTGTCTAAACTCTTTTGGAAAACATCGTTGTCTTCCCAATACTTACGAACCTCTTTTGCAATGTTTGTAAGGTTCAAATTCTTATATTCTCTATATGAGCCTTTCATATATCACCTATTATTTTAATTTTTTTAATAAGCGACAAAGATATGATTTTTTTCGCAAAAATCTTTAAAAAAATTTCGCAAAAATAAGACGCATAACGATGACGTCTCTGCATTTGGTTCTATCCATATAAAAACTTGTTGTCATGTTGACTTGTTGACTTTTTTTATATCTTTGCCCACATGATAATAGTAGATAATGTAATAGTTTCAGACGAGTTCATCAATGCTCGTTTTTGTTGTCATCTTGCACGTTGCAAAGGTGAATGTTGCGTCGCTGGTGATGCCGGTGCTCCTTTAGAACCTGACGAAGTAGGTCTCATAGAGGAATATATTGAAGAGATAAAACCTTATATGCGTCCGGAAGGAATAGAAGTCATTGAAAACAATGACGTTTATGACTACGACGAAAAAGGTGCTCTTGTCACTGCGCTGGTCAACGATGAGGAATGTGCTTTCGTTTATTTCCATGAAAACGGCACTGCATTGTGCGCGATAGAGAAGGCTTATCTAGAAGGCAAGATAGATTTCTGGAAACCGATAAGCTGTCATCTCTACCCTATCCGCCTCGAGGAAAAAAATGGTTTCATACATGTCAACTACCACGAATGGAGTGTCTGCGTTCCTGCCAAGAGAAAAGGTGAAAAAGAAGGAATCCCATTATATAAATTCCTCAAAGGCCCTATGATAAGACGCTTCGGTGAAGACTGGTACGAAAGATTCGTGAAACAGATAAACAAATAAGGCCACAAGTCTATATACAACAAACAGAGACACACCAATGTTTCCTGCTATAGAACAGGACATTGATGCGTCTCTTTTTAAATCTCAGAAATTAAGAACCAGTTCTTCTAGAACTCTCTAACCATCACATCTGTCTGTGGAATGAAATCGAATGGTTCGTATTTGAGAAGTTGCAAAGCTGCAAATTTCTTGTCTTTTGAGTGAACCACATAAAGCTGTACATTGCCTTCGTCAACTTTATTGAATTTTTCCAACGTCTCTAATTTGTCATTTTCAAGAGCCAACTTTATATTGTAAAAATCTGCTGTATCAAAATAAATCTGACGTCTTACTATTGGCGAGTTGGTCTTGGTATAAACTTCGGCGTTCAATCTTGCAATAAGAAGGAACAAGGCAAATGCTATACTCAAAATTCCAAAGAAAATCAAAGCAGAAGAAAGCATATTGCCTTCCATATTTTTTGAATATATAAACAGAAATACTCCGAGACCGATAAACACTATACCTGATAATAATGCTGAAATGTTAAATCTTTTTTGAATGAAATCTAATTGTATGTTTTGAATATTGTTTGTCATAATAATACGTTTTTAGAAGTCTATAAGTCAACAAGACTACAAGACCACAAGTTTATTTGTAATGAAATAATAAAGTAATAAAGTAATGGAATTGGCACTTCGACAAGCTCAGCAACCAAAATTCCTAAATTCCAGAATTCCTAAATAATGAGGTGTTTTATTATGACGATAAGGTTTTCCTTTGCTGACAAAGGTAATGAGAAGTGTTTGTTGTATTTGTTGGTTGGTGTCACTTCCGATGGCAGGTGTTTCAGCATTAGGAATGCCGAAAGATTTTGTTGTGATCTTTTCTGAGAAGGGATAAGTCTGACCGATGGCGAAGGCATGGAATTAACGAGTTCAGGGAGAGTCGTTGTGGCTGAGCCCGACGCCTCTATGTATGATATTACATCCGAACGCTGATCATCTACAATCTCAGAAACCTGATTGTCGTCCGACAGTAAACAACGACAATCCACCGACTTATGACAATTTATCGTCACACCCATCATGAGAGCAATCCCAATCAGAGCGACTGATAATATCATATTAAAATATCTTGTCATTTCTTAAGTCAGTATTATTGTTAAACGTATGCAAAAATAACATTTTTTCATCAACAATGTTCAGGTGAAAGAGATTTTTTAGAGCATAAAGGAGCCTAAGGAACCTAAGGGATTTAAGAAACTAAAGTCCCTTTGATCCCTCTGTTCCCTCAAGTTCCTCTGTTCCCTCAAGTCCCTCTAATTCGCTATAAATCCAAAAATAACAATCGCTACTATCAAAGTAAAGACTATATTAAACAACTGCGCTGACAGAAATGCTTTCAGCGACTGATTGTTTTCTTTTGAGAATATTTCTTTAAAACGTGTTTCCAATCCAATACATACGAATGCAATAGAGAAGAATATTCCTTGGAAGTTCTTGGCCAATGCTTTGTATTTCACCATCACGCCTTCAATCTCAACGCCTCCTGAGAACCAGATGCTAAACACAGCCGAAGCGATTATCATTCCGATAACGAATTTAGGGAAACGATGCCATATCACTGTTCCTCTTGTCTCCATAATGCTATTGGTGTCGCGTACCGACCAATATAAAGAGATGAAGAACGCAGCAACGCCGATGAGGACATTTTGCGATGCCTTGACTATGACAGCAGTATCACCTGCTATGTTGCCCAAAATATCACCAGATGCAGCAACGGCCGCCGTGGTGTCGATGGTACCTCCAATCCATGCACCAGCCACTTGTTGCGCAGCCACTGGATTGTTAGGGAAAATTATCGGCAACAACCAATTACATAACAAAGGCATAATATATAACATAGGTATGGCAACGACCATAACCAATGAAATGACGTAGCTGAGTTTCTTCTGGTTACCTTTGATGGTTCCACATGTGGCGATAGCAGCAGAAACACCGCACACACTGACGGAACTTGCTATCATAGTAGCCATCTGATCATCGACTTTGAAAATCTTACGCGAAATCCAGAATCCAAAATACCAAACGACCAGCACGACCAAGACTGCCTGTGCGAGTCCGTATGCTCCTGATTTCATGATTTCACCAAAGATAACGGTAGCTCCTAAACACACTATGCCTATCTTGATGTAGAACTCACTTTGTATAGCTGGCTTAAGCCATTCTGGTACGCCAAAGACATTGCTAATTATCAATCCGAAAAGCACTGCAAAAAGCACTGCTTCAAGTCCATATTCCTTACAGAATGGAATACTTGCGCATAACTGCGCCAACAACGTCAGCACGAATATCACAAGGAAGGACAAAAAAATACCCTTGACTGGCTTTTTCATAGCAAGGGCAGAAATAAGAATTATTAAAAATAGAAACACAAAAGTATAAACTGCATTGACCCAGCCTATAGAAGTATCCAAGGTCTTTACATTCAACATTTTGATGTTTACCATAAATTCCGGGACTATGACTATCAAAGCCAAAATAATGAATCCCAACATTACAATGAGCCACTCCTCATTGAGAAATAATGCTTTTAGTTTTCTTGTTTTCATATATAGTTAATTTAGTTTAGACTTCATAGTTTAATGTTTAGTACAGTTAAAATTTAGAGTTTAGAGTTAGTTATAGTAGTTAAAATTTCAATGTTCGAGGCTCAAAGTTCAGAGTAAAAAAAAGGAGTCAGAAAAGGTTAAATCCTAATTCCTAACTCCTTATTTCTAATTGTTAAAACTTCACTGAAAGTTGCGCTTGGAACAAATGACCTAAATTGTCGTATCCTGGTTTGTCTTTCACTGTGTAGTTAAGTAAAAGACGAAGATTGTTATATGGCCACCAATCTATACCTGCCATATAATATGTTGAATTATTTTCAGGATTTTCAATATCTTGTCTCAAGAAATCGTAACGTGCTACAGGACGAATTTTTTGACTTTTCATATTAAACCAATAACCGCCTGCAACGTAGAAACCGTCAGAATCGAGAGTGTAGATGTTACCACCACTTGCCATATCTGTCTTACCTGTAATATATTCTGAACGTACTGTAAGTCTGCCGTTTTCATATTTACCACCGAAAGTCAAACGATCTCTATTTGCGTTTTTCTCATAAACAGGATTTGCATTAAGCAAGTAATTTCCATCATAATATGAAGCAGCGAGCATCAAACCTTTAACGCCTGGACATACTTCAATACTTCCTGCGATGTCTTTTGCAGTATTGGCATCTTTGTTATTCATACCATTACCGTTGAAAACACCTAATTTATATGTAAGGATTGGGATTTCCTTTCCTTCATGTTCAAAGCTGAATAAGTTACCGTAAATCATGACACCCACATCACGACCGCCAGAATATGTCTTAACGCCCGACATATCGCTATAACCTGAAAGTTTGCTGATTACTTGTGCGTATTCAACGCCTTCGAGTGTAAGAGGTGACTGAGGATTTTCGAATGTGAAAGGAATCTTGAACTGACCTACTTGGATGTTAAAATATTTTTGCAATTTGATTTTAACGAAACCATCGACCAATTTTGGAGTTCCAGCAACGTCAGCTTGTACGCGGAATTCTAAATTCTTATTGATGTTGCCTTTGAAATCGAGACGAGCTCGACGTACATTGAAAGTGTTAATCTCGTCTAATGTCAAACCGTCATTGGATAATTGACGTTCATAATCGTATTGGATGTTCATCCAACCACTGATTGACAAATAATCACCGATTAATGACTTCTTTTCCTGTGCATTGATTGTTGTCAATGATGCCAATGCAAACATCATCACGATTAAAAGTAAAGATTTTCTTTTCATATCTTATTTTTAAAAGATTTGCAAATATACAAAAAATAGTAAAAGGTTTTACTAATTATTTTATTAATTCAAAATATTGAATTGTGAATAAAAAATTATGGATTTAAAAACTCCTAATTATTTATTATTCATCTGATTCATAGTTTGATCAACGCCTTGGGTCACGAAACTTTTAATGAAGCTAGCTGCGACTTCGAGGCGAGGATTTATGATATCGAGTTCTGACGGTTTCCATTTTCCTAACACGAAATCAATTTGTTTTCCACGAGGGAAGTCGTCGCCTATTCCAAAGCGCAATCTTGGAAAGACATTTGTACCTAAACTTTCAATGATATTGGCGAGTCCGTTATGTCCGGCGTCGCTACCTTTTTTTCTCATTCTCAATGTTCCTAATGGCAAGGCTATTTCATCGAGCACTACCAACACATTTTCAATTGGGATTTTTTCTTGTTGCATCCAATATTTAACAGCTTTACCGCTCAGGTTCATGTAGGTTGTAGGTTTAATAACCACCATAGTACGGCCTTTGTAACGGAGCTCTGACACTTGAGCGAGGCGTCCAGTGGTGAAAGTTCCTTTTAAATCTTCATTAAGATAATCAGCCACTTTAAAGCCGATATTATGTCGTGTGTCATCATATTCGACACCTATATTTCCGAGACAAGCTATTAAATATTTCATATTATAAGATTTAGAGTTTGGTGTTGATGTCAAAATTCAAATAAAAAAAAGCCTTCGAGATGAAGGCTCTTTTCAATATTCTTTTTAGAAGATTATTCTTCTGTTTCTTCTGTGATAGCTGATTTCTTAGCTTTAACGTCGCAAACGATGTTGTTAGCTGCTACTAATGGAGTAACGTTTTCGATTGTGATGTCTTTTACTCTGATAGCTTGGTTAACATTTAATTCAGAGATGTTTACCATAACGATAGCTGGAAGGTCTTTAATTAAACCTTTAACTTTAAGGCGAGGGATTCTCACTTTAAGTTTACCACCACGCATAACACCTGGAGATGTACCTTCTGTGCGAACAGGAAGAGTTACTGTGATAGGTTTGTCTTCTGTTACTTGTAAGAAGTCAGCGTGAAGAACTTCGTCGCTAATTGGGTGATATTGGATATCTTGGAGGATTGTACGGTATGTTTCACCTTCGATTGTGAAGTCGATGATGTATGTTTCTGGAGTAAAGAGGATAGTTTTGAAGCTCTTTGCATCTGTGTAGAAACGTACTTCTTTACCTTGACCGTAGATAACGCATGGTACTAAACCTTGTGCGCGTAATTTTTTAGCATCTTTTTTCCCTACGTTCTCGCGAAGAGAACCGCTCAATGATACTGAATTCATAATTTAATTTTTAATTTGTTTGTTAATTATTTATAATGTGTAGGGACGCAGCGAGCCACGTCCGTACGGTTTTTATTTCTTGAATAAGTCGCTTAATGATTCGTAGTTTTCAACGCGTTTGATAACTTCTGCGAAGAGAGGAGCTGTTGAGATAACGTGAATCTTGCTGCTTGGGTTTGTCAATGGGATAGTATCTGTAACGATAACTTCGTCGAATACAGAGTTTTCAATTCTTTCCATTGCGCTACCTGAGAAGATTGGGTGTGTTGCAACAGCGCGGACGCTACGAGCACCATTATCTTTAATTAATTGACCTGCTTTTGTAATTGTACCTGCTGTGTCAATCATGTCGTCGATAAGGATAACGTCTTTATCTTTAACGTCACCGATGAGTAACATTTGTTCAATAGCATTTGGTTTTGAACGTTGTTTGTGACAGATTGAGAAAACAGTGTTTAACATCTTAGCGTAAGAAGCAGCGCGACGAGTACCGCCTGCGTCTGGAGATGCAACCATTAAATTAGGTAAGTTAAGGCTTTCGATATAAGGAACGAAAATCTTTGATGCGAAGATGTTGTCTACAGGAACGTTGAAGAAACCTTGAATTTGATCAGCGTGGATGTCCATAGTGATGATACGAGTAACACCAGCTGTTGACAATAAGTCAGCCATCAATTTAGCTGCGATACTGATACGTGGACGGTCTTTTCTGTCTTGACGTGCGAAGCCGAAATAAGGGATAACGGCGATAATTCTACGTGCTGAAGCGCGTTTTGCAGCATCAACCATCAACAATAATTCCATCATGTTTTCTGTTGGTGGGAATGTTGATTGGATCAAAAAGACATCTCTTCCGCGAATGTTTTCATCGAAACTTGGTTGAAATTCACCATCGGCGAAAACCAAAACGCTTGATTGTCCGAGTGGTTTGCCATAATGTTTAGCTATTTCTTCTGCTAAATAACGAGTGGCTCTACCTGAAAAAATTGATACTAAAGGCTCTTGCATGACGTTAATTTTAAGTGTGTTTTAAAATTTTTGCAAAAATAATAAAAATTTTCTTTGCCATAACAAAAAAATTATTACTTTTGCACTCGCAAATCGATCATTGAAATTAATGCCTAGGTGGCGGAATTGGTAGACGCGTCGGTCTCAAAAACCGATGAGGTAACACTCGTGCCGGTTCGATCCCGGCCCTGGGTACAAAAAGAGCTTCAGAAATTTCTGAGGCTCTTTTTTTGTTTGGCTAATGGCGAAAGACTAATGACAAAAGACTAAAGATAAAAGACCAAAGACTAAAGACCAAAGACTAAAGTCTTAAAAAAACCAACTCCTTAATTCCTTAGTTCCTCAATTCCTCAGCTCCTCAATTCCTTAGCTCCTCAGTTCCTAATCAAAATCAATTTGTTTTGTTCCTAAAATGCCAAAAATAGGAATAATATCGGGAGTCTTTTTGTTTTTGTGGCGTATTTCTAAATCTCAGCAGCCCCACCGCGTTAGGGATTGGAGCGGCATCCTTTTGGAGACGGAAGCTGGAGACGGAGGCGGAAGCGGAGGCGAGAAAAGATATAGCGGAAAGCCCGACGGCGATAGCCGGAACGCCCAGAAAAAAATATACATCATTTATTTACTTGTTCCTATCCAGGTCCATTTGTGCCAGATGTATTCCAATGGACCTTGTTTGTGTCTGCCGAGCCACCATTTGCAGAAAAGCAGCTGCATAAAAAAGGTGAAAAGTCCGATGAGCAGACTTAAAGTATATCCACAATATGGTGCCAAATACAGACCAAATGGAAAATAAATTACTGCCCCGATGATGGATTGAGTGATATAGTTGGTAAGACTCATCTTACCATAAAGTCGCAGATTGCTTACCATTTTGCAGAATGTCTTGTTTTGGTACAAGATAACGAAAGACGCAACTAGCACTAAGGTGAAGGCTAGTTTCTGCCACATGTCGAAAGCAGTTCCTGCCGACTGCTGTATAATAACGTCACTCTCCATGATAAGGTCTTTAAAGGTATAAAGCGGCGCAAAAGAAACAGCGGCGACAATCAACATCCTCACCCATACACGAAGATTCTTCTCCGATGAAACGAAAAGTTGCTTCCTTCCGAAATAGAAACCGAGGAGAAACAATCCGGCAGTCTGAGAAAAGCGTCCAGCATTGATTGCCCAGAAAAGGCTCGCCTTCTGACCCAGCGTAATATTTCCCAAGATGAAATCTCTGAAGTTTCCGGCTTTGGTATATTCTGCTACTTCAGCATACATCTCACCGACTTTCAAGTCAGGCAATTGATGTGCAGGATTGAACAGACTCGCAATATAGTGATACCACTCAATGGGTTGCAGCAAAAAGATTATCGAAGTTATCAAAACCGCCTTGTCGCTCCAGTTACGAGTCAGGAAAAGAACAAGACTCACCACAGCGAACAGCAAGAGCACATCACCAGCAGGGAAAAAAGCAGCGTTCAACGTGGCAAAAACCAACAGAAGCAGCATACGCCAGAGGAAACGATAACCGAAATCTTTTCCCTGTTTCTTCTGATTGTCGGTCTGAATGTAGAATGTAAATCCGAACAGTAACGCAAAAATGGCATAAGCCTTTCCTGCAAAAAGACTAAAGACTCCATTGAGCACGCCTTCATCCATTACATTAAGCCATTCTGGAGAGCTTTCAGGATATACAGGGAAAATGAAATGTTCCAAATTATGAACTAACACAATTGCCATTACAGCTAAACCACGAAGAGCATCTACCACCTCTATACGAGAATTTCCTTTTATAAGTTGTTCCATTTTTATCAGTCAATAATATTTAATTTATATCACCTCAAAACCTTTCTGAGATTCTGAGATTCTGAATTTCTAACCAAAAAACTCCTAATTCCTCATTCTTCCCTCAAAGAATACGGTTTATCCTCTTTCTCTATTCCTCTGTTTTTGTTAGGTTTGTCGCTCATAATAAATTCTATCACGCCTCCATTGACGATGTCGCTGTGAGTGATATACATCTTGGAATATGGTTTTCCGTTCAACAGCACTGCCTTGACGTAGCGTTTTTTGTCGCTGACGCCTTTCGCCTTGATTTCAAATGTCTTTCCATTCGGCAGCGATAATTTGATATATGGGAGATACGGCGCTCCTATCACATATTGGTCCGTGCCTGGACACACAGGATAAAATCCCATCGCGGTGAAGAGATACCATGCCGACATCTGTCCGCAGTCGTCGTTGCCGCTCAACCCTCGGATATGGTTTTTATACATCCTATTCATTATCTCTCTCACCCAATATTGCGTCTTCCACGGCTGCGAGGTCCAGGCGTATAAATAAGGAATATGATGACTCGGCTCGTTGCCATGCACATAACCGCCAATCAGGCAGTCGGAGGTGATGTCTTCGTTTGCTTCGTAATATTCTTCTGGCAGATGCATTGCGAAAAGTTCATCAAGCTTACGTATAAACTCCTTCTCGCCTCCCATCAGTTCCATGACACCCGTCACGTCGTGCGGCACATGGAAAGAGAAATTCCATGAGTTGCCTTCAATAAATCCCTCGCCATGAGTCTGAAGCACGTCGAATTCTTCTTTGAAGCTGCCATCTTTATGTTTCGGACGCGCAAATCCTAATTCAGGGTCATAGATATTCTGATAATTCATGGCACGCTCCTTATATTCAGCAGCGACATCTTCCCTACCCATATTCATCGCTGCCTGATAGATTGTCCAGTCGTCGTAGCAATATTCCAATGTGGTAGAAGCAGCGGTATAACTCACATCGAAAGGAACATATCCAAGCTCCATATACTCACCGAGGCCTTCGAGATAAGATACCTTCGATGTTGAGAGCATCGCATTCAAAGCCTCGTCCGTATCAATATCAGCGCCTTTTGCGATGGCGTCTGCCAAGACAGAAACGGCATGATAACCGCTCATGCACCAGTTGTCGTTCGCCATGTGACTCCAGATTGGAAGCAGTCCGTGCACGCTCTGCTGATAATGACGAATCATCGACATCACCATATCACGAGCCTCGTCAGGTTTCATCAGCATGAGAAAAGGATGCTCAGCACGATAAGTGTCCCACAAAGAGAAAACCGTGTAATTGGTAAAGTCATCAGTCTGATGGATGTTATGATCCAATCCACGATATTTGCCATCGACGTCCATATACACTGACGGATTGATAAGCGTGTGATAATATGAAGTATAGAACATAGCCTTCTGGTCGTCGGTGCCTTCTATTGCAAGAGATGATAACTGACGGTTCCAACTTTCTGCCGCCTCGTTGGCGAGCTGTTCAAAATCTTTGCCGGCAGTCTCGACTTGCAGATTATTCAACGCACCTTCAGTGCTGGTGGCAGAGAGCGCGACCTTCACGACCAGCTCAGGATTTTCTGTATTGTCAAATTCAAAATAAGAAACGACTTTGCGACCAGCCATCTCAGGGAAATTATTGTTGAGAGGGAACTTACGCCAGAATCCATAATATCTTATCTCTTCCATATCTTCATATCCATAGTTACGAATAGGTTTCGAGAACGATATAGCGAAATATGTATAGTTGGTACGCGCCCATCCGTTGGTGATACGATATCCGGTGATAAGAGTGTCGTTTTCGACTCTCACTTGCGCCCATAAAGTCTTTCCATCGTAATTATAAATGCCATGATTCAAATCAAGGATAATGCGTCCGTCTTTCTCTGGGAAAGTATATTTATGAACACCTGTACGTTTTGTAGCAGTAAGTTGTGCTTTAATATCATAGTCATCGAGCATCACTTCGTAATAACCTGGCGACGCTTTTTCTGTCGCATGAGAGAAACGAGAACGATAGCCATTTTCAGGATTATCGGACGTTCCAGGATTCAGTTTTAACTCGCCTGCAGTCGGCATGATGAGGATGTCGCCGAGATCAGAATGACCCGTGCCATTGAAATGCGTATGACTGAAACCAACAATGGTAGAATCTTTATATTGATATCCAGCGCAATATTCATACACTCTTTTCTGATAAACGCCATTTATATTATGCGGGATAGTGTCGGTGTCAGGACTTAGCTGCACAATTCCAAAAGGCACGCAGGCTCCAGGGAAGGTATGACCCATTCCATCTGTGCCAATGATAGGATTTACATATTCCACTTGAGCGTTGACTGAGAATGACAAGACCATCATCCAGAAAAGAAGAGTAAGGAAGCGTTTTTTCATATCTACTATTGTTTATGACAAAGATATAAAAAAAGACTACAAGTCAACAAGGCCACAAGTCTACAAGTTTTTTTTTAATACAAGAAATTCAAAATATCAGAAACTCAGAAAATTTTGAGATTCTGAGACTCTGACATTCTGAGTTTTTTTCTAACTTTGCAAATCGTCTAAAACCTTTTGTCGAATATTTACATATTTATGATATGAAAGCATTATTAGGATTATCTCTAGAGGAAATACAGGAAATCGTCAATCAACATGGATTGCCTAAGTTCACAGCCAAACAAATCACCGAGTGGATTTACAAGAAACACACTGGCAGTTTCGATGAAATGACTAACCTCTCTAAAGCAGCGCGTCAGCTTCTTTCTGAAAATTATACTACTGGCTACCGTAATTACGAAGCCGTTCAAGAATCTAAAGACGGTACAAAAAAATATCTCTTCCCTGGAGCAGACAACTTCGTAGAGTCGGCTTATATCCCTGACAAAGAACGTGCGACATTATGCGTTTCTTCTCAAGTAGGATGCAAGATGAACTGCCTCTTCTGCCAGACCGGCAAACAAGGTTTCCAAGAGAATCTTCCTGCTAGCGATATCCTGAACCAAATACTCAACCTCCCTGAATACGAAAAACTCACCAACTACGTATTCATGGGAATGGGAGAACCAATGAACAACTACGACAACCTCATGCGTACGCTCAACGTGATGACCTCCGACTGGGGTCTCGCCATGAGTCCAACTCGTATCACCGTCTCAACAGTGGGTGTCATACCTTATATGAAACGTTTCCTCAATGAGTCGAAATGCAACCTCGCTGTCAGTCTCCACTCTCCTTTCCATGACGAGAGAATGAAGATTATGCCTGTTGAAAAGGCTTATCCAATCCGCGAGGTGATTCATGCCATTCGTCAGCACGATTGGAGCGGACAACGCCGCGTGTTCTTCGAATATATAGTATTCAAAGGTCTCAACGACACCTCCGACCATATCAAGGAACTTGCAAGACAACTCGGCAGCCTCCGTTGCAAAGTCAACCTCATCCGTTTCCATAGCATCCCTGGCATCAACCTCCAAAGCCCGACAATGGACGACATGGAACGCTTCCGCGACAGACTCAACGACAAAGGCATCATCGCGACAATCAGAGCTTCAAGAGGCCAAGACATCGACGCCGCTTGCGGCTTGCTTTCAACTAAGAATAAACAATTATAAAAAATAAGATTAAGACATTTACCAATTCATCCATCTTAAAAAAACTTGTTTATCTTTGTAAACAACAATAGTTATATTTTTTATATCGCAAACATCTTCTTTACAATGACTTATAAAACTACAGCCATAAACAATCGCCGCTATTTAGGTAATAAGTATAAATTACTTCCATTTATAAGCAAGGTTGTAAATGAAAATTGCGATGCCATCAATATTTTCGCAGATCTGTTTGCAGGTACAGGAGCGGTTTCTTCTGCTTTTGGTGATAAAACCATTATTACAAACGACATCCTATATAGTAATTATATCTGCAATCTAGCATGGTTCAGTCCTGAGAAATTTAACACGAACAAAATAAAAGACATTATATGTGAATATAATGCGCTTCAAACTAATGAAGAAAATTATATGTCGGTAAACTTTGCCAACACTTTCTTCAGCGAAAACGATTGCAAAAAAATAGGTTTTATAAGAAACGATATTGAAGATAAATATAAGACGAGGACAATTAACGATAGAGAGAGAGCTTTATTAATAACATCCTTGCTATATGCAATGGATAAAATAGCTAACACCTGTGGGCATTACGATGCATACAGACAGGGCGTAGAATTTTACAAAAAAATCGA
This sequence comes from Bacteroidales bacterium, assembly GCA_045615125.1. Taxonomy (GTDB): domain Bacteria; phylum Bacteroidota; class Bacteroidia; order Bacteroidales; family F082; genus Limimorpha. Next base: position 16,073 of record JAZLEF010000098.1, read on the forward strand.
GCTATGTTATCCAAATGCAACTAATAACAATAATGGAAATAACAGATGTTATAATATGGACATCAATTGTATAGCAAATGAGATTTATGCTGACATCGTTTACTTAGACCCACCATACAATTCAAGACAATATTGCGATGCTTATCATTTGTTAGAAAATGTTGCAAAATGGGAAAAACCTGAAGTTAAAGGCGTTGCAAGAAAAATGGACAGAAAAAACCTTAAAAGTAATTATTGCACAACTTTAGCAACAAAAACTTTTGAAGATTTAATTGCTAAACTTAATTGCAAATATATACTTTTGTCGTACAACAACATGAGTAATAAAGGCAACGAACGTTCGAATGCAAAAATATCCGATAATGATATTTTAAGAATATTGAAGACAAAAGGCGAAGTAAAAATATTCTCAGAAGAATATAAACCTTTTTCCGCGGGAAAGTCTAATATTAAAGGTAACAAAGAACGATTATTTTTGTGTAGATGTAAATAACATGAATAAATTATTACAGTCTCCTTTAAATTACACCGGCGGTAAATTCAAATTATTACCTCAGATATTGCCACATTTTCCAGACAATATCGACACCTTCTTTGACTTGTTTTGTGGAGGAGGTAATGTTGGATGTAATGTAAATTGTAACAAAGTCATATGTAACGATTCTAACAAACATCTAATTAATTTATTAAAGACATTCCAATCATCTGATAAAGAATATATTTTTAATTCTATATTTGAAATAATTAACAAATATAACCTGTCTGATTCTTCAAAACATGAATATTCATATTATAATTGCAATAGTTATAACGGCTTAGGAGAATACAACAAAGAACATTTCAACAAACTGAAATCTGATTTCAACAACAATAATTTTAATGATTCCGATTATTACATAGCACTTTATGTATTAATCATATTTTCTTTCAATAATCAGATACGATTCAACAATAAAGAAGAATTTAATCTACCAGTCGGTAAACGCGATTTCAACAATAAAATGCAAGCCAAATTAAGCAGATTTATTGACAGAATAAAAAATTTATCGTGTAGTTTTGAGAATAAAGATTTCCGCAGCTTTGAGTTGAATCCAAAAGGGAATGACTTTGTTTATTGCGATCCTCCATATTTAATAACTTGTGCAACATATAACGAAAATGGGATATGGAATCGTGATGATGAAATTGATTTGTTACAATACCTTGACAATTTAAATCTCAACAACATTAAATTTGCATTGTCAAATGTTTTGCGCAGCAAAGGAAAAACTAATGACATTCTAATCGAATGGTTAAAAGATAATTCACAATATAAATGTATTCATCTCAATTACAATTATTCCAATTCAAATTATCAAACCAAAGATAGAAAATCTGGAAGTGAAGAAGTTTTGATTATTAACTATTAATATTTTTATAACCATGACTAAAAAAAGAAATCTTACCTACAAAAGTTATTGCTGGTGTTTGGGAACAACAAGTTTTCGTACCAAAAACTTTAATAAAAAAATTGAAGAACAATTATCATTATTAAATTCCTTCTGGTCTATTAATGACAATAATAGGGAACAATGGGAAGGAAACAACGCCTTGCAGGAAAAATATTACGATTTCATGCAAGTAAACGGATTCGTACAAGACGGAGCAAACAGAAAAGATAAAGATGCTCGTCAGAAAACATCCGGACTACTAGATTTAGGCTTGATTAATTATAACAGAAAACTAACAGAAGTAGGTGTCAACTTATTGAAAATAAGTATAACAAACGACTTTACTTCTGATAATTTTTTAAAAATACCCAAGGATAGTTTTATCTATTTTAAACAATTGCTAAAAACTTCCATTAATGTAGATAACCATAAAGTCAGGCCATTTATTATATTATTATATTTGTTATCAAAATTAGAACATCTCACCACTGACGAATTCACATACCTTCTACCACTATGCATCGACCCAAATAGTACAGCGGAAATAATCAGAAAAATAAAACTACATAGAATATCAAATGGCAATATTGACAATGTAATCATTGAAACATTATTAGGAAAAGACAATTATAATCAAGCATTAGAATATTTTCTAACAAATGAATTATCAGTAGAATTGTTTTGCGAAATAGGTTTAAATAGAAAAAGTAGAAAATACGATAGCGTTTATTATCAATTTTATAAATTATTACATGAGGTATTTTTTGAGTCTCATTATGAAAGAGCTATAGACTTATACAACTATACATTTGAAATAAACATTGGACATCACTGGAGAAATTATATTTTTTCTACATCCAACAAAAAAGCCATAATAGCAGAACCTTGCCAATATATAAACCATAATTGTTTTCAAGATATAGATACAGAAGAAGAATTTAAAAAATCCTTTTTCAAAATTATGCATCTATTTAAAGCAAAATCAACACTTCAAGATTATTACGATTTAAACAAGAGATACATAAAAACCGCCGACGTCATTGTTTTTGAAGACAATCTAATAAAGCTTGACATCATACCATATTATTTTTTCAATAATATTATTGAAGAATTATACAAAGACGCATATTCCAACTGTTTGTTATTAAGTAAAGATTGTCAGCTAACTGAGATTTCAAACAGTTTAGTTTACAACGAAAACGAAATCATCAATGGTATTAACGCAGATTATAATGAATCTATTGAAACCATTGACATGGCTTACTTTGTTGTAGAGGCCAAACGATACGAAAGATTATCAAGACTAATTGACAGTAAATTTACCGATGAGCAATTAGTCCTATTATTAAATTATTTCGACAACAGAAATGATAATGAAATAAATAAACTTGTTACCGACAATGCCGACATTCCTACAATATTTGAATATATACTTGGCATAATATGGTACAAAATAAGTGATAAAAAAGGTAAGATATTAGATTACCTAAAATTATCTTTAGATTCCAATTTAATGCCGATATCTCATGCTGTAGGAGGAAATGCCGATATAGTATATGAATATGAATCAACAACAGACTATCCCAAACATACGTTATTGTTAGAAGCTACTTTAGCCGATAGCACGAACCAACGAAGAATGGAAATGGAGCCTGTTTCACGTCATCTTGGAAACCATCTTATTCAGACAAAAAATCCAGATTCTTATTGTATTTTTATAACAAATAATCTTCACATAAATGTCATATCTGATTTTAGGGCAAGAAAGTTTTCATATTATTTTAACACACAAAATCACAACGATTATATCAAAGGTTTAAAAATAATCCCAATCGATACATCAGATTTAAGACATATCATTAATAATAAAATCAGATATAATGAGATTTATGAGAAATTTGATACAGCTTACCATTCTGATGAAGACAACCCTAAAATATGGCACGACCAATATGTAAATTATACCAATAACACAACAAGTCAAAATATCAAATAATAATATGGCAGAAAAAAACTTCGTCAGATCGATGTTCAACAACATCGCCCCTACATACGACAAACTGAATCATATTCTTTCCCTTAACATTGATAAGATATGGAGAAAGAAAGCAGTCAATCGCATTTGTAAAAATCTAAAAAATTCTGAATCCCAGAACCTAAAAGGCTCAGAGGCTCATGTATTGGACGTGGCTTGTGGCACCGCGGATTCCACCATCGCCTTGGCTAAGGCTGGTATTCCTTTAGTGACTGGCGTCGATATTTCTGAAGGAATGATTAAAGTTGGTGAAGAGAAAATAAAATCTTTAAATCTCAACAATATAAATCTTAAAGTTGAGGATTGTGAAAATCTTAGTTTCAACGACAATAGTTTCGACTCTGCCTTCATCGCTTTCGGTATAAGGAATTTCGAAGACAAAAAGAAAGGATTGAATGAACTACGTCGCGTCTTGAAAGACAACGGACACCTTCTTATATTAGAACTTTCTGTCCCTCAAAACAAGATATTACTTTCGTTATATAAGTTGTACTTCCTGCATATTCTTCCTTTTATAGGAAAGAAAATATCAGGCGACAGCAAGGCTTACACTTATCTTCCCAACTCAGTGATGAACTTTCCTAAACCTAAAGAGTTTATGGCAATAATGGAAGAATGTGGTTTCAAAAACGTACGTCAGAAAGCATTGACATTCGGTCTTTGTAGAATTTATGAAGGATTTGTTTAATTCATAATTCATAATGCATAATTATTTTGAATTAAAGACCGTCGACTAAAAAAATAAAATTATGTTAAAAAACATTAAGAAATGGTTTGAAATCGTCAGGGCGAAGACTTTGTTAGTCTCAATGGCTTCTGTGATTATGGCCGTAGCATTGGCTTTCGAAAAAGGTGGAAATCAGTGGTTGCCAGCGATTTTATGTTTATTATTCGCCATGTTAGCGCAAGCTACATCCAATGTAGCAAACGATTACGCAGATTACAAAACCGGATGTGATAATGAAAACAGTCTCGGTCCAGATAGAAAACTCGTCAGCGGCGAGGTGACAATAAAATCCATCATAAACGCAATCATAATATTAGCATCGCTTTGTTTCATCATTGGATTCAGCTTGATTTACTGGGGCGGATGGATTCTTCTACCATTCGGATTATTGATAATGCTAGTGGCTTTCTGCTATTCTATGGGACCTTTTCCTTTAGCTTACAAAGCCTTAGGCGACGTCGCAGTAATATTATTCTTCGGAATAGTTCCCATTACATTTACCTATTATATTTTAACAAAAGAAATAAATTGGGAGATAATAACTGCTGGTATAGCGATGGGACTTGTTGTAGATGAACTGCTTATAGTAAACAACGTACGTGACGAGAAAGAAGATATTTTACATAACAAAAGAACCACTGTCGGAATATTCGGTAGCAAGTTCATGAAAAAAGTTTTCTTGCTCAATCCATTGATTGCTTGTGGATTAGGATTTTATTTTATGAAAGGAATTTGTGATTATAAGATATGGGCAATAGCGATAATCCCAATGATTACATATTCTATTAGCGTTTATATCAAATTGGAAAAATACAAAGGAAAACAGCTCAACGAATTGCTTGGAAAATCATCCTTAGAAGCGATAATATTCGCTTTGACAGTTCTTATTGTCACCTTATTGTAATTACTCGTAAATCTCTGATTCTTCAACGAGATTATTAAGTAAAGCATAAACAGTTAGACCGGAAACAGATTTGATTCCGGTTTTTTTAACGATATTTTTACGGTGCGTCACGACAGTATGTACTGAAATATTCAACATATCGGAAATATCCTTGTTTGTCATACCTTTAGCAACACATATCAAAACATCTGTCTCACGGTTCGACAAATCGACACTTTCATTTTGAGATGAGGAATCATCGTTATTGTTAATAATATTAAAGATTTTATTTGCGACTTTTTGTTTACTATCGCTTAATTCTATAAATTCCTTAAAATATCTTAACATATTCTTGTCGATAAAAGTCGTGACAAGAGCGATACATATAGTGTCAGGATAATTTTGGTTTATTTGTCTTATGATATTATTGTTAGTATAACCCATCATCAACGGATTGACTATCAATATATCTGGATTATGGATTATCATCTTGTCGTTCAAGTCGTCAATATTATCGACCACAGATGCCACTTGAATCTGATTAAGCTCCTCGAAGTATTTAAGCATTCCTGCAGACACTATAGGAGAAGGTTCTGCTATTACTATCTTATTTATTTTCATAGCATTTACTTTCTAAAAGTTCCACAAAAGGCACAAGTACACGTTCTTCAACGAGGGTATGACAATTCAAGTCGGAGGATAAATCCATTATGTCGAGAGAAATCTCAATCCTTTCTTTTGGGAAGATATTAGCAGGAAGATATTTAATGAGAATATTCATCAAATCATCGAGCTTATCCTCTATATTGCTATGATTTGATTTGAACTCATGAATAGAAAATTTCTTCTCTATAGAATTGTTGCACAATGAATTGATATATGGAAAAACGGTCTCTTCTTCGTATTTAAAATGATTTGCGACTTCTTTTTTATATTCTTTAAAGAAACGTTGTAAAGTTGCACCGAATCTTTCTGGACACGCTTCGATAATTCTGTTAAGATGATATTCTATATGAGGTATTCTTTCTTCTACATAATATCTATGAGAGACAGAGAGATAAGAAAGTATAGTATTAATATCTACAGAATTAAGGTCGTTTGTTGTAGGTACAAAATCCGGATTTGTATAAAGATTACATATTAAGAGGAAGAAGGACGAATTAACATTAGCTTTGAGGCATACTTCCTTCACGCTATGATCGCCGAAGCCAAGTTCTATTCCGAATCTTGACAGAGTAAGCATCAGTTTAGGGTTAGAGATGACCAATTCGGCCATTTTCATATTTTCCGAGAACGTCTGATTTATATAGTTCATATTTCAAGTTTTATTAGTTAAAAAAACGAGTCAACAATCTATAAGCTAACGAGTTAATACTTATAGACTTATTGACTCATAGTCTTATAGTCTTTTGTTTTGAGCCACATGACGGACTCGAACCGTCGACCTACGCATTACGAATGCGTTGCTCTACCAACTGAGCTAAAGTGGCTTTTTTTGAACTAAGAACCTAGAACTCTGAAACCAGAACCTGATTCTTAGTTCAATTTATTTGCAAAGATACGATTTTTTCCGTTCCTTAATGATTATTTCTGAGGGAGTTGGAATGTATCTTTTAATGTCACAGTTCTATTGAATATCAAGTTTTCTGCTGTGCTTTCTTTATCGGCTGTGAAGTAACCTATTCTTTGGAATTGGAAATGGTCGAGAGGTTTAGCATCCCCGAGATATTTCTCTACGTAACATTCTTTTCTAATTTCCAATGAGTTAGGATTTATCACTTGTTTCATTGCTTCGAGAGCCGAGCATTGTTGTTCTTCTTGAATTGCGGCAATCGCTTCGCGAGGATTTGCTTCTTTCCACAATCTGTCATACAATCTCACCTCTGCTTTAATGCAGTGTTCGCAGCTCACCCAGTGCAATGTACCTTTCACCTTGCGGTTTGCTCCAGCCATACCGCTCTTTGTTTCAGGATCATATTCAGCATAAACCTCAACAATATTCCCTTCTTCATCTTTCTTACATCCTGTACATTTTACAATATAAGCATTTTTCAGACGGACTTCATTACCTGGAGTCATGCGGAAATATTTCTTAGGAGCGTCTTCCATGAAGTCTTCACGTTCAATCCATAACTCACGGCTGAATGTGATGTTGTGTGAACCTGAGTTTTCATCTTCTGGATTGTTGACTGCTTCCATTTCTTCTGATTGTCCTTCAGGATAGTTTGTGATGACGAGCTTAACAGGGTTGATGACTGCCGATACACGTGTTGCACGAGCATTCAAGTCTTCGCGTATTGTACTTTCCATAAGTGCGAAATCGTTGATAGCTTCGTATGTTGTGTATCCAATCTTATCGATGAGTTTGTGTATTGACTCTGGAGTATAACCACGACGACGGAAACCACAGATAGTAGGCATTCGAGGATCATCCCAACCATTGACGAGACCTTCCTTAACAAGGATGAGAAGGTTACGTTTGCTCAACAATGTATAGTTAAAATTCAATTTATTGAACTCATATTGGCGTGGACGATGATCGTCGAGGTCTTTCTGTTCTTTTAATTCATCAATAAAATAATCATATAAAGGACGGTGAACAACGAATTCAAGTGTACACAAAGAGTGAGTAACACCTTCAAAATAATCGCTTTCTCCGTGAGCAAAGTCATACATTGGATATGCATTCCATGTTGTTCCTGTGCGGTGATGCGGTGTTTTAACAACACGATAAATGATAGGATCGCGGAAATGCATGTTTGAATTTGCCATATCTATCTTGGCGCGAAGCACCATCTTGCCTTCTTCAATCTCGCCGCTGTTCATCTTTTGGAATAATTCCAATGATTCTTCTATCGGACGATTACGATAAGGGCTTTCTGTTCCAGGAACTGTAGGCGTTCCCTTTTGTGCTGCTATCTCTTCTGAAGTTTGCTCATCAATATAAGCCTTGCCTTCTTTGATGAGACGAACAGCAAAATCCCAAAGCTGTTGGAAATAATCTGAAGCATAATATTCGTTTGCCCATTGGTAACCGAGCCACTGAATGTCTTCTTTAATAGCATCTACATATTCCAAATCTTCCTTTGTTGGGTTGGTGTCGTCAAAACGAAGATTACAAACACCATTATATTTTTTTGCAATACCAAAATCTATACAAATGGCTTTAGCATGACCAATATGAAGATAACCATTAGGCTCTGGTGGGAATCGTGTTTGTACACGACCATCATTTTTACCATTTTGCAAATCTTCAACCACCTT
>JAZLEF010000099.1:0-4580 GCA_045615125.1 Bacteroidales bacterium
ACCTCTTAATTTGTCCAAAGCAATATCGTATGCTTCTAAATAATTATTTATCAATTCATTCCACTCAAATTTTCCAACCAATTCAAAAGCATTTTTCTTCACTGCTTTAATTTGATTTTCATCTTTAGATGTGAAGTTCAAAATTATCTTCACGATATCATCAGTAACGATGATGCCATTGCCTTCTTCACGATGTACGATGGCTACTGATTCATTTTCAAACTTTTCATCTAGGATGTAGCGACCAAAACCTGCAAGGTCTGTTGTCACTGTAGGAATTCCGTGTGCGATGCTTTCCATTGGTGTGTAGCCCCATGGTTCATAATAAGATGGGAATACTGTCAAATCGAAAGCGTATAAGAAGTCGTTATATTTAAGGTTAAAGACGCCGTCGTTGCCGTTGAGGTATGAAGGAACGAACATCACCTTCACCTTATCTTCTGAATTATTATTCAATCCATTTTCTCTCAAAGAGTTAAGAACTGCGTCGTATTCATAGCCGAAGATATGGTGTGTACAAGGCAAATCGGTGTGACCTTCAACAGCTTTCTTACCATCACGACGATATTCCAATTCTTTGTAGATACCGGAGATGTTAGCAGGCACTGCTATAACTGCAACTATTTCCTTATTAAGTTCAGCTGTTTTGTTAAGTTTACCTAATGCATTGATATATAAATCTATGCCCTTATTTTTAAACTCATATCTTCCGCTATTCAAGATATAGAAAGCATCGTCAGAAATTTTTGTTCCAGAGAGAGTCTGAAGTATTTCAGAAATCTTTTCTCTAGCTACTTTTCTTTTTTCTGAAACAATATTTTCGTCAGATATGTAAGTCTCATCAATACCGTTTATTGTGATAACATCAGGCTCGCGTTGCAGGAATTGTTTACACTCTTCTGCTGTCACTTCGCTCACTGTAGTGAAAACGTCAGCATTTTGAGCTGCGTTATATTCCATTGATTGCTGTGATGTTATATTAAATCTTTGTGCCATTTCATTAGGCTCAAATTTTTGCAAATCATTATACAAAGCCAGACCGTTACCACTGATAGCGCGACCGAGATATGTAGCATGAGTTGTAAATGCTGTTGCAATCTGAGGACAATTTTCTTTAAGATAAAGAATACCAGAGCCAGTCATCCATTCATGGAAATGAGCTACGATGTTATCATCGTTTTCAACATTCCATTTCACAAAACTTTCAATAACCTGACCAGCAGCATAACCGAAAAGCACTGGATCTATATAATCCCACTGACCATGAAGAGAGTCAAGTCGATAGGCTTCCCAAAGATGGGATAATATTTCATTCTTTTTAGGATAAAGCGTGGTGTAGTCTATTAAAATAGCCATTGGTTTGCTGTTGAGTTTCCAACGTCCTATTCTAACCTTAAGACCTTGGTCAATAAGTTTTTCACGCCATTTAGGGAACAAAGTGTTGTCTTCAATAAAATAAAGAGTCTCATGTGATTCCTTAACCACATCCGGACCTATGGTTATATAATTATCACCAATTTTTTGTTTTACTTCATCTGCCTTTGTCGATAACACGGTGTAAATTCCACCTACCATGTTACAGACTTCCCAACTCGTTTCAAAAAGATAATTTGGAGTTTTCATTAAAATATTAAAAATTTTATATTGTTATTTAATTGTTGCAAGCTGTGTGAGTTACGAACTTATTAGTCCATAACTCATAGCCATTATCATAGTTTATTTTATTCTTTCGTTAAAATCTGTTAAGATATTCATGAAATTGATATAAAAATCGTATGGAGATGTTGTGCTATATTTTGTACACAGATGACTGAAATTATCAGCATCTTGAAGAGCGTTCCAGTCACGGACAACGTCTTCATCCTTAACACGTTTCATCTTGCTTGCATTAGAATATAATGTCTGCAAGGCGTCATCTTGAAGGTCGTTGCCCATCCATAAAGAAAGGTCACGTTCTTCACCCATAGATGACAAAGGTATAGGAGCATCGAAAATACTAACAGTCTGTAACTTATCAAGCATTTCATTTGGCTTAGCAAATTCAAAATCGCTGTTGTTCATTATTGCTTCTGGCAGATATTTCATGAAATCCATGATACCTATAGAAGCATCATAATTCTCACCAAATGTCTCATAATTTGCAAATACATTTACCACTTCCTCATTACATTCATTAAGTTTCTCAACGAACGATTCTGTTGTCAATGAATTATTTACGAAATTAAGAGAGAGAGCGTCACTGAGTTTGTAGTTACGAAGCAACAATCTCAACTTTGGATTTATAGAATTGGCGTATAGATAGTTAGGGCTCTTCCATCCGAGAACGTGTTTTGCGCCTTCTGTCACCATAAGATTATATCCCATTTCTGCCACGTCGGCACCTATCTCATTAGAATAAATCAATTCAGTGTTGACGAATGTCTTAGGTGTCACGCCAAAAACTTCCTTCATCAATTTCTTATGCTCAGCGACTTGTTTCTTAAAAGTCTCTTTATTATGCAATGAAACCGTTGAATGAGCGTATGTTCCTGCCAACACTTCAACATTACCAGTCTTTACAAGTTCTTTAAAACTTTCCAATGCGTCAGGAGCATATTGCTGCATCTGTTCTATGGCTATACCTGAGAAATAGAATGCGTATTTGACTTTGTCGCCATAACGTTTTATCTGTTCCATAAGAATGTCATTCATAGGAAGATAACAGCGGTCGGCACAACGACGCATTGCAGTTCTGTTTCTGTATTCGTCATAATAAAAATGTCTTTTTCCCACGTCAAAGAAACGATAAGTACGCAAGTTATATGGCTGATGTACTTGGAAATAGAAACAAATCGACTTACTCATAATATATGTTTTTTTAGTTATTTTACTTATGTTTTATTCGTATGTCATCTCAAAGGCCTGATGATTAACGTCTTAAATTTATTGCCTTCTCGTAAACATCTTTTATCTTCTTTGATGCGAATTCCCATTTCAGGTTATCCACTTCTTCTTTTCCCTCTTTCTTGAAATGTTCACTTAAGATAGGATAATGACACAATCCATAGATAGCGTCGGCCAAGCCATTGATGTCCCAGAAGTCGACCTTCAGCACATTTTGAAGTACTTCAGAAACACCTGATTGTTTTGAAATCACGCAAGGCACGTCGAGACGCATAGCTTCGAGAGGCACAATACCGAAAGGCTCTGATATTGAAGGCATCACGAACACATCAGACATAGCGAACATCTGATCGACGTCATTACCTTTAAGGAAGCCTGTGAAATGGAAGTTAGCACCCATTTTAAGCTGAGCGACACGGCGTATCATCTTTGGCAAAAGGTCGCCAGTGCCTGCCATCACAAAATGTATTGTTGGATCATATTGTAAAATCTTATGTGCAGCTTCCACGAAATATTCCGGACCTTTCTGATATGTGATACGACCGAGGAAGGTCACCACCTTATTCTTCAGTCCGCAGGTTTCATATTCAGAACGTTTTTTGTCGTTTGGTTCTACGGCATTATGAACAGTGATGACTTTATCAGGATTGATACCATATTTCTCTACGACGATTTTTCTTGTCAAGTCACTTACTGTTATAACAATATCGGCGGCTTCCATACCACGACGTTCTATAGAATACACGAGAGTATTGATATTCTCGCCAGAGCGGTCGAACTCTGTGGCATGCATGTGAACTACCAAAGGTTTTCCCGTCGTCTCTTTCGCAGCAATACCAGCGGAATATGTAAGCCAGTCGTGAGCATGAATCACATCGAATTCATCTTTATGTTCGAGAGCTAAAGAAGAACCGATGAGAGCATAACGTGACACTTCTTCCATAAGATTGGCACCGTATTTTCCAGAGAACTCATAACGAGGAAGAAACACCGGACTTTGGAAATGATTAGTAGCACGCTGTTCTTCAACAAGTTGCTCAAAACGTTCTGGTCCAACGTATGGAATTATATTAGAGCCAATCTCCATATATTGCACTCTATCCCAATACGATCTATCTTTTTCATTATCAATATTGACAGTCACGTCGCTTGCGTTGAGAAGACGAACATTAGTCTCATCTTCATCGCCATGAGCCTTAGGCACCACGAAGAGCACATCCACTCCGTTCTTGGCGAGACCTTTTGTCATTCCGAAACAAGCAGTGCCGAGACCTCCTGTGATATGTGGAGGAAATTCCCAGCCAAACATCAACACTTTCATAATATTACTTTTTCAATCCGTCAATAACATATTTTAAATACAATAATGCCGCTACGCTTGTTGATTGCGAGATACAGCCACGCGACTCATGAGGAGGATTGCCATCATATATCTCTGATATTGTACCTATTCCATTTTCAGCAATAACTTCTTCAAAACCTTTGTACAAATCTTCGAGATATGGTAATGATGTCTTTCCGTAGAGAGACACAGCTGCATCAGCGTAAGGCATTATCAACCATGGGAATACCGTTCCATTATGATATGCCGTCTCTCTTTCTCTGTGGTTACCGATGGTAACTTCTCTATATTGTTCAGAGCGAGGCGACAATGAACGTAAACCTCTGTTAGTCAACAACTCGGAACGAGTGATATC
>JAZLEF010000100.1:0-12176 GCA_045615125.1 Bacteroidales bacterium
CAATTCTTGCAGCTGATTGCGCCTTGTCGTCAGTAGTTTAAGCTGTCTTTGGGTTTCTTCAATCTTATCTGTCAGCTGTTCTACACTTGGAAAATGAGATTCATCATCGAATAAATCTTTTATTTCATCAAGCGTAAATCCTAACTGTTGCAGCTGTCGGATTGAATTCAGTTTCTGCATCTGAGTGATGCTGTAATAACGATATCCAGTCCACTCATCCACTTCGTCAGGAACAAGCAGCTCCTTCTGTTCATAATGACGTAACGTCTTTACAGTAACCTGCATCAAACGTGAGAACTCTCCGATTTTTAACTTGATTTTATAACTCATAATCGTACGATGTTTTGCTAGCAGCAGCAAAGATATATCATGACCCAAGGTACGAGTCAAGAGAAAAGTGAAATTTTTTTATTTACTAGAAATTTGGAGTAAAAGTCGTTTGCCTGCCACCTCGGATAAATAGCGTTAAGAAATTATGAGTTTGTAGCGTTAAGAACAAAAATCTGTTTGAGCGAAGCGAGTTATTTTTGTTTAGCGGAAAAATCATAATTTTAGCGGTTTTATCCGCAGTGGCGAGCTTTTCTGTTTCTCTTTTTGCGGCAAAAAGAGAAAATAATAACCTTATTTCTTCCTCGGCACGGCAAACTTTATCTTTCTCTCTAAGTTCTCAACTTCAATATGTTGGCTTTCGTAAATCTCACCGTCAATAGAGACGCAGAATCCTTTTGGTCCTTCGATGACGACTTTCTTTGCCTGACGATAGACAACAATATTTTCAAACTTAGGATTGTTGATATGTGTGCCTGCAACGTAATATTTTATCAGTCCGATGAACCTTAATCTCGGGACTGGCTTTACTAAACAAACTTCCAACAGACCGTCATCGTTGAGCGAGTTGGGCGCGTTGAAATATGAGCCGCCGACGTATTTGCCGTTACTTACGGTGCATAATAAAATGTCGCTGGTGTTGAGTTGTTCGCCGTCGGCATAGACCGTACACTTGGTTCTCATTCCGAAAAGAAATCCCCAGACGACGGCAAAAGGATAGGCTCTCTTCTTGCCAAATAAAACATTTCTCCTCAACTTGTTCATCGCTTTGGCAACAACGCTGTCTAATCCGAAATGCGTTGAGTTCAAAGCATATTTCTCGTTGACTTTCATAATGTCAACTTCCTTTTCTTCGCCATGGATGACATTGTTGAAATCAGTGAATATGTCAGAACCGAAATATTTTACATAGTCGTTGCCGCTTCCAAAAGGTAGCACGGTCATGCTCGCGTTTGGAAATCCTATGATTCCACTCGCAACTTTGTTGACAGTTCCATCACCGCCACAAGCGTAAAATCGTACCTTTTCTTTTGGATGATTTTCTAAATATGTCTTGATAAAATGGATGGAATCATTAGGTGAATCGGGAGTGTATATTTCATAGTCAATAACTTCTTTGCATTGAGAAATACCTTCTTTTACCATGTCGAGACATCATTCTTTCCCAGCTGTTGTGTTGACTATAAAAATATGTTTCAACTTTTTGTTTCTTTGTTGCAAATGTAATAAATAATTTATCGTGAAGAACAAAATTGAAATATTATTGCTTTTTGTTGAAAGTGTATTTTTGACAAGGTTTTATTTTGTAAATTTGTCACACTAAAATTCTCAACTGTTGACAGTTGTCTGTTGACCGTTGACATAATTAATTACTATGAAAAGAAACGAATTAGTATTAAATACCACTGTTTTATCTGGCCAATGCGACACTCTCATGCGCTTCAGAACGGAATCCGCTTTTATGACATTTCAGGATGTTGCAGGAACTCATGCTGTATTTATAGGTGTTGATGATCGTTCTATCTTGGAAAAAGACAATGCGCTTTGGGTTATCTCGAAAACCAAAATGAAAATCAATAGTCTCCCTCTTTGGGATGATGAAGTTACGGTCAGAACATGGCCTATGGGCGCAGAAGGCGTGCGCTGTAATCGTTGCTATCAGATAAAAAAAGGTGATGAGGTTCTGATAAACGCAATATCTGAATGGGTTATCATCGACGCGACAACTCGCACTCTTCGTAAAGTGGAAACGACTTCTTATCCTAACGACATCGACTGGATTCAGGAGAAGTCGATAGAGGAGAAGTTCAGAAGATTTAAAGATGACTTCACCGATGAAGACCTCGTATATAAACGTCTCGTACGTTCTGGCGATATCGATGTTACTCATCATACAAATAACGTCACATATATAACGATGTTGTTAGATACTTTCTCAGTTAAAGAACTGGAAGCACAACAATGGGAAGATGTCGAAGTATCTTACCTTAATGAAAGTTTTGAAGGAGAAACTTTGTCGATATATAGAAAAGAAAAAGAAGATGGATATTATTTCTCTATTAAAAAAGAAGACGGCAAAGTGGTATTGATGGCGTTTTTTAAAGACAACAAGACTACATGAAAACAAGACCACCAGTCTTTTAAAAGTGATAAAAACATAAAGCCTCAGAATTTCAAAAAAATGTTTTGATATTCTGAGGCTTTTTTATTCCAAAATTCCAAAAATCCAGAAATCCAATAATTATTCTTCCATAATTGCAACTGCCACTGCTTTAGGACCGACTTTGCCGGCGAGCATTGGGCTGGCGTCTTCTATGTATAAAGGTTTTCTGCCTGAAATCTTTTCAATCTCTTCGCTGAGATATTTCGCTGCTTCTAAATTGTCGACGTGTGTGATGCAGTAGTTCCACATCTTCTTATGTTCATAGTTTTCTTTCATAAGATCAAGAATCTTCTTGTAACTATCTTTGCTTGTGAAAGAAATCTTGTTGAGTTTCAATTCGCCGTCGCTTTGAAGTCCGATGATAGGCTTGATGCCGAATAGCTTAAGAGCGAGAGCTTTGAATGTGCTGATACGTCCGCTGCTGATCAGATATTTGGTGTTGACGCAAGATATGAATAACTTTGTTTTATTTGCCCATTCTTGAGCGTTCTTTACAATGTCTTCGTGACTCATGCCGTTGATGGCAGCCTCGGCTGTTCTTATCACATTCAATCCTAATGCACCTGTTGCTGTTTTGCTGTCGATGATGTCAATTGCTTTGCCGATGTTTTTACTTACAGCTGCTGCTGCTCTACGGCTGCTGTTTATCATGCCGCTGAATTTTCCATTGAGGTGTACGCTGATAATTGAGTCGTAATGTGTAGAGAGGTAATTGTATCTGTTGGTGAAATCCATTAAGCTCGGTTGTGACGACTTAGGGATTTCTGTGGATTTCTCTAATTTGTCGAGGAATTGTTTTGGCTTTATTGTAAGTTGGTCGAGGTAGAATTCTTCGCCGAAACTTACTGTCAAAGGAACGGTTTGTATCTGATATTTTTCTAATAATTCTTTAGGTATGTCGCATGCACTGTCTGATAATATTCCGATATTGCTCTTGCGATTTGACACCAGGTCGTTTTGCATCACCATGTCTTCTACTTTTTGGTAGATGACTCTTCCTATTGTCTGTACTCTTTCGAGGACTATCCACGGTTCGTCGGTGTGGATGTGGAGTCGCATTTTTTTAGGTGAGCCTGCTATCACCAGACAGTCGCCCATCATGTCGATGAGGGATGATATTTTCTCTCTTTCCAATTGTTCGCCCACCAGGAGAGCTTCTGTGCAGTAGCGATATGTTATGACTTGATGATCTATGCCTCCGAGCCATTCTGAATCTATTATTTCAGCTTCTGCTACTTGTACCGATTTTTCTCCGCTGTGGAAATATTCGCACATGCCTTCAATGAAAACAACGAAACCTTTGGCTCCAGCATCCACCATAGTCTTGGCTTTAGCTGGGATGAATTTTGCTGTCTGTTTCAATGCTTCCATCGCTGCAGACATTGCGCTGATGAATAATGTAGTGAAGTCGTCGGTAGAATCTTGGTTTTCGAAGATATATTTGGCCCAGTCTCTGATGACTGAAATCATGGTTCCTTCTTTAGGATTAGCCAATGCGTAGTAGGCACATTCAGAACCGATACGTGCATATTCCGCGAAATCTGCTATTGTCATGTTCGGTTTGTCTTTGATGTCTTTGCTGAAACCGTATAAGAATTGGGCGAATATGATACCAGAGTTGCCTCTAGCTCCCATCAATGCTGCGTCTGCCAAAGCCAAGGCTGTTTCTTTTGCATTTTCATTAGGTCTGACAGTGTTGACAATACTGTGCATAGTAGAAGCCAGATTGGTGCCAGTGTCAGCATCTGGGACAGGGTAGAAGTTTATATTGTTAAGGAGTGTCTGATTTTCAAATATTTTTTGTGCACCAGCAATAAAACTATTATATAGTTGAACTCCGTTTATTTCAGATATTTTATCCACGATAAATAAATTTTTCTGCTCAATTTTGCAAATATATAAATAAAATAGACACGAAGAGTAAAAAATGTTTTAAAGCGGCTAAAATGCAGTTTAAACCCTTCTTTGTCGTATTGCTTCGAAGACGACTATCGCTGTTGTGACGGAAACATTTAAAGAGTCGGCGATGCCATTCATTGGTATGATGAGATTTTGATCGGCAGCATCGACCCAGATGTCTGATATACCTGTTGCTTCAGTTCCCATCACTATTGCAGAGCCTTGTCGGAAGTCGGCTTCCAAATAATCGATGCATGCTTTGAGGTATGTGCAATAAATCTTTATATCGTTTTCTCTAAGCCAGTTGATACATTCTTCTGATGAGCAGGCAAACAGAGGAACGCTGAAAATTGTTCCAATACTTGCGCGTATAGCATTAGGGTTGTATAAATCTGTTCTTGGATCGGCGATGATGACGGCGTCAACACCAGCGGCATCGGCTGTACGCATGATGGCTCCTAAATTGCCTGGCTTCTCTACAGTCTCCAAAACAATTATCAAAGGATTTTTCTTAGGCTTGAAACTTTTTAAATCGGCATATTTAGGTATCGCTATAGCCAAAAGTCCATCGCTGCCTTCTCTATAAGCTATCTTTTCAAAGACTTCAAGAGTGACTTCCTCAATATAATTTGCAGTGATATTGACGGAATCTTTCAAAATATCATTACATATAAATAAAGTGTCGATGATGAATCCGCATGCAACAGCGCGTTCAATCTCGCGTCGACCTTCGATGATAATCCTATTCTGCTCGCGACGCTCTGACGATTTCTGTAATTTGACGACATTCTTTATCTTTGGATTTGATTTGCTTGTAATCATGATTTCTTGAATTTTAATTGTGATAAAATAAGTCCTCCGATGACTAATAAAATGCCCAATATTTTTTGAATAGTCAAACTCTCTCCTATGATGATACAGCTGAATATTGCTGTGAAAACAGGAATTAAATTACTATATATATTGGCTTTGGCAGCACCTAACTTGCTGAAAGTGTATGCCCATAAAGTGTAGGCTACTGAACTTGCAAAAATACCTAACGATAATAATGGAAGTATGTAGCTTCCTATTCCCATTATGTTTGATGGAGTGACTCTTTCCATTATGAAAACCATAGGGATGAAATATATCATGCCAATGACGTTTTGTACAAATGTGATGGTTAGTGGCTTGTATAATAAGGTTAATTTCCTCAAAGAGATGGAGTAGGCTACAGCAACCAATACCGCGCTGAACAAGAATATCACGCCTTTCGTAGAGATGGTCAGCTCTAGGTTTTTATTGACTAACATGAATATCACTCCGAAGAATGAGATGATGAATCCTAGGATGTTCCAAGGCGTAAGCCTTTCTTTTAAGAAGAAAAAAGCTGCGATAGGAGTGAAGAGAGGTATTGTCGCGATGATGGCTGAACTAACAACAGGAGCGGCGTTTAATAATCCATAACTCTCAAAAATGAAATATAAGAAAGGTTCAAAAAGAGCGGCGAGTGCGAAAAGTTTTATGTCTTTCCTGTTTACTTTTTCAAAAAGTTTGAAGATAAGCAGTAGGCTTCCCAAGAAAATGCTGGAAATTATAAGACGGAAAAAAATTGTAGTGGTAGGATTTAAATATTGGAAAACCTGTGTTGACCATATAAATGACAAACCCCAGAAAACCATGGCAATGATGCCGCAAATATGAACTATGAATTTATTGTCTTTCATTCTGCAAAAATAAGACTTTTTTAAATCTTAAAATCTCAAAATATCATAATCTCAAAAAAACTTGTTGTATCATCTTCGTGTTGGCTTATAGACTTATTTTTGGTATAATATTTGAACAAAATCAAGTGTTAAATTTTTATTATAAAAAAACATAATACTATGAAAACATTGAAATCTTTATCTTTGATTTTAGTAATGACATTATTTGTAATTGCTTCATGCCGTGGACCTCAAGGTTTTCCTGGACGTGATGGAAACGCTAATGTGCAATCGGCAACTGTGGATGTTGTGGAAAGTGACTGGGTGTGGGACGCCTCCGCTTGTAACTGGTACCTCGACTTCAGCTGGGATGCAATAGACCTTGACATGGTTGACTATGGAGCAGTGTTGGGCTATATGGAAAATCCTAATCCTAACTTCTACGGATGGCATCAGCTTCCTCTTACTTTATATCCTAATGATAAATATTCAGCAACTTTAGAAACAATATATTACGATTACGGCTTGACGATTTTCTGGACTAACTCTGACTTGCAACAGCATCAGAATCCATGTGAATTCTATAATGCAGACCTTTCTTTCAAAGTGGTCCTGGTTGACGCTAGTATATATGCAAAATATCAAAATGAAGATTTGAGTGATTTTGAAACAGTTAAAAAGTTGTTTAATATAGTGGAAGAAAAATAATTGAAAATTTGGAAGAGGCGTATCTTAAAATGCGTCTCTTTTCTTATCTTTGCGTTTTATTATAAATGAAGTAGATGGGAGCAATAAAGATATTTTTTAAATCATTATTATATGTTTTTTTGACATTCATTGTACTTGTTGTTTTGTCAAGTGTCTTCGTTCCCTCTTATTCTTTCGATGAACCAGAACCTTTTCACGGTACTTATCTGCATAATCCATACAAAGACATGAATCCTGATAATTGGATTCAGTCTAATTTTCATGCGCATACCAGACAGTTTGCTGGAATTACAAACGGACGCGTGAATGATAACGAAATACTTGATAGCGTATATTCCGCTTTTGGCTACCAGCATATCGGGATTTCTGACTATAATAAAATTAATTATTACGATTCGGTGAATCCTAGCTTTATCCCTACTTATGAGCATGGATATGGTATTTTTAAAATACATCAGCTCTGTATAGGAGCGGAGAAAGTGCGTCGTCTTGATTTTGTCGCTTTTCAAAATTTAAGCATGAAACAACATACCTTGAATCGTCTTGAAAAACAGGCTTGCCTTGTGATTCCGGCTCATCCGTCTTTCGTGAAAAAAGGTTATCTCGTCAAGGATATGAAATATCTGAGTAACTACAAACTGATGGAAGTTCTGAATGGATTCAGAATTTCGACGGCTCATTGGGATATGGCTCTCTCAAACGGACATCTGGTATATCTTATAGGTAACGACGACTCACATGATGTTATGGATATGTGGGATGTGGCAAAACGTTTTACTTTGGTGAACTCACCTAAAAACGAGGCTGAGCATCTGCTTCAAGCCTTGGAAAGTGGCAATGCTATAGCAGTGGACCTGCCAGTGAGAAAAGAAGAGAATATGGAACAGAAGATAAAACGCATGAAAAGCGATGTTCCGTATATGACTCAAATAGAGCTTTGTGGTGATACCTTATTAATATCAGCTTCGAGACAGATGAGGAAGATAATCTTCATCGGACAAGATGGAAAGGAACTCGATGTTCAAAAAGATAAAAAGACTGCTAAATATGTTATCCGGCCGGAAGATAATTACGTGAGAAGTGTCATCACATTCAAAGGCGGAGCGACATTCTATCTCAATCCGATAACTCGTCATGAAAGCGATGAAATAGTGAAACAACGACTCGATAAAATCAATTATCCTAAAACAATAATTCTTTGGACGATTTATGTTTTGGTGATATTTGCCCTTTTTTATATCTTTGCGATTCGTAAAATCTAAAACAATGATACAAGAAAATATAAATACAGTCAGAGCAACGATTCCTTCAAACGTTACTCTTATAGCAGTTTCTAAAACAAAACCAGTCTCTGACCTGCAAGAAGCTTACGATGCAGGACAACGTATCTTCGGAGAAAACAAGGCTCTCGAAATGCGCGATAAACATCAAGAACTGCCCAAGGATATAAAATGGCATTTCATAGGTCATCTTCAAACAAATAAAATAAAATATATAGCTCCTTTTGTAACATTGATACATGCTATCGACAGCTTGTCGTTACTTGAAGCTGTCAATAAAGAGGCTGCTAAAAACAATAGAGTTATCGACTGCCTTCTTCAGTTTTATATAGCTCAGGAAGAAACAAAATTCGGTCTTAATATAGATGAGGCTGAAGCCTTGCTTCAATCTGAAAATTACAAAAAACTGAATAACATTAATATCTGTGGCGTGATGGGAATGGCTACGTTCACCGATGATACAGCTCAGATTAGAAACGAATTCAAGAACTTGAAGAATATCTTTGAACATCTTAAGGAAAAATATTTCTCTGATAATGATAGCTTCAAGGAAATTTCTATGGGTATGTCAGACGATTATCCTATCGCCATTGAGGAAGGTGCTACCATGGTGAGAGTGGGAAGTAAGATTTTTGGAGCAAGAAATTATAATATATGAATGTCTAAAGTCTAATGTCAAAAGGCTAAAGTTAATTTGTCTTTAGACATTAGACTTTTGGGCTTTAGTCAATATAAAATGAAAAAACTTTTTTTTACATTATTGAAAATGTTGGTGTTCTTGTTGGTGCTGTTCGCATCGATAAGAATCATCTTTGTTATAAAATATTGGTCTCTTTTCACTATGGATGAGATTCCTTTCATGGAAATAGTGAAGGGATTTTGGTCGGCACTGCATCTTGATATTGCAACAGCATCGTTTATGTTAGCGTTGCCGGCTATCTATATGTTTGTATCATACGCCATCGACAGGGAAACGCTCTTTGCACCTCTGCGATGGTTTTTCTATTTAATGATAGCGGTGTATAATCTCGCAGCTTTCGGCGACATCGGTATTTATGGCGAATGGCGAACTAAGTTGTCGTACAGAGCCTTGATGTATTTGCAGAATCCTTCAGAAGTTATTAATACCGCGGAGACAGAACAGACCTTGCTGCTTATAGTCTTATGGACAATATTTACTGTCTTGTTCTGCTGGCTTTATACTAGATTTGTAGAACCTAAGGTATTGGATGTAAATAAGGAAGAACCTAAGACTAATATCTTTGTACTTGGTGGAAGTTTTGTGCTGACACTCGGCATCATTTTCCTCGGTATGCGAGGTGGGCTCAACGATATTCCAATCACATCGAGCAAGGTGTATTATAGCAGTCATAAGGTCGCCAATGAGATGTGTGTTAATCCAGCATATTATCTTATCGAAAATACATTGAATTCTAAGTTGGTGGAAAATCGCGCGCATTTTAATTATATGGACGCCGAAAGCGCGAAGTTGCGCACAGAGAGACTGCATGTGATGGAATGTGACTCTACCACTAATATCTTAAAGATAGAAAAGCCTAATATTATTGTTGTTCTTCTTGAGAGTTGGTCGGCCGACTTGATAGAGTCGCTAGGTGGAGAAGCTGACATAACACCTAACTTCCATGAGATGGAAAAAGAAGGACTGTTGTTTACCAATATTTATGCAAGTGCCAATCGTTCGCAACATGCGATGTCGTCATTGTTCGGTGGGCTTCCAGGAATGCCGGTGACAACCATAACCAATCATCCTGATAAATATTATGCGATACCTTCGTTGGTAAAAAAGATTGACTCAATAGGATACCATACAAGTTTTTATTTTGGTGGTGAACTGAATTACGGAAATATCTTGTCATACTTACGTTATAATAAATTTGATGATATAGTAGAAGCAAAAGATATAAACGAAGGTTTCTATAAAGGAAAGTTAGGCTATCACGATACAGATGTAATGCCATGGTATGTTGAACAGATTTCGAAATACGAGAGACCTTTCTTTAGTACGCTCTTCACTCAAAGCACTCATTCTCCATACGATTATCCTAAGATTTTCGAGGAGATAGAATGGCCTAAAATAGAGAAGCAATATATCAATTCTGGACATTATACCGATATAGCACTAAAGATGTTTGTTGATAAAGCAAAAGAACAGGATTGGTACGATAGCACCTTGTTTATCTTTGTTGCAGATCATAGCCATACATCGTATAAGAATCATAGACTCGAGTCGTTCGAACATCATAAAATTCCAATGCTGATTTATGGTGAGCCGCTTTTGGATTCTTTGAAAGGAAAGACTTACGACAAGATATGTGGTAATACCGACCTGACTGCAACTATTCTTGCCCAGCTTGGATTGTCGCACGATGAGTTTATATGGAGTAAAGACCTCTTCAATGAATGTTATAAACCATTTGCCTTTTTTGAGCTGAGTGGTGGCATGGGATGGAAGACACCTCAAGGTGAGTTCGTATATTCCAACATAGGTAAATTTATAAAAAATACTTTGCCGGAAAATATCAGAGACAGTGTCGTTAACGACGGTAAGGCATATATGCAATATCATTTTGATTTGTTCAATTCGTATTGATGTGATTGCTATTTTACTCTAACATTTTCTCTGTTTTTTTACGGTTTTGAATCTTTGAATTTTAGAAAAAAATAATTATCTTTGCGCACAAAATAAATATAATATGTTTGAAGGATTAAGTGAGAAACTAGAACGTTCGTTCAAGATTTTAAAAGGTCAAGGTCATATTACTGAAATTAACGTTGCAGAAACATTGAAGGAAGTCCGTAAGGCTCTTTTGGATGCTGACGTTAGTTATAAGATTGCAAAAGATGTTACCAACACTATAAAAGAAAAAGCATTAGGACAGAAGATTTTAACTTCAGTCTCTCCAAGTCAACTCATGGTTAAGATAGTCCATGATGAGTTGGCTGAATTGATGGGTGGCGATCACACAGAAATTAATATCAAGGCTAATCCTGCTATCGTTTTGATGTCAGGTCTCCAAGGTTCTGGTAAGACAACTTTCTCAGCAAAGTTGGCTAACTTCTTGAAGAGTAAAAGAGCAAAACAGGTATTGCTCGTTGCTTGCGACGTTTACCGTCCTGCTGCTATCGACCAGTTGAAGGTGTTGGGTGAACAAATTGGTGTAGAAGTTTACTCAGAAATAGAAAGCAAAGATCCTGTTAAGATTGCTGAAAATGCAGTCCAATATGCAAAAGAACATAACAAGAATGTCGTTATCATAGATACCGCAGGTCGTCTTGCTATTGACGAACAAATGATGAATGAGATTGCTGCTGTCAAGGCTAAAATCAATCCTCATGAAACATTATTCGTTGTTGACTCGATGACAGGTCAGGATGCTGTCAATACAGCTAAAGCATTCAATGATCGTCTCAACTTTGACGGTGTTGTTCTTACTAAACTCGATGGTGACACACGAGGTGGTGCTGCTCTTACAATTCGTTCTGTAGTAGATAAACCAATCAAATTCGTCGGTCTCGGCGAAAAGATGGATGCTCTCGATATTTTCTATCCAAAACGTATGGCTGACCGTATCCTCGGTATGGGTGACATTGTCAGTCTCGTTGAAAGAGCTCAAGAACAATTCGACGCAGAAGAAGCTGCTAAACTTAAAAGAAAACTCGCTAAGAACGAATTTAATTTTAATGACTTCTTAAAACAAATCCAACAGATTAAACGTATGGGTAACATCAAGGATCTCGCTGCGATGATACCTGGTATGAATAAGATAAGTGATGAAGACATCGATGAAGATGCATTCAAGAGTATCGAAGCTATCATAGGTTCAATGACTCCAGCTGAACGCGAAAACCCTAAAATCTTGAACGGCAGCCGTCGTAAGAGAATCGCAATGGGTAGCGGTACCGACATCGTTGAGGTTAACAGATTGATAAAACAATTTGAAGAAACATCAAAAATGATGAGAATGATGACAACAGGCGGAGCTAAGAAAATGATGCAGATGATGTCACAAATGAGAAACAGAAGATAAATTTAAATAATAATTGTTATGGCTGATAATAAAATCATCGATGGCAAACTTGTTGCCGAAACAA
>JAZLEF010000101.1:0-5144 GCA_045615125.1 Bacteroidales bacterium
GTCGCCGAGATATTGTTGTTTTTCAAGACCGAAGTCTGTTGTACGATGAGTTAAGAACATGTCAAATTCTTCGAAGCTACCTTCGTCGAGCAACATATTGATGCGTTCGCGAGCTGTGTATTTTCCTTTGGCATGTTGTGAATCGATACGCTTTTGACCGCCACCTAAGCGAGCCTCAGCGCGTTTGTCTAACAATTCTTGAATTTTTTGTTCAATTACCATAATATTAGGAATTTAATTGATTACTATATATGTTTATTTATTTTTATCTTCGCAAAGTTCTGTCAAAACACCGCATGTTGATTTTGGATGCAAGAAAGCAATGCTTAAACCTTCAGCACCACCACGAGGAGCTTTGTCGATGAGACGGATACCTGCTGCTTCTGCTTCTGCAAGCTGACCTTCAATATTTTCAACAGCGAAAGCGATGTGGAGCATACCACCCTTGCCACCGTTCTTTTCAATAAATGAAGCTATTGTGCTTTCTGGTGATGTTGGTTCCAATAATTCAATCTTGGTTTGACCTACCTTGAAGAATGCTGTCTTAACCTTTTGGTCAACAACTTCTTCAATGTTGTAACATTTTGTTCCAAGGAGTGTTTCAAAGAATGGAATAGATTCTTCTAAGCTAGTAACAGCTATTCCAATGTGTTCAATATGAGTTGGATTCATAATAACGTTATTTTTTAAATTTAAAAATTTCAATTTTGCCACAAATATAAATCTTTTTTTGAAATTTAAAAACTCAAAAAAATCTTTTTTTTAACCAAAAATTATCTTCGTAACAAAATCAAAGACAAAGAAAAATTGATGTATTTTTACAAGCTAATTTTTATGATATAAAATCTCAAACTATGAAATACGTTTTATCTTTATTTTTAGCCCTTTGCCTGTCATTTTCATCTTTGGCAAAGACAAATGGAATCGGTGATAATGTAGACGTAAAACATTATGAAATAAGACTTAACACCATCGATTTCTCAAACAAGACCCTCGAAGCAGTGACAACAATAACAATAACTGCAAAAGAAGAAATCAGCTCATTAGACTTGGAACTCAAAACCTTGTCTGTCAGCTCTGTCAGCTGCAGCATCAGTGACGTCGCCGATTTCTCTCAAGACGGTGATGTGTTAAGCATCGACTTCGCTTCTGTCATTCCTGCCGACTGCGAGTTCACCGTCACTGTCAATTATGGCGGTAACACCTTCAACGAAAACTGGGGTGGTATCCACTGGAGCAACGACTACGTCTATAACCTCGGCGTAGGTTTCGACAGCCAGCCTCACAACCTCGGCAAGACCTGGTTCCCTTGCGTCGACAACTTCACCGACAAGGCAACCTACGACTTATACCTTACTTATAATGACGACATGACATCTTCATGCGGAGGTCTGCTCGTTGAGACAACTGACAACAACGACGGAACAAAAACTGACCACTGGGTCATGAGTCAGGAAATTTCAACATACCTCATCTCATTCGCTGTAGGTAGTTTCATCTTGTGGGAAGACACTTACCAAGGCATGGAAAGAGACATTCCTATTAATGTATATGCAAGATCTAACCAGATAGAAAAAGTGTCTGCCACCTTTGCCAACACCAAAGAAATAGCAGCTTTCTACGAATCCAAATTCGGTCCTTTCCCTCACAACAGAATAGCATACGTCAGCACAAGCCTCGGATGCATGGAACATGTCGACAACATTGCATTTTCCAGTTCTCTCATAACAGGAACAACCAACTTGGACAGCGAATTTTTCATCGCTCACGAGATGGCTCACTCTTGGTTCGGCAACAAGGTGACTTGCGCTACAGCAGGCGACATGTGGCTCAACGAGGGATTCGCTACTTTCTGTAACAACTATTATCTCGCTGGACTTTATGGCGAGAACGATTTCGTATCATCAATACAGAAACTCACCGACGACATCATACTTTCATGTCATAACTCTGAAGGATGGATTCCTTTAAACAATATGCCTTTAGATTTGACATACGGAACTACAGTTTACGACAAAGGTGCTATCGTGGTATACACCATGATGAACTATCTTGGAAGAGAGACTTTCGATGAAGCCATAAGATATTATCTCAACAAATTCGATTCTAAAGCAGCTTCATCAGAAGATTTAAGAGACGCCATCAGCGAATCAACAGGAGTTGATATGAACGATTTCTTCAACACATGGGTATTCAATGCTGGCAGCCCCGTATATGCTGTTCAACATTTCACAGCGCAACCTAATGGCGACAAATACGATGTGGACATCACGATGAAACAAGGTCGCAGAGGCTCCGACTACATAGGCAACAGCGTAAAATACGAAGTCACCTTCATCGACAAAGACTGGAACACTCATAGCGAGATGATCAGTTGGGACGGCGAGACCGCAACATGCTCAACAACGATTGACTTCGAACCTGTAGCAATATTCTGCGACTATAATAACAAATTCGCCGACGCAAGTCACGACATGACAGTCGTCATCAACAAAACAGGCAGCCACAATTTAAGCAGCGCAAAATTCAAGGCTATAGTAGAAGAAATCAGCGACTCAACATTGATGAGAGTTGAACATCACTGGATGGGACCTAACACAGCATCCGAGCTTCCAGAAGGACTGACAATATCTCCTGACCGCTACTGGTCGATATATCGTTTAGACAAAGGCAACGCAACGATAAAAGGAGAATTCCAATATCAAAAGAACGCCAACTACGACGGCAACCTCATGGTCAACGAAAACGACTCCATCGTATTGCTATACCGCGCCAACGGCTCTGAACCTTGGCAGTCTATAAAATACGAACATCAAGGTTATAACAACTACGGAAGAATGAGCGTGGATGACATCAAATCTGGAGAATACACACTGGGAATGTGGGACGAGGAACACGCTGCCATCAATGAACTAAAAGATGAGACAGGCTTTAACATTTTTCCAAATCCTGCCAACGACAAGATTAACATCATATTTCAAAACGAGATAAAAGACAATATCATTATTACAAACATCAATGGACAAGTAGTTAAAGATATTGCCATCAACGGCAAAGAGATAACAATAAACACCGAAGACCTCAATGCTGGAACTTATTTCTTGAGACTCAGAGATTCAGAATCTCAGAATCTCAGAAAGTTCATCATCAGAAAGTAATAAAAAAAACTTTAGACTTTAGACTTTTGTCTTTAGCCATAAAAAAAAGACAGCCTTAAAGCTGTCTTTTTTCATATTATCCTATAACAATATTGATAATCTTCTTTGGAACCACAACGATTTTCTTGATGCTCTTGTCGCCTACCCATTTCACTGCTTCTGGTGTCTCCACGACTATCTTTTCAATTTCAGCTGGACTTAATGTTATTGGCAATTCTAAGTCGAAGCGTTTCTTGCCGTTGATAGACACAGGATATGTGAAGTTATTTTCAACGATATAGCTCTCAACGAACTCAGGGAATTGTTGTGTTACCACGCTGTCGTTATAACCCATTTGATGCCACAACTCTTCTGCGAGGTGAGGAGCGTAAGGTGACACCATGATAGCGAGAGGCTCAAGAATCTCACGTTTGTTACACTTGAGGTCTGTCAATTCATTGACACAAATCATGAAAGCAGATACGACAGTATTGAAAGAGATACGTTCGATATCGTCTTCTTCTTTCTTGATAAGTTTATGTAATGACTTCAATTCTTCTTTTGTTGCAGGCTCGTCGCTGAATGAGAACTCGTTGTTTTCGTCTGTGTATAATCTCCAGAACTTACGGATGAAACGATAGACGCCTTCTATGCCTTGAGTGTCCCAAGGTTTTGATTGTTCGAGAGGTCCGAGGAACATTTCATAAAGTCGTAATGTGTCGGCGCCGTATTTTGCCACGAGGTCGTCAGGATTTTGAACGTTGAATTTTGATTTAGACATCTTTTCCACTTCCCAACCACAGACGTAGATTGGGTTACCGTCTTTATCTTGTTCATAGATAAACTTAGAGTCTTTGAGGTCGTCGCGCCATTGTTTGAATTCTTCTGTATCAAGAATATCATTATGAACCATGCTGATGTCAACGCGGATTGGGTCGCCATAATATTCTCTTCCAGGGATATTCTTTGAGACGTAGAGACGTGGTGCGTCGAGCATTTCAACGTCTTCGAAAGCAGGGACATCTTTACCGTCGATGAGGTCTTGAATCTTTTGTTTGACTATTGCGAAGTCTTCGTCGACGAGAACCTGACGGATAGGGATGAGCAATAATTTACATCCCAAGTCTTTTGCTATATTTTCGTAAGCGTCAGCAATCTTTTCGAGTGATGACACTTTCTTAATTTCTATTATGATATTCTTTTCTTGGCAGAAGAAGTCGAACTTACGATGTCCAACTTTGAAGTCCTTAACGAACTTAACACCGAGTTTGTTGTCTTTGATGACTTCCCATGCTTTATATTCTGCCATTTTTTCAAAGTTAACGCGATAAACGAAACTTGTACGGCCTTGAATCATACCTTGGTTAATCATCTTCTTGAAAGGCTCATCTTTGCAAGTCACACCGATGTCGAATAAGAATTTATTCCAGAAGCGGCTATAGATAAGGTGGCCTGTTCCGTGTTCTGCACCGCCTATATATAAGTCAACTTGTTGCCAATAGTCGTTAGCTTCTTTGCTGATGAATTCGTTATTATTTTGAGGATCCATATAGCGGAGGTAGTATCCGCTTGAACCAGCGAAGCCAGGCATTGTGTTAGTTTCGAGAGGGCATCCCTCTTCTGTTGTCCAGTTCTTGGCGCGTGCCAATGGAGGTTCGCCTGTCTCTGTTGGTTTATATGCATCGATAGGAGGCAATTCGAGAGGAAGTTTGCTTTCGTCGATGGCGTAAGGCATACCGTCTTTATAATAGATTGGGAAAGGTTCGCCCCAATAGCGTTGACGGCTGAAGATAGCGTCGCGGAGACGATAGTTGGTCTTGCCTTTGCCGATGCCTTTTTCTTCCACCTTTTGAATCATTGTTGCGATAGCTTCTTTCACTGTGAGTCCGTTGAGGAAGTCGGAGTTGACCATCACGCCTTCTTTAGCGTCGAACGACTCTGTCCATTGAGAAGCGTCTGATGGTTCTTCGCCAGGTTTAGCAACAACTTGTATTATAGGAAGCTCGA
>JAZLEF010000102.1:0-4166 GCA_045615125.1 Bacteroidales bacterium
TAACTTCGGAAACGGATATTGGAAGCGGAATTTTTCCCGCCTCCAATATCCGTTTTTCGTTTTCCGTATTTTGTAAATATTTTTTTATAATATTAACATTTTTATTATAAAAAAGATTGTATCTTTGCAAGCAAAGTAGAACCTGCCTAGCCTCTTAATAATGCTCAAATTGGCAGGTCGTATTTTTTAAATACCAAACCAATGCCAAAATTTAATAAAGAATACAGAACAGCAGAAGAATTAATAGCTGTTCTAAAGAAAAAAGGTCTAACCATTGAGGATGAAGCAAAAGCAATCAATTATATCTGTAATATTGGATATTATAGACTTAAAGCTTATTTTTATCCGCTATACCAAGAACCTAAGTACAAACATTTATTCAAAGTCAAAGCTACATTTGGCAATGTAATGAATATGTACCGGTTTGATCGCAAATTACGTATATTATTATTTAATGAAATAGAGAAGATAGAAGTAGCTTTCAGAAGTGTCTTAGTAAATATTGTAACGTATGAACTTGGTGATGTTTTTTGGATGACAGAAAAAAGATATTTTATCGTATTAGTATGATTCGTTATTTGCTTTTTACAATTTCACCTAATAATACATTTAAAAATAAATTAATAAATCTTCTCAACAAATATCCAACTATTGATATAACGGCAATAGGATTTCATCCTGATTGGCAATCTGAACCTTTATGGTTATACTAGCTTTGGCGTATTCCATGCGCAAAAGAAATTAAGAATTTTTGAAAATTCCTAATTTCTAACTTCGGAAACGGATATTGGAAGCGGAATTTTTCCCGTCTCCAATATCCGTTTTCGTTTCCGTTTTTCGTTTTTTAAGAAAACGAAAAACAATCTCCATTTTCCATTGTTAATAGTTCGTTATTGAGTGGTATAATTATGATTAATTTTTTGAAAAAAATTGTTTGCAGGTTCTTATAATTTTTTTTAAGTTTGTAGCCTTGATTATATTGTGCTGTAATATATAGTTTTTATAGGCAATGAGATAGATTTTTAAAGTCTCGAAAAAGTGTAAAAAACATAGTAAAATTAAGGGGAAAGAAAAATTTAATTAACATATTTATTAACTAAATCGTACTATTATGAAAAGATTGTTTCTTTTTGCGATGATGTGTTTGATTGGACTATTCAGTTCTTATGCACAAACACAAATGGAAGTTACAGTTGGTGAAGGTACAAAGACCCAACAAGTAATTCCAAACCACGAGTACTGGAACTATTCTGTATCTCATCAGATTTACACAGCTGAAGAGATGATAGGTGTAGTTGGTACTATTTCAAAAGTTGCGTTTAAGCAAGCTAACCAAAGCACTTACACACGTAACATTTCAATTTACATGCTTAACACTGACAAGGAGTCATTTACAGGAACAAGTGACTGGTTTGCAGTAACAGAAAACGACCTCGTTTTCTCAGGCACTGTAACATATCCTGGCGTTACTGACGGCTGGATGGAGTATGAATTGACAACTCCATTTGAATACACCGGTGGTAACATTGCTGTCTGTTTCTACGACAACACAGGTTCATGGACAGGTGCTTCATCGTATTATTCATACGAAACAGGATCAAACCCAAGATGTTTGTACAAAGCACACGACAACTATGCTTTCACATCAGACAACATCTTCAACAACTCAGGAAGCTATGTTCCTTACACATGGGGTTCTGTATTCGAAAACAACCAAATCAAATTTGATGTAACAATCACAGGTGAATACGATCCTATCACAATCAACCCAACATCACTCGAACTCGGTGCACGTCCAAACGGTGCATGGATGCGTCCTGTTGAAGTTGTTATCGGAACAAGAGCAGCTAACATCAACGTTGCCGCTATCGAATCAACAAACAAATACTTCAACGTATCAGACGTTGAAATGCCAGCAACAGTAAAGAAAGGCGAGCCTGTTGTTCTTGAAGTAAAACATAACGAAGCAGAAGGTGACATGAATGGTCAGTTGGCTATCTCATACGGCAACGCAAGATCAATTCAACTTCTCGATATGACAGCTTTTGCTTACAATCCAGAAGCTAATGACGTTTTTGAAACAGCAGAAGCTATTTCATTCCCATTCACAGCAACACCTGACTTAGCAACAACATACGACAACTACTTGTTGCCAGGTAACGGTGAAGACGGTGCTGACGTCGTTTATGAATTAAATCTTACAAAAGACGTTCTCTTCACAGCTAACGTAGAAGGTGAAAACGGTAAAGTAGCAGTTTATACAGAAGACTTCAACGGTGAAGAAGGCCCAATGGCAATGAACAACTACGAAGGTCCAGAAGTAACATACGCTCCAATACCAGCATTACCAAAATTCTCATTCGACTTCGAATATGCTAACACAGATGGTTGGAGAACTATCGACGCTGACGGCGATGGCTTCGATTGGATGTCATCATACTATGTATTCGGTGCAGGCTTTGGCCACAACAGTGACTACTGCATGGTATCATTAGCATGGTATAATGAAGGCTTGAATCCAGATGATTACATGGTTACTGAAGAAAAATATTCTATCTACCCTAATTCAGAACTCTCATTCTGGGTAAGCACAGCTTATGAAATCCCTGATGAACACTACGGCGTAGCTGTTTCAACAGACGGTGTTAACTTCACAACAATCTACGAAGAAACATACGGCCAAAGCAAAGGCAACAATCCTTCTCGTAGCGAAGAAGACGGCTTGTCAGATTGGAAAGAAGTAGTAGTTTCTCTCGCAGACTATGCAGGTCAAGAAGTTTATATCGCATTACGTCACTTCAACAGCGATGATAAATATGTTCTCTTTGTTGACGATGTTAAATTAGCTAAGAGAAATGCTAAGAGAGGCAACGGCATCGAAGCTATGGTTCTCCCAGCAGGTAAATATTACTTGGCAGCTTCTTCAACAGGCGAATTTACTGTTAATGCTAACGCAGAAACAATTCCTGCTCCAGAAAAACCAACACAACCTTCTCCAGCTAACTACGCACAAAATGTTCAAGATCCAATGTTATCATGGAACTTCGGTGCTTACACAGTTGAATATCAAGTTTTGTTAGGTACATCATATCCTCCAAAAGATGTTGTCATCGACTGGACAAACAACCTCGAAATCGGTCATAAGATTTATGACTTATACAACAACAAAAACTACTTCTGGCAAGTCAATACACGTAACACAAGCGGTACAACATACGGTGACATCTGGTCATTCACAACAACATTCAACGTACCAGAAGAACTTGAGTTGACATCAGAAATGATTTATGAAGGTGAAACAACAACAATCACATGGAACTCAGTTCAAGACCGTTCATACCGTGGTTACAATGTTTATGTAAATGGTGAAAAAGTCAACGATGAAGTTATCACAGAAACATCATACGAATTAGTTGACCTTCCATACAACATGAACGGTAACGAAGTTAGAGTTACAGCTTTCTACGATGAAGGTGAATCAGCAAAGAGTGAAGCTGTTTATGTTTACGTATCAGGTATGAGTGCTGTATCAGGTAACTTCTTCGAACAAGATGGAGTAACTCCTGTTGTTGGCGGTATCGTAACTCTTAACGGTACAGACGAATTGGGCAATGCTCAATCATACACATTAGTTGCTGACGAAACAGGTGCTTACGCAGGCGAAATCTTGGCAGGTAGCTATGTAGCTGTTGCTTCAGTTGAAGAATATCAAAATGCTGAAATAGCTTTCACAGCTAAATATAATGAAACATCTGTAGTTAACTTCAACATGACAGAAGTTTACAACCCTGTAAAATATGTCACAGCATCAGAAAAAGAAAACGCTGTTGAAGTAGTATGGGGTATGCAAAGATACGCTACAGGCGGTGAAGACTTCGAAACAGGCGACTTCTCATTATATCCATGGAACAACGAAGTAAGCGACTTCCCATTCGCAATCACAACAGACGCATTCGAAGGCGAATATGCAATGAAGTCAACATGCGAAGGCAATGACTACGGCGTATCAGCAATCGAATTGACATTAGACGTTCCAATGACAGGCGTTGTAGGTTTCTACTATAGAATATCATGCGAAGCAGTATATGACTACGCAACATTCTACATTGACGGTGAATCAAAAGCTACAATGACAGGTATCTCAGACTGGACATACAAAGAAGTAT
>JAZLEF010000103.1:0-2699 GCA_045615125.1 Bacteroidales bacterium
AAATAAGTAACGCCCCCCAAGTGTGCTGTCTTGCGACTCGCATGGGAGGCTTATTATCGTTGTTTGCTAACGTCAAATTTTATGCAAAAGTATATATAATTTTCAAATGGTGCAATTTATTTTGGGAATTTATTTTTCCACAAAGGATGTTCTTGCCAATTGGATGGAAATCCCATATAATGAACGTTAACATTTGGATATTCAACAAGTAAATCTTTGAGATGTTTCCTGAATTTTGTATCTGGATTTATTGTTTGTAATTGGAGGTGTTTGAGGATTGTTGTATTTTTTTAGATAATGATCTATAAATTGTACTTTTCTATTGGCGTTTAATTGCTCGGTGATATGCGCCTGGATATCGTTATATACAGAATATATTTTGCCAGTTTTTGAATTCAATGTGGTTTTGAACAAGTTGTTATTGTTCTGCCAATGTGGTCCATATTTATGACTCAACTGATAAATAATCTGAGTTCTTAATGCTATTTCAATTCGTTCAATTGCGTCAAATACAAGTAATCTTAACTTTCTGTCAAACTTATATAAATTCCAAATGTCGTCCCATATTGTTCCATTTACAAAATCATCAGTGACAACGCCATTTGCTTGCATGATTTTATAGGGAAGCATATATGCGCTTAATCTGTAATAACTTACATTTGACAAATGTCTCTTTGCTCTTTCTTCGTCGCTTATATTCAGGCCACGATTTTTTAGAAGTTCTATCTGCTGTTCAAAACTTAAAGCAGGTTTTGTATATGTTTGCATAATTCTGGAATTTAGATAAGCAAAGATAGGAAAAATATCAAGTCGCCATGAAAATGGCGACTTGTTTTGTTGTAGAACTTGTTCCTACTCTAATTGTTTTCTATAAACAGAATCCAATGTGTTTCCGTCTTTGTCTTTCCAGTCTGACCAACACTTCTCACCTTTCCTCCGCCACCACGGCGAAAAACTCTAGTCTTTCGGTGTCGCTGGCGTTGATGAGGCTATGGAAATGTCCTTTGGGACAGTAATGGCAGTCGCCGGCAGTGAGGCGTTCCTCACCATCATCGTAGAGGCATCGCGCGACGCCCGATGTGATGAGGATAATCTCGCTGTTAGTCTCGTGCTGATGGTAACCGATGGAGCAACCGACATCAAGATGCCCGGTCATAATCTTGTTTTGTCCGTCAAAAAATATCTTCGCTATGGTGTCGCCATTGCCACCCTTGAACTGCGACATGACGTTTTGCTCTATGTTCTTGAAATCTATAATCATGGTTTGAGTTTTTTACAAAAATAGGAAAAATAATTAGGAGTTAGGAATGATTTTTTTAAGACTTTTTTTCGTATCTTTGCACCCGTACGTCTTGCTGAACCGACGTCCTTTTGTAAATGCAAAAGTTAAGGTTCGACAAGACGTTTTTTATTGACAAATGACAAATGACGAAGGACTAAAGTCAATAACTTTAGCTATTTTAGTCATTAGCCATTAGTCCTTAGCCTGTTGACTGAAATCATGATTCAAAGAAAATACTACATACAAAACCTTCGTATCGCGTTCCCAGTGATATTGTCCTTCGTAGGACAGCAGATGGTGCAGATTATGGATGCCATCATGGTGGGTCGCCTCGGCGCAGTGGAGCTGTCGGCCGTGTCGCTCTCAAGCGCCATCATACTTAATGTCACAATGATAGGTCTCGGCATCGCGATGGGTCTCACACCTCTCGTAGGTATCCATCATGCGAGACTAGAACGTCAGCAGTCGGGTGAGCTGTTCCAGAATTCAATGCTGCTTAATGGTATAATAAGCGTTCTTCTCTGCGGACTGCTTCTCGTCATAAATCCTATGCTGGTTTACTTCGGTCAGCCGGAGTCGGTACTTGAGATACTCGACGGTTATTATTATACGGTGACACTATCGCTTATTCCATATCTCTTCTTCATGACTTTCAAACAGTTCCTCGAAGGTCTCGGCAATACTTTCTATTCCATGCTGATAACGATAGGCTGCAACGTCTTGAATATCTTCCTTAACTTCGGTTTCATCTATGGTTATATGGGATTTCCAGAGATGGGCGTCACTGGCGCTGGCGTCGCTACTCTCATTTCCAGAATCATGATGCCAATAGCGTTTATTGTTATAGTCGTAGTGAAAAAAGAATATCGTCGTTATTTCTCATATTTCAGCCGTGCAGCATTGTCTCTTAAAAAGCAATGGGAGCTCATCAAAGTCGGTTTCCCTATCGCGACGCAACTCACTCTCGAGCTTTTCTCCTTGACATTCATGACTATCATGATGGGATGGCTAGGGGAGAAGACGCTGGCTGCTAACCAGATAGCGCAGACTATGATGGGATTTTCTTTCATGATAGCAAACGGCGTGGCTGGGGCACCCACGATTCTGGTATCTCACGACTTGGGCCGTAAAGACCTGGTATCTATTAAGAATCATACTTATTCTGGATTGCATCTCGGCATCGCTATCATGGCGTTCTTCGCTCTTGTTTACGCTTTCGGCGGTGAGTTCCTTGCAAGGATGTTCAGCACTGACGAAGAAGTTGTCGCGATAACGACAAAGTTATTTATGGTGGTTGCTCTCTTTGAAGTCATCGACGGAACGCAGGTCACCATGCTCGGTGCTCTCCGCGGTCTCACCGATGTCAAATTTCCTATGTATTGCGCGGTAGTGTGTTATCTCTTGGTGGAAATACCTG
>JAZLEF010000104.1:0-22556 GCA_045615125.1 Bacteroidales bacterium
AAAGACAAAAGTCTAAAGTCGGAGTCTGTCTCGATGTTAGAATTCTCTTCTGAAAGTATCTCAACCAAAAACACTCATGGAACAGGCTGCACCTTGTCATCCGCGATTGCCTCATTCATCGCAAAAGGCGATTCCATTGAAAAATCCGTGGCAAAGGCAAAACAATATGTTTCTGACGCAATATCACATGGTGCTGATGTCAATATCGGTAATGGTCATGGTCCGATAAATCATTCTTTCAATCCTCAAAAAATGTTAGTGTTATGAATCTGCAAAACGTACATTTACAATTTATTACGCATTATACCGAGAATTATTCATACATAGATTCAGCGAAAATAGCATTGGAAGGCGGCTGTCGCTGGATTCAGCTGAGAATGAAAGACGTTCCCGAAACGACATTGGAACATCACGCCTTGATAATACAGAAAATGTGCAAGGAATACGGCGCGACTTTCATCATCGATGATAACGTTCATCTCGTAAAGAAAATCAAAGCGGACGGCGTACATCTCGGCAAAAACGATATGCCCGTATCAGAAGCACGCAGTATCCTGGGCGATGACTTTATCATCGGCGGAACTGTAAATACATTTGA
Organism: Bacteroidales bacterium; assembly: GCA_045615125.1. Taxonomy (GTDB): domain Bacteria; phylum Bacteroidota; class Bacteroidia; order Bacteroidales; family F082; genus Limimorpha. Next base: position 599 of record JAZLEF010000104.1, read on the forward strand.
AGATATATTGAAAATCACCAACTGCCTTAGTTCAATATCCTTAGCTCAACAGCCAACAGTCAACTACTTCGGTTGCGGTCCTTTTCGTTTTACGCAGACTAAGCAAAAACTTTCGCCAATACTTGGCATAGAAGGGTATTTGGATATTGTCAAAAAGAAAAGAGAACACAATATAGACATTCCTATTGTCGCCATCGGCGGTATTTGCAAAGATGATATTTCAGGAATATTAGACTGCGGTGTTGACGGCATTGCCTTGAGCGGCAGTGTTTTAAGAGCGGAAAATCCAATAGAAGAAATGAAAAACATAGTATTAAAACTTAAAAACTTTAAACAATGATTGAGAAAAAAGTATCACAGGGAATTATCAGTACCTATTTCAGTAAGTTAGAAAAGAATTTGGAATTAGATGTCGCTATTGTCGGTGGCGGTCCTTCTGGTATCGTTGCAGCGTATTACCTCGCGAAAGCAGGCAAGAGAGTTGCTTTGTTCGACAGGAAATTATCTCCAGGCGGAGGCATGTGGGGCGGAGCGATGATGTTCAATCAGATTGTGGTGCAGAAAGAAGCCCTCGACATCATCATGGAATTCGACATCAACTACGAACAATACACCGACGATTTATTTGTCATGGATTCTGTTGAAAGCACATCCGCATTACTTTACAAGGCAGTACATGCTGGCGCAACGGTTTTCAACTGCTATTCCGTTGAAGATGTTGTCTTTAAAGACAATAAAGTAAGTGGCGTTGTCGTCAATTGGACACCAGTGTTGAGAGAAGGACTTCATGTTGACCCTCTCAATATCATGGCAAAATGCGTTGTCGATGGCACTGGTCATGACAGCGAAATGTGTAAGACAGTTGCTCGCAAGAATGGAATCCGTCTCGCAACAGATACAGGCGACGTGATTGGCGAACGTTCTTTAGATGTCGTCACAGGCGAGAATGAAGTCGTGAACGGAACTAAAGAGATTTATCCTGGACTTTACGTCTGCGGTATGGCAGCGTCAGCCGTCAGCGGCACACCTCGCATGGGACCAATCTTCGGAGGAATGTTACTCTCAGGCAAGAAAGTCGCGGAACTTATTATTGGCAAATGATAAAAGACAAAAGGCTAATGGCGAATGGCAAAAGTTCTTTTGTCTTTAGCCTTTAGTCTTTAGACTTGAAAAAATGAAACTGATAGCAATAACACAACCTTCGATGATAGAAGACGAAGCTCGTCATATTCATAAATTATTAGAAACAGGATTTGATGTCATACATCTCAGAAAACCCGATGCAGATGTTGAGCAATGCAGACGTTTGTTAAGAGAATTATCCGACGAAGATAGAAGGAAAATCATAATCCACGACTATCACGAACTGATAAACGAATTTGACTTGAAAGGACTGCATTTCAACAAGAATGTAACTATTGTACCTCAAGATTATGAAGGATTTAAGACAAAATCATGTCATTCTCTTGAAGAGGTGATGAAATACAAAAACGATTACGACTATGTGTTTTTAAGTCCCATTTTCGACAGCATTTCGAAGGCAGGATATAAGTCAGCATTTACGGAAGAGATGTTGAAAGACTCAAGTAGCAAAGGTATCATTGATGAAAAAGTCGTTGCATTAGGCGGCGTCACCTTAGACATGATACCATATTTAAAAGAGTTGAATTTCGGTGGAGCAGCGATGATGGGGAGCTTAGTTAGGAGTTAGGAATTAGGAGTTAGGAAGCTGACCAATAATATCTCTTAAGGCTTCTCTAATACTTTTATCTTTGCCAAGTATACTTTGTATCTTCTTGGTTCTATTATATATTATGTTATAAGATTTGCCTGTCACTGCTGAGATATGTTTCTCACTCATACCTATAAGATAGAGACAGAAATATAGGCAGTCATGGTATTTCAGACCCTCGTTTTCAGAAATGATTTTGTTGAAAGCGTTGTCGAAAGTCTTGTTGAATAAATCTATCAGTTCTTTTTGTTCGGCTTCACTAATCAACAGATCTGGATATTTCGTGTTAGTCTTGATGTTGTTGTCGAGACATATTTCCGAAAGGCTTACGCACTTAGGATTCTCCATCAATTTCTTTAGCTTCATGTCGAAAGGAGCATGGGTAAGGTATTTCTTGGTCTTTATGTCTTGCAACTCAACCTCGAGGCTCTTTATCTTCTGTTTGATATGTTTGTTTTCTGACGATTTCTTGTCAATTTTTTCTTGCAGAGAATTGATATAAAATCTCTTCTCGTTCATCTCTTTATTGTATTTGATTTTCTTCAAATTTATCAGATACATGCCAAAGACAAAAAATAATATTGTGAAGAATAATATTATTCCGAGATACATCATAATCCTGCCGTATAGATAAATATTATGTCTCTCAACTTTATATTGCTCATACATTGACGTTATCTCTGTCTTAATGGTTGACAGCATCAGCTCTTTGTTGGTCTCCTCATTAAGTATGGGCGCGTATTTTGTTACCAATTCATTATTTCCTGTCTTGAGTGCAATTTCAATAATATGATTTGCAGCATCAATTTTTGAGAATCTATTGTCAGGAAGATAATATTCATAATAATATATTGCAGAGTCCAATACACCTCGATCATAATATATGTCACCGAGTACTCCTGCCACTTCCATCTTCTGACTTTCTGTCTCTAATGTGTTAAATTGCTTTAACATTATCTCGAAAGGCTCTTTGTGATAACCCATATTATACATTATGCTGGCCTTCATTCTCACAATCTCATTTCTGATTAAAGGGTCGTCATAACATTCTGTGGCTAATGAGTCGGCGATGGATAGATGTCGCAATGCAATGGAATAGTCATAATTTTGTGCATACATAATAGACATGATGACATTATTTCTAGCCATAGCATGATAATTATTTTCTTTTGCAAAGAGTTTGTTTGCATCATTCAAACATTCTGTTGAAGGTACATAAGCATCAAGCCAATACAAAATGTCGCTTAATCTTACCAAAGTAAGAGCCTTGAAATGATTTATAAAATCATTGCTCGTCTTGAAAATATTAATTTTACTCAATAGTCTTATAGACTCTAAATAATTGACAAAGGCGTCTTTATACCTTTCTTTTTCTTCTTTTCCAACGCCTAGATAATAGTGAGCCTTAGCGTTGAGAAACAATACGTCAGTGTTGTTGGAATATAATGAAGTCAGGCTGTCTAAATACAAAATGGCCTCACGGAGCGTAGTCTCGTTGATATGTTCCATGTTACATTTATATCTAGCTTCTGACAAGAGTATATTGTATTCATAAAATTCTGTTTTCGACAGCAGTTCCAAATCATGTTTTTTGTCGAAGTCTTCGAGCATGGATAAAGCAAGCTCGGGATTTTCATTTATATTTATGTTAATTTCTTTTAAGACATCATAATGATATGGAGTAGTTTCTTCAGTGAAAAGATCAAACTTCGAACATGAAGTAAGTATAACACTTGTAAGGATAGTCAGTGCGAGTAAATAAAATAGTTTCTTTTTCATTATTTAAAAATAAATCAATTATTTAATTATTTAATACCTCTTAAATCTTTATATAATTGTACTGCATATAAGTCTGTCATGTTAGAGATATAATCTATGACGACTTGTATGCGTGAATATAAGTCTTTGTTATCATTTTTAAACTGATCAGGGATGATAGAGAGCAATTTCTTGTTATATGTCTTTGTCGGGTCGAGGGCTGCTTGTACAAATTCGTGTATCAAATCACCGATGACGTTGAAACCTGTCAGTTCCACCTTCACCACGGAGTTGTGTTTGTAAACATTTTTGAAAGAGAACTCACGACATTTCTCCAATGCGTTTTTCTCGAAGTCGGGGAGGTGTGACACCAGGCTGTTTGTGAAGTCGCCACTCATTATGCTGTCGTAGTTTTCTACGAACACATTAGAGACACAGTCGACCAATTTGTTTATCGCTGTCGCTCTCAAGAAAGCCATTCTCTCGTTGTTATCGGTGACGGTTTCATAAACGCTTTTCTTTCTGTCGTGGAACCACGACTCATCTTCTTTAAAGAAAGAGCTGAAGAAAAAGTCGGTCTGTTCTGTTGTCACGATGTCTCTTTTCTGAGCGTCTTCCATATCAAGGATAAGATAGCAGATGTCGTCGGCAGCTTCCATGATATAGGAGAGGGGATGACGTGCGTAGACTAGATTTTCCGCGTCGATGCATTTTATTCCGCAGCCGTCCATCACCTTCTTGAAAATCTCTATCTCAGAATAGAAGACATTATATTTCTTTCTTCCTTGTTTGTTATATGAAGGATATGGATATTTTATCAAGGTTGCAAGAGTGGCGTATGTCAACGACATTCCACCTTGACGTCGTCCGGCAAACTGATGTGTAAGCTGACGGAATCCGTTGGCGTTACCTTCGAATGACACGAGGTCGGACCACTGATATTCAGGCATCATTTTCTCTAATTCCTTGCCTGGTCCTTCTTTGAAGTAACTGCTTATCGTCTCTTCACCAGAGTGGCCAAAAGGAGGGTTGCCGAGGTCGTGTGCCAGACAAGCGGCTGAGACGATAGTATCTATATCATATATCTCATTGAGGAAGTCATTGCCAAATTTCTGTGTCAGGTTCTTCGATACTATACGAGCTATGGAGCGACCTACGCTTGCCACCTCGAGGCTATGTGTCAATCTGTTGTGAACCATCTGGCTACCCGGAAGAGGGAAGACCTGCGTCTTGTTCTGAAGACGACGGAATATGTTGGAGAAGATAATTCTGTCGTAATCGCGCTGAAAGGCATTACGAATATCAGCTTTCTTATATTCTACATATTCTCTCTCGGCAGAGAGCAATGAAATCCATTCCATGATATATTTACTTTTGTGTTGTTGTTCTTGCGTAAGGAGTGAGGTCTTGAGTAGCAAACTGTCCGCTCTTATATTTGAAATATCCTGATATTCCTATCATTGCGGCGTTGTCGGTGCTGAACTTGAACTTAGGTATAAACACTTCCCATCCATAACGTTTGCCGTTATCATGCATAGCTTTCTGCAGGCCTGAGTTAGCCGACACACCGCCAGCTATCGCCACCTGTTTTATACCCGTTTCCTTTGTAGCTTTGACGAGTTTCTTCATCAAAGTCTCAATGATTTCTCTTTGGATTGAAGCGCATAAGTCAGCCTTGTTTTTCTCAACGAAATCTGGGTCTTCTTTAAGTCTGTCGCGCAAGAAATAAAGGAAGCTAGTCTTTAATCCGCTGAAGCTGTAGTTGAGACCAGCGATATTGGCTTTGCTGAATGAGAATGCGTTAGGATTGCCTTCTTTAGCGAGACGGTCGATGATTGGTCCTCCAGGATAAGGAAGTCCCATGATCTTGGCTATTTTGTCGAACGCTTCACCAGCAGCATCGTCGATAGTCTTGCCGATGATTTCTAAATCGAAATAATCATTAACCTTGATAATCTGAGTATGTCCACCAGATACTGCGAGACAGAGGAAAGGAAATTCCGGCACTTTTGTGACTTCACCTTCTTCTTGTGCGAACAAAGCCATGATGTGTCCGTTGGTATGGTTAACCTCAATGAGAGGTATGTCCAGAGAAAGAGCAAAAGCCTTTGAGAATGAAGTGCCTACTAAAAGAGAACCTAAAAGTCCCGGACCACGTGTAAAAGCTATTGCACTTAATTGATTTTTTGTTATATTTGCGTGTTTTAAAGCAGCGTCAACCACAGGTATAATATTTTGTTGATGAGCACGTGATGCCAACTCTGGAATGACTCCGCCATATTGACGGTGAACATCTTGGTTAGCAATGATGTTAGATAATACAGTTGTACCTCTGAGCACTGCTGCTGAGGTGTCGTCACATGACGATTCGATAGCTAATATATATTCGTTCATAATAATAAATTATCTAAAAAAGAAAGGACAAAAATACGAAGAAATCAATTATACATAGCATTTTAATTATCATTACGATAATTTTTGCTCTGTTAGCGAGTATCTACGCCGTAATTCTCGACGTAAATGTCCAGAGTATGCTCGCTCGTTCTGCCGCCGGCTTCCTTTCTACCAAGTTCGACACCGAAGTAAAGATAAAGACATTCTACATAAAACCTGACCTCAGAATACATGCCGAAGAGGTGCAAATCAACGATAAGAAACATAATCCTATGTTTTACGTCGGCAAACTCGACGGCAAACTCTCATTCCGCGACATAACCACAGAACTGAGAGTTAAAAACATCAATATTGACGACGTCCTCATCAATATCATGAAATATGAGGACGAATATCTTAGCAATATAGCTGAGATGTTTTCTTCAGATAATGAAGAGAAGACAAAAAAAACAAGAACCAAAATTTACCTTGATGAACTGAATCTAAGCAAAGGCCATTTCGTGTTATGGAACCAAAACAAAGATAATCCTGAAAAGAAAAGCATGGATTATTCCCACCTCGACATCGATAGTGTCTATATGTCAATGTCAAAACTTTCTCTTGTCGGCGATAGCATCATGGGATTCATCAACGACTTGAGAGGCGAGGAGAAGTCGGGATTCGTATTAGAGTCGTTTAAATCTCCATCTAAAATCTTGGTTTCTTCTAAAGGTTTGGATATAAAAAATCTCAAGTTTAAAAGCCATGCTACATCTATCGACATCGACCTTCAGTTCTTGTTTAACGACTACAACAGCATACGTAGCTTTGTCGATTCTGTCATGATAATAGCTAATATACGCCCGTCACAACTAACACTCAGCGATCTGAGATATTTTTCTCCAACAATGGCAAGAATGCCTGATACCCTCCAGATCAACGGTTCTATCACGGGATTCGTCAAAGACTTCACTGCAAACAACTTCAACTTCTCTTTCAAAGACAGCACCAATTTCAGCGGTACAATAAAGATGAAAGGTCTGCCTAACTTCTACGAGACTCATATCGTTGGTGATGTGAAGAAAATGAACTTCACTTATCAAGACCTGTCGGAATTTGCAATACCAGGTCGTTCCGAAAAAATACCTCTTCCAGAAATGCTGTCTGTCATCAAAAACGCCGTGCTGTCTGGTGAGTTCTATGGATTCCACAACAACTTTAACACCAAGTTTAACCTTCTTACCAACATAGGAAACATATATTACGACGGTGCTATCAACAACGACCTTAATATTGTTCCTTATCCTTTTTATTTCTTCTCATTACATACAAACAACCTCAATATAAAGGATATTCTTGGCTTGAAAAACGATTTCATCGTATCATTCTATACCGACATGAGAGGCGAGGGTATAAAGAAGAAAGACGCTGATATGCAGCTGGATTTATTTGTGGAAAAACTTAAATATACCGATAAAGAAATTAATGACATCAACATAAACGGTGTGATAAAAAATGAGCAGATATTGGCATCTAGCAATATCAAGTCACAATATGCCGACATAGACTTCAATGGAATGCTCGACATCTCAAAAAAAGAACCTTCTTTCGATCTTAAACTGAAGATAGACAATGCCGACTTACATAAATTAGACCTTGTAGATTACGACAAGAAAGCTCTTCTCTCTACCAATGTACAAGCTAATATGAGAGGTTTTGACATCGACAAGATGTTCGGAGAGATATTCATCGACAGCACATATTATCACGACAGCCGCGGTTCTTATTTCATGGATAGCCTTGAGATAAACCTGACAGAAAATCATTTCAGCTCTAAAGACCTTAAGATAAACTGCGACTTCTTCGATGCTGATGTCAATGGTATTCTGAATTTCAAGAAAATAGGAAACACTTTCAAAAACTACGTACTTAATCATTTCCATGTCAGACAATGGGCTGATAAAGGAGTTAGACTTGAAGACGAGGAACAGGATTTTTATGTCAACATGAACTTCAAGAATACCGAGACTTTGTCGAATCTCCTGATGCCTAACCTCATGTTAAGCAACAATACCAATTTCACAGCTACATTCACATCCAAAAACTATCTTCTTTATTCGACATTAGAATCAGATATGATTGTTTACAACAATTTTATCTTGAATGATATTTATGTCAAGAACAAGACTGAACGCAACAAAACCACGGCGAGCCTAAACCTTAGAGAATTTGTCATGAAAGAAGCAAACGAGAAAAACGATGTGGAACTTGGTCTTGAAAACATGACGTTTATGATGGACGCACACAACGATACTCTCTTCTTCGACCTCACATGGGACGACTTTAATCCTGAAGATAAAAACAAAGGCAAGATAGAAGCTACATTCAATCCTCATGAAAAGACAGGTGGAATACTTCATGTAACAACATCCGACGTCATCATCAACGATAGCCTATGGAATATCAGTCCTACTTGCTACATCGACTTCAAGAAGAATGGCGTCAAATTCAATAAATGCGATATTTATTCAAGATGTCAGTCGCTCACCATCGACGGCAGATTCCCTAAGACATCACGAGATACCATATATCTTAACTTCAACAAATTAAACATTTCAAATTTTGACTTGCTGACTGCTGGCTATGGTATTGATGTGGATGGATATGTCAATGGCGACTTGCAGGTTTCCGGCATATCGGATAAGTTTACCTTCTTCTCCAATCTCGACGTCATAAGTCTGGGTATCAACCATCATCTTATTGGAGACGGTTTCATCGATGCTAGCTGGAACGCTCCTGACACCTCGATATTCATTGATACGGAAATATTAAGGAAAAACTCTTTAGACAAAGTGCTCTCTCTCGTAGGTAATTATTACACCTCACGCGAGAATGAAAATCTCGATTTCAACCTCAATCTTAACGGGGTAGATATTTCATTCGTCAACTCATTCACCCAAAAAACATTAAGTAGAGTAGGTGGCAAAGTCAATGGTGACTTACTCGTAACAGGTTCGTTAAAACAAATGGTTCTCAACGGCGATGCCATCGTGTATGATGGAACATGTAATATAGATTATCTTAACACTTTCTACAGAATAAATCCTTTGGAGACTAGATATAAAGACTTACGTCCAAGTATCAGATTCTCGAAGAACAGAATCGATTGCAGCGATATTATTCTTGTCGACAGCTTGAATAACCATGCGGTAGCACAAGCTGTTATCACTCACGAATATCTTAGAAAGTTTAGATTTGATGTAGATGCCACACTCGACAATTTCATCAGCATGAACATGCTTCCAGAAGAGAGTTCAACCTTCTATGGCACTGCCGTAGCAAGCGGTGACCTTAAGATTGAAGGACCTCTTGATGATATTGTCATGGACGTCAATGTACTTTCAATGCCAGGAACTGTGATAGATATTCTATTGACAAGCAACAGCTCCATCAACGATAATTTCATCGTTTTCGTGCAGAAAGAGAAGGAACAAGATACCGTTATGACGATATTGCCTACGAAGAAAAAAGACAAGAAATTTACCTTTAACCTTAATGCTGATGTCACCGAAGATGCCAGCGTCAACATACATCTTCCATCTAATATGGGTAACATCAGTGCTAACGGACTTGGAAGTATACGTCTCGGTCTTGCTTCCGACCAACTCTCACTCTACGGAGACTACGTCATCAGCGAAGGAACCTTCGTCTTCGATTTCCAAAATCTCGTACGCCGTAACTTCAACATCAGAAGAGGCGGTACCATCTCATGGACAGGAGATGCTGCGGATGCCGACATCAATGTTATCGGTAGCTACAGAACAAAGTCATCCATATCGTCATTAGGCATCGAAATAGACTCGACATCTTTGGTTAATAACATCAACGTGGATTGTATCTTAAGACTACAAGATAAACTCAACAACCCGTCAATAACCTTCGGACTGGAGTTGCCTAATGCGACAGACGACATCAAAAACACTGTCTTCTCTATCATAGACACCACAAACCAAGCGGTAATGTCGCAGCAGATAATATCACTCCTCGTGTTAGGATCGTTCTCTTATTCAAATTCAGGACTATCTGCTATCGGTGTCACCAACTATTATAACGTGTTGACTAATTCATTGAGCAGCTGGCTGTCGCAGATTAGCAAGGGACTCGACATCGGTGTGCGTTATACTCCTGAAGATAACTACACACCTGAAGAATTTGAGTTCGCTCTATCCACACAGCTCTTCAATGACAGACTGATAATAGAAACCAACCTCGGTATGTACAATAGTTCGCAAGGAGAGATAGCAGGAGGTGCCAACAGCATTGTGGGTGACTTTGACATAACGTTCAAGCTGACCAATAGGTTGAGCTTAAAAGGCTACAACCACTCCAACCTGAATAGTAACTATTATACTTATTCATACGAGACATATTCCGAATATACGCAAGGCCTCGGTCTTTCTTATTCTCAAAGTTTCGACAGCATCAAGGAGATTTTTGCAAGGAATAGAAATAAGAACAAGAATAAAAAAAACAATAAGAGATGAAAAGCGAGAATTTTAAACTATATAAAGCATCGGCCGGAACAGGCAAGACTTATACTTTAGTAAAAGAATTTCTGACACTTTGTCTCTCATCACAAAATCTTATCTTCGACAATATCCTCGCTGTCACTTTCACGAATAAGGCCGCCAATGAGATGAAGGCTAAAATCTTGGATGGCCTGAATGAAATAATGACGGACATCAACAATAACAAAGATCTTACAAATGACCTCATCAAAAGCACTCATTTAAACGATGTCGAACTTAAGAGAAGAGCCACAGACCTATACGACAAAATACTCCACAACTACTCAGACCTCAATGTATCTACAATAGACAGCTTTGTTCAACAAATATCAAGAACCTTCGCCAACGAACTCAAACTGCCTTATCAATACAGGGTGCTTCTCGACGACGATGATTTTGTAGATGAAGTGATTCAACGCATCGACAAGGAAATAGGCGATAAAGAAAACGACCTCACCAAGACATTGAAAGAATATATACGCTTCAATCTTAAAGAAGAATATGGATGGCGACTCGATTATCCTATCAAGGAATTTGTTAGAAAACTTCTCAAAGAAAGCGCATATAAAAAAGGTGAGAGCCTGAATCATAAAACACTTTCAATAAAAGATTGTGAAGACCTCAAGAAATATCTCGATGAGGAGATTAAAAAATATAAAGATGACATCAAGTCAAAAATAAATGCATTTAAAGAATCTGAAGCAAAGGATTTATGCTATAATGCAATAACGACATTGGTCGAGAAATTAGAAAAAGACATCAATATTTCTCCAAAAGATATAAGAAGCGAAAGAATAAAGAATATACTCAAAGATGGCAAATGGTATACAGGAAAAAAGGTTCCATCATGCTCTTTTGATGCTAAAACATTTATCGAAGATATATACCGAAGCCATGATTCTTTATACCTATATAATATAATCAACAAGAATCTGTATCTATATGTCCTGAGAGGTTATCTCTTCACGATCATCAATCAACATATTGAAGAAACCAACAAGGTACATATCTCAGAATTTAACAAGAGAATATCTGATATTATTGCTGAATGCAGCGTTCCATTTATATACGAAAGAATAGGTTCCAAATTCAAGCATTTCTTCATCGATGAGTTTCAAGACACGTCGATATTACAATGGTTTAACTTCTTGCCATTGATACACAACAGTCTCTCTGATGGCAATAAGAATTTCTTGGTCGGCGATGCCAAGCAGTCGATATATAGATTCAGGAGCGGCGAGGTGGAACAGATAAACCAGCTGCCTAAAATATACAATAGGCCAAAGGAAGATGGAGTGTTCGATGATTATGAAAGACTTTTTCATGATGCAATAAAAACTGAGACATTAAACACAAACTATCGTACCAAGAAGAATATCGTTTATTTTAACAACTCATTCTTCAATTTCGCGTCTGGCTCGTTGAATTTAGAACATAGAAAGGTGTATACTCAATCTATGAATCAGGAGTATAATGAAAAGAAGAACGAGTATGATGGATGCGTCAACATCAAGATTTATAATTATTCTGAAGAAGACAAGAAAAAGGATTACAAGAACGCTGTGATGGAAGCTATTGTAGGCGACATCAATTATCTGAAAGAGAAGAAATTTAAATTAAGCGACATCACAATACTTGTACGCAGCAATTCCGACGGCACTGAGATTGCTGAATATTTATCAGAAAAAGGCATTGATGTCATCTCCTCCGACTCTATAACATTAAAGTCATCGGATAAGGTGCAGCTCGTCATAAACACACTTAAATATCTTATGAATGAAAACGACAACATAGCAAAGCTGAACCTTTCATTCTATCAAGACATAAATAAAAACAAAGATATTTATAGTGAAAAAGACTCGGCATACAACATAAAAGATACCATCAGCACATACAATAACTTTAATGAAGTTAATAAAACAATATTAGAGTTAAGAGACAATGCTTTAAGTCTTTACGATTTATGTGCAAGAATTATAAAGAACTATAAGTTCAATATTGTAGAAGACGTATTCCTTCAATATTTCATGAATATGGTACAGGAATGGCAGAACAACGAAAACACTGGTATCAATGCATTCCTGGAACATTGGGACAGAAAGTCGGATAATATCCACGTTAAGATTAGCGGCAAGATTGACGCAGTACAAATCATATCAATACATAAATCCAAAGGTCTTGAATATAAGGTGGTGATGTATCCTTACGTTCCTACTAAGTTGCCAGAGAAGTTTCATTCAACAGAGAAATGGATTTCTGTAAACAACAAAGATTTCAACATACCAGACAAAATCAACAATATCATCGACGATTTCATGCTTCCTATTTCAAGCACTCTTCAATATACCGACAAACATAAATATTATGAAGAAGAATTAGGTAAGATTGCTTTCGACGACATCAACGCCATGTATGTAGCGATGACACGTCCCAAAGATGTGCTTTATATTTACACTGACAACAAGCTCAACAGTGACGGTGATGATAAAAAAAATCTATTCCTCGATTATGACATTTTGAACAGACATGAAAAAGAAACCGATAAAGTCAAGATGGTTAAGTTCAATCAGATTGTAAAAGGGGAGGAAGATAGCAAATTTGATGAATATCAATTTGGAGAAATAGAATACCATTCTGATAAAAAAGAAGATAAAGAAGATAAAGAAATCACGCTTGAAGATGATTGCAATCGTGACACTATAGATTGGTTTAAGATTCTTAAATTTGCTCCTGTATCTGCAGTAAGTTCAGAAGAAGATGAGGATGATGACGAAGAAGCGAAGGAAACGGGCATACTCGTGCATGAAATATACTCCAAGATAATGACATTAGACGATGCTGAAGGCGTTTTACAATATTATCTCGACACCGGTCATATCAACCAAAAACGTGCTGATGTCTTGTTGAAAAAGATTCAGATGATTGCCAGTCATCCATACATCAAAGACGCATATTCAGAAAAGGCTATCATAAAAAATGAGATGGAAATCATGACGAAAGAGTCGATGAAACGTCCTGATAGATATGCTGAGTTGGATGATAGAATCATTCTCATAGATTATAAGACAGGAAAACATTATAAAAAATATAATGAAAAGATGAAGGTTTATATCGATGCATTAAGAGGGATGGGTATTGAAAAAAATATTGAAGCATACTTATTGTACATTGGAAAAGATGATGAAAAAATTGATGTAAAACCAGTTTAATTAGATATATAATTTTAAAAATAAAAGCATTTTTTTTGTAAATTTGCAGTCGTTTTTTTGAGTTTATAACAATTTAAAATATAATAGATGGATAGTATTCGTAATGTCGCAATTATTGCCCATGTCGACCATGGCAAGACCACATTGGTAGATCGTATTTTACACCAATCGAGATTGTTTAGAGACAATCAGGAAACAAATGATTTGATGTTGGATAACAACGATCTTGAGCGAGAACGAGGTATCACCATCTTGTCAAAAAACGTTTCAGTCCGTTATAAAGGCGTAAAGATTAACATCATCGATACTCCCGGTCACTCCGACTTCGGCGGTGAAGTTGAACGCGTCCTCAACATGGCCGACGGCGTCATCTTACTCGTCGACGCATTTGAAGGTCCAATGCCACAAACACGTTTCGTTCTTGAAAAAGCATTGCTCTTAGGACTTAAGCCTATCGTCGTTATCAACAAAGTTGACAAACCTAACTGTTATCCAGAAGAGACACAAGAAGCTGTCTTCGATTTGATGTTCAACTTAGGTGCGACAGAAGATCAGCTCGACTTCCCAACAGTGTTCGGATCTTCAAAACAAGGATGGATGTCATCAGACTACAAGAAAGTCACAACAGACATCTCATATCTTCTTGATACAATCTTGGAACATATTCCAGCAGCTAAATATGAAGAAGGCACACCACAGATGCTTATCACTTCATTAGATTACAGCTCATACGTTGGCCGTATCGCTGTTGGTCGTTTGAAGAGAGGTGTCTTGCAAGCAGGCATGAATGTTTCACTCATGAAACGTGACGGCACAATTAGAAAGAACACCATTAAAGAATTATATACATTCGAAGGTCTCGGAAAAGAAAGAACAAAGAACCCTGTAAAAGCTGGTGATATAGTAGCACTCATGGGTCTTGAGGACTTTGAAATTGGTGACACAGTAGCCGACATGGAAAATCCAGAAGCATTGCCACCAATCCACGTTGACGAACCAACAATGAGTATGTTGTTTACCATCAACAACTCACCATTCTTCGGCAAAGAAGGTAAATTCGTTACATCACGTCACCTCCGTGAACGTTTATATAAAGAATTGGAAAAGAACCTCGCCCTTCGTATCGAAGACACAGCATCACCAGATGCTATGATGGTTTACGGTCGTGGTATCCTTCACCTTTCAATCTTGATTGAGACAATGCGTCGTGAAGGTTATGAGTTCCAAATTGGTCAGCCAAAAGTTATCTTGAAAGAAATTGACGGCAAGAAATGTGAGCCTATCGAAATGCTTACAGTTCAAGTTCCTGAACAATTCGCAGGCCGTGTTATCGAACTCGTAACAGCTAAGAAAGGCGAGATGATAAATATGCAGCCTAAGGGCGACAGAATGAACATCGACTTCGAAATTCCGTCAAGAGGTCTCATCGGATTGAGAAGCAATATGCTCACAGCAACAGAAGGTGAAGCAGTCATGTCACAAAGACTTAAAGGTTATGAACCATGGAGAGGAGAAATAGCAGGTCGTAACACAGGAGCTCTTATCGCAATGGAGACTGGCGTCGCTGTTCCTTACGCAATATGGAAGTTACAAGACAGAGGTTCGTTCTTCGTAATGCCTAATGAAGAAGTATATGCTGGTGAAGTCATTGGTGAAAACACACGTTCAAACGACATCGTATTGAATGTTAACAAGACAAAGCACTTGACCAACGTCCGTGCTTCAGGTTCTGATGAAAAAATCGTTCTTATCCCACCTAAACGTTTCTCATTAGAAGAATATATGGAAATGATTAGAGATGACGAATATCTCGAAATAACACCAAAGAGCTTGCGTTTGAGAAAGATTATCTTGGATGAGATAGAACGTAAACGTCAAAGTAAGAGAGAAGACAATGAATAAAAAAATGAGGCGACCAAAATCGCCTCATTTTTTTTAATGAATCTTTATTTTCTCCTTCTGCTTCGTTTTAGCATTTCTTTTGCTGATGAGTCTTCTGTGTATTCATACGGCAGGTAGAAGAGACAGATGTCGTCGTAATAACCAGCACCTTCAAGTTTACTTACCATAACAGAAGCATTTTGATAATTAGGATTATTAAGATATATTTCATATTGATAAACATCACTATCGATAGTGTCGCTAATAACACCTTGGTAGTAGTAATTGTCTTCAAGAAATTCATTGATACGAGTATCAACACTGTTTCTTAAATAAAGCACCGACTCCATGTATTGATTGTTGATGAACATAAAATCCATTCTCCATACAGCATAAGATATCCATCTCTCATCACCGCCATAAGTGTAAATGGAGTCGCCTAGTGTATGATAAGGCATTCCATATATATCTTTTATATGAGCTTGGTTGCAATAAAAATCAAAGGATGGTTCTTCGAATAGAGAAACTACAACTTTTAATGTTAATGTACTTTCTGCGTTAGAAATAACCACATTAGCTTCGCCAATATTCTTTCCAAGAATAACACCATTTTCTGAAACTGTTACTACGAGTTCATTATCCGAATAATAGGTGAGAGGATAGTCAGATGATACATTTAAACCTAATTCTTCCAATAGCACAATATCAATAGTTGCAGGTCCATCATAATTGATTTCATATCTGTTTCTATTTTTACATGATGATAAAATGAGGCAAAAACCTAACAGAAATAAAGCTATTTTTTTCATAAATGTTAATTTTAATTATTTTCAGCAAAATTATAAATTTTCTTTATGAGAAGTGGTAATAATAAGAAAAAAAAACTAAATTTGCGGAACAAGAAAAAAGTATTTCATTAAATAACTAATAATATGATTAACAACAATTTCATTAAACGTCACAATGGACCAACAGAAGCTGATGTAAAAAAAATGCTTGAGGTCGTTGGCGTTGAATCAACAGATCAACTTATTGATGAGATTATTTCTCCAGACATTCGTCTTCCAAAAGGTTTAAATATCGGCAATGGTTTGAACGAATATGAATGCTACGGCAAACTTAAGGCTTTAGGTGCTAAGAACAAGATTTACAGAAGTTACATCGGTATGGGTTACTACAACGTAATCACTCCAGGTGTCATCACACGTAACATTCTTGAAAATCCAGGTTGGTACACATCATACACTCCATATCAAGCAGAGATTTCTCAAGGTCGTCTTGAAGCTCTCTTAAACTACCAAACAGTTATCAGCGACATGACAGCTATGCCATTGGCAAACGCTTCATTGTTAGACGAAGCAACAGCAGCTTCAGAAGCAATGTTGATGTTCTGGCACAGCCGCAGCCGCGCTCAAGTAAAAGCTGGCGTTAACAAATTCTTCGTTGCTAACGACGTTTTCCCACACACTGTTGACGTTATCAAGACAAGAGCATATCACTTAGGCATTGAAGTAGTTGTTGACGATGTCAAGAACTTCAGCGCAGGTGAAGAATACTTCGGTATCTTAGTTCAATGTCCAAACCAATACGGACGTATCATCAACTATAGCGAAGATGTTAAAGCATGGAAAGAAAAAGGTATGCAAGTAGCAGTTGCTTCAGACCTTATGAGCTTAGCTCTCATCACACCTCCAGGTGAATGGGGCGCAGACGCTGTAGTAGGTTCTAGCCAACGCTTCGGTTTGCCAATGGCATTCGGCGGTCCTCACACAGGTTTCTTCGCAACAACAGACGCTTACAAACGTGAAATGCCAGGCCGTATCATCGGTATCTCAAAAGACGCTCTCGGCAACCCTGCTTACCGTCTCGCATTACAAACACGTGAACAACATATCAAACGCGAAAAAGCTACATCAAATATCTGTACAGCACAAGCTCTCCTCGGTATCATGTCAGGATTCTACGCAATCTACCACGGTGCTGAAGGTATCAGAGAAATAGCTCGTCACATTAATATATTAGCTTGCGTTCTCGATAAAGAAATGCAAAAATATGGCGTTAAACAACTTAACGACTCATATTTCGATACTTTACATTTCGAATTGCCAGAAGGCTTCTGCACATGTAAAGTAAATGAAGTAGCTCTTCAACATCAAATGAACTTCCGTATCATCGACAAACAACATTTCGCTATCAGCTTAGACGAAACAACATCATTGGCAGACGTTAATGAAATCGTTGCTGTTGTTTGTGAAGTCCTCGGAAAACAACATGAAGACTTCGTTTGCAACCCATCAGTATGTGGCACATTCAACGGTATCGCTGCTGACATGCAACGTACATCATCATACTTACAAGAGCCTGTATTCTTCAAATATCGCAGCGAAACAGACATGATGCGTTATATGAAACAATTGGAAGACCGCGACTTAAGTTTGAACCGCGCTATGATTCCTCTCGGCTCATGTACAATGAAACTCAACTCAGCAACATCAATGTTCGCTTTGAGCTGGCCAGAATTCGCTAACATTCACCCATTCGTTCCAGCAGACCAAGCTGAAGGTTACTTAGAACTCATCAACGAATTAGGTAAAGACCTCTGCGAAATCACAGGCTTCGCTGGTATGTCATTCATGCCTAACTCAGGTGCTAGCGGTGAATACGCTGGTTTGTTGACAATCCGTCGCTACCAAGAAGCTAACGGCCAAGGTCATCGTAACATCTGCTTGATCCCAGCATCAGCACACGGTACAAACCCAGCTTCAGCTGCAATGGCAGGTATGCAAGTTGTAGTCGTTAAATGCGACGCTAACGGTAACATCGACATGGAAGATGCTAAGGCAAAAGCTGAACAATATAAAGATGACCTCGCAGCATTCATGGTAACTTATCCTTCAACACACGGTATCTATGAAGACGGTATCCGCGACTTGATGAAGATAGTTCACGACAACGGCGGTCAAGTTTATATGGACGGTGCTAACATGAACGCTCAAGTTGGTCTCACATGTCCAGGTTTCATCGGCGCTGACGTTTGCCACCTCAACTTACACAAGACATTCGCTATCCCTCACGGCGGTGGCGGTCCTGGCGTAGGTCCTATCGGTGTAGCAGCTCACTTGGTACCATTCTTGCCAACTCACCTCAACCTCGCTACATATAACGAAAAACTCGGTGCTGTATCAGCAGCTCCTTACGGTAGCGCACAAATCCTCACCATCTCTTACGCATATATCAAGATGTTAGGCGGTGCTGGTTTAAGAGAAGCAACAAAGATGGCTATCTTGAATGCTAACTACCTCAAAGATAGATTGAAAGATTATTATCCAATCCTTTATACCGGTAACAACGGTCACGTAGCTCACGAAATGATTCTCGATATCAACGGTATCAACAAAGCTACTGGCGTTGCTGCTATCGACATCGCTAAACGTTTGATGGACTACGGATTCCACGCTCCAACAGTAGCGTTCCCAGTTCACGAAACATTGATGGTTGAACCAACAGAAAGCGAACCATTGGCAGAATTAGATCGTTTCGTTGACGCTATGATTAAGATTCGTCAAGAAATCGCTGACATCGAAAGCGGTAAGGCTGAAAGAGGCAACAACGTTATCTCACACGCTCCTTACACAGCTGAAATGTTGATGGCTGACAACTGGGAATTCCCATTCACACGTTCAGAAGCAGGTTTCCCTAACAAGAGCGATGTTCAAGATAAATACTTCCCACACGTAACAAGAATCGACGATGCATTCGGCGACAGAAACCTCTGCTGCAGAATTGATTGATTCCACGAAGTGTGAATAACACAAAATATTGGGACGTCATTATTTGGCGTCCCTCTTTTTTTATTTTTGTTTTTGATTTGTAGAGTTTGAATTTTGTATAAAATATATGAAGTGATATATGGACAAAATTATATCTTTGCAGATGTAAAATCAAAATTAGTGAAATCTTAATTTAATGTAGTATGCCTGAAATAAGCAGATTTTATGGGATTATAATCTATATGTATATAGATGATCATAATCCACCACATTTTCACGTTTGGTATAATGGATATGAAGCAGTGGTGACAATAGAAGAAGGGATAATAATTGGCTCTTTGCCAAGACGTGAGTTGAAATTAGTTTATGAATGGCTTGATATTCACAAAGAAGAATTATTGGAGAACTGGAAGTTGCTTTCAAGATGTGAACTTGCTAATAAAATAGAACCTTTAAAATAACTATGGATGATATTATTTTGAAAATAGTAAAAGCAGAGTATGTTGAAGATTATGTATTAAGGTTGACCTTTAATAATGGTGAACTTAGATTGATGGATTTTGCTCCATTGATGGAAAAAGGAGTTTGCCGAAAATTACATGATTTAGATTATTTCAAATCCTTTACATTAGATCCTTTTACTGTTGATTGGAATAATGAAATAGCTTTTGCCCCAAGATTTTTGTATGAAAGAAGCATTTTGATTAGCTGATATGAACAGCAATACAATAGAATCTCATCCTTTGCAGCCGTTTCTTCCGGAGAACGCCAAGATTCTTATGCTCGGCAGTTTCCCTCCGAAGAAAGAGAAATGGTCGATGGAGTTCTTTTATCCTAACTGGATAAACGATATGTGGAGAATATGGGGGCTTATATTTCACAACGACAAACATTATTTTGAGATAAAAGGAGAGATGCGTTTCGATAAAGACAAAATCGTTGATTTCTGTAAAGATAAAGGCTTCGCTTTATATGATACGGCATCTGAGGTCATTCGTCTGAAAGATAATGCTTCTGATAAATTCCTTGAAGTTGTGAAGCAGACTGATGTCAAAGCGTTGTTGGAATCGTTGCCTAAATGTGAAAATATAGTGACAACAGGACAGAAGGCGACTGATATTATCATTGATATTTTCCAATGTGAAGAACCGAAAGTGGGAGAGAAGACGGAGATTAATTATAACGATAGAGTTATCAACTTCTGGCGAATGCCGTCGTCATCAAGAGCGTATCCAATGAAAGTAGAGGTGAAAGCAGAGTTTTATAGAAAGATTTTATCCACGAACTAATCTATATGTGAGATTCCGTGGATGATTTTTGTTATTTTTGTGATATAATAATATTTATATGCCTAAACTGATTCCTATATTGACTATCAATGGTTCTGACGGCGCTGGCGTGGTCGGCGTTCAGGCTGATATAAGGACAATATCGGCTCTTGGCGGTTATGCATTGACAGCGATAACATCAGTGACGGCCCAGAATGAAAACGGCGAGACTTTTATCAACGACTTGTCTTCAGAAATGATAATAGGGCAGGTGAGAGCTATTGTGAAGGAGTCGCATCCAAAAGTTGTTAAAATAGGTCTCGTTCGCGATGCGTCAACGATAAAGATGTTGAGGAATGAAATCGTTGCCTCTCAAAGCATCGTGCTTGTTCCAGGTATCTTTTCATCAGAAGAAAAACAACTTGTTTCAAATGATGTTATTTCGGCAATTAAAAAGCATCTTCTTCCAATGTCGACGCTGCTGATATTGCGTAGTAATGAAGCTGAGAAAATGCTAGGCATAAAAATCAATACCGATGATGATATGATTGCAGCTGCGCACAAATTTATTAATATGGGTGTTGAATCTGTGTTGCTGCGTGCTTCTAAACATAATGACGGTTTGCTTACGGCCTTGCTTTATGAAAATGGAAATCCGCATTTCTTTACTTCGCATAACACCGAGGGCTGGCAGAAACATGGAGTCGGGGGTGCTCTTTCTTCCGCAGTGGCAACTCGTCTCGCATCCGGTGATGATATTACGACAGCGATTGACAAGGCTCATGATTATATGCACAAGCAAGTCGTTTATGCTGTGTCAGAAAAAGTGCAGCATTCAAGAAAGACTGTGGTTTACAATAAGTTCATGTCGCTTGTAAGTGAAAACTATCATAAATCTCATGACGTGTCTTTTTACGCTGATAAATTATGTGTGTCAACACGTTATCTATCACAAGTGACTAATGATATAGTCGGAGTTGCTCCAAAACAACTTATTTCTGATTATATAATAAAAGAAGCTAAAATACTTTTAGAATCGACAAACTACAGCGTTCAGGAAATATCAAACAAACTTGGTTTTTCGTCACAATCCGCATTCTCTTCTTTCTTTTTTAAAAATGAAAAAGAAACACCTTCTGTTTATAGATTGAAATGATTTTATAAATATCGGAATAATATTTTTTAAAATCAGAATATATTTTTTCTTTGCATTTTGATATTATTTTTCTTTGCATCGTTTTTAAAATTAAGTCAAAATGAAAGAAAATAAAGAAGTAAATCGTAACCTTGCAGAATTATTAAAAGGTGGTGTTATAATGGATGTTACAAATCCAGAGCAGGCTCGTATTGCAGAAGCTGCTGGCGCAATGGCAGTTATGGCGTTGGAAAGAGTTCCTGC
>JAZLEF010000105.1:0-3690 GCA_045615125.1 Bacteroidales bacterium
TTACTTCAAATAAGTATCAAGCCAGTTGAAGAATCTTCTTTGCCACAGGATTCCGTTTTGTGCCTTGAGGACCCAGTGGTTTTCATCTGGGAAGTATAAGAACTCTGCTGGTATGCCTCTCAATACCGCTGCGTTATATGCTTGCATGCCTTGTGTGAAGCAGATTCTGTAGTCCATGCCGCCGTGGATGACCATGATAGGAGCAGTCCATTTGTCGACGAATTTATGTGGTGAGTTGGCGTATGACCATTGTACTACAGGATTGTCCTTGTCCCAATATGGTCCGCCGAGATCCCAGTTGACAAACCACATCTCTTCTGTTTCAAGATATTGAGACTCGAAGTTAAACATGCCGTCGTGTGCAATCAAAGCCTTGAAACGTCCTTCGTGATGTCCTGCGAGCCAGAATATTGAATAACCGCCGAAGCTAGCACCTGCTGCACCGAGTCTGTTTTCATCAACAAAAGGCTCTTTTGCGATAGCGTCGATAGCTGAGAGATAATCCTTCATACATTGTCCGCCGTAGTCGCCGCTGATGGCTTCACACCATTCCTGACCGAAGCCTGGAAGACCTCTTCTGTTAGGAGCAACAATGATATAATCGTTAGCAGCCATCATCTGGAAGTTCCAGCGATATGACCAGAACTGACTTACAGCACTTTGTGGTCCGCCTTGGCAGAAGAGAACAGCTGGATATTTCTTGTTCTTGTCGAAATGAGGAGGGTAGATGACCCATGTCAACATTCTCTTGCCGTCGGTTGTCTCAACCCAGCGTTCTTCAACATTCCCCATTGTGAGCTGGTTGAAGATATTGTCGTTGACTTTTGTGAGTTGTTTAGCTTCGCCGCTCTGTGGGTCAACGATATATAACTCTGTTGCGTGTGACATCGACTGACGTCCAGCGACTAATTTATCGCCTGCCCAAGCCAATGAGATGTAATTATGTTTGCCGTTTGTTATCTTTCTGATAGAACCAGTTGCGAGGCTCAAAGCGTAAATCTGTTCTGTAGCGTGAAGGTTGCTGATGAAATAAATTGTCTGACCATCAGGAGCCCAGAGGAGATTTGTAGCGTTTTGGTCGAAGCCAATTGAATAGTCTTTCTTTTCGCCAGTCTTTAAGTCCATGACGAAGAGACGTTGTTTATCAGCTTCATAACCATCGCGTTCCATGCTTTCCCAAGCGATTTTGTCGCCTTGTGGAGAAACGACGACGTTCATGTCGTAACCCATCATTCCTTCGGTGAGGTTCTTGCATTCTCCTGTTGGGATGTTATATTGGTAAATATCAGTATTTGTTGATGTTGCATAATCCATACCGACTTTCTTTCTGCAAGAATAAAGGATGTTTTGTCCATCGCTGGTCCATGACACTTGTTCGAGACCGCCCCAAGGTCTGACAGGAGCTTCCCACATTTCACCTTCCATAATATCTAAGGTGTTCTTGCCATTATCAGCAGTGATGAAGATATGACCGTAAGTGTCAACCCATTGGTCCCAGTGACGATACATCAAGTCGTTGTTGATTCTTCCTGAAGAAAGTTGGAGGTCAGGGTAGATGTCGGCAACATTATCTTTAAGTTTAACTTCAGCTGTATAAAGAAATTGTGATTCATCTGGTGAGTATTCGAAACCGCCGATGCCGCCTTCCACGAATGATACTTGTTTTCTTCCGCTGCCGTCAGGGTTCATTTCCCAAACCTGCATCTCGCCACTTGCTGCGCTCATGAAGAGAATCTTAGAACCGTCGTTGTTCCATGTAGGGCTGTATTCGCTCGCAAATGACTGAGTGAGACATCTGTTGTTGTTGCCGTCGATGTCGATAACATAGATGTCGGTCTTGCTTTTGTTTTCATCAATAATAAAATAGGTAAGGTTGTATACGACGTGTTTGCCGTCAGGAGAAACAGCGTATTCACCGAGTCGGTTCATCGACCATAAAACTTCGGGAGTCATGATGTCTGATTCAAGAACGAGGTCTTGCGGAGGAGTGTAAGATGCTGCTTTTTCATTAGTTGGCTTACCGCATGAAGCCATAAACAATGCAGCTAATGCAATGATAAAAAGGTTTTTTCTCATAATTATTTATTTTAAATTCATTTTACAGATTATGCATACAAAAATAACGATTAATTCTAAAAATCATATTCTTTTTATTATAAAAAGCCCATAACTCATAGCTGAAAGTGGAAAGTGTAGAGATTATAGTTCGACAGCCAATAGCCAACAGCTAATAGCACCTAAAAAAATCTTTAGCCTTTTGTCTTTCGTCTTTAGCCTTTTCTTATCTTTGTAAAGTTTAAAATTAAGAGAGTGTCAAATGAATAAATTTACAGAACCTTCTTATATTCCGCCATTTACAGTCACAGATGAGATGACATCTTTAGTTATTGAAATAGCGGAAACTCTTGGAAGGATGTCTGTAAATGATAAAGATATACCGACTCCAACGTTAAGAAAAGAAAATCGCATCAAAACAATTCATTCTTCTTTAGCAATAGAAAACAATTCACTTTCGCTTGAGCAGATAACAGCTATCATCGAAGGAAAGCGTGTTTTAGGACCACCTAACGAGATTTTGGAAGTTATGAATGCTAATGAAGCATACAACATTCTATTTGAGTTAAATCCATACAAAGAAGAAGATCTTCTCAAAGCACATCGTCTTATGATGACAGATTTGGTAAAAGAAAATGGCATATACAGAAGCGACGGTGTAGGTGTTTTTGATGGACAAAAGTGTATTCACATGGCTCCTCCAGCGAAACGTATTCCATACTTGATGAAAGAGTTGCTGTCTTGGGTGAAAAAAACAAAAGTACATCCGTTAATTAGTAGTTGCGTTTTCCATTATGAATTTGAATTCATTCATCCTTTTGCTGATGGCAATGGCAGAATGGGGCGTATGTGGCAAACATTATTATTGATGCAATGGAAACCTATTTTTGCTTGGATTCCTGTGGAAACTATTGTTAAAAAAAATCAACAAGAATATTATTCTTCTATTGCTCAAAGTGATAAAACTGGGAATAGTACAATTTTTATCACTTTTATGCTGAAATGTATTTTGGATTCTCTTCAAGAAATTGAAGAAAGTAACCAAAAAAGTAACCAAAAAAGTAACCAAAAACTTCTTGATGCAATATCAAAGAATCCAAACATAACAATACGAGAATTACAAGATTTTCTCGGTATGTCGGAAAGTGGAGTGAAGAAAATCATACGCAAACATAGGGAAGCTGGAACGCTAGTTAGAGTTGGAGGAGCAAAAGGCGGTCACTGGAAAATAATAAACAATTGAATTTAATAATTAAAAACAACACATTTATAATTATGAGCAGAAAATTATTTTTATCATTTATCTTTAGTTTTATTTTATTGACAGCCAACGCGCAACAACGTCTAACTTATCAGATATATTCGCTTGGCTCTAACAATGGCGACACCACCTTCGTTGAACTGAAACGCTTCGGCAATCAGATTAAATTCTATGACATAAACTCTTACGAAGGTAACATGATTCCTGGAATATCAGAAGACATCACTTATCTCGATTATGCAAAAGACAGTGCTTACTTCCAGATGAAATATGCCGACGGCGATTCTTATTTCGCATCTTTCCCTTTGAGTTCTAATGTGCAATTTTCTGAAGAAGGCAGCGAGAAAATCAATGGCTACGATTGCAAAAAATAT
>JAZLEF010000106.1:0-7004 GCA_045615125.1 Bacteroidales bacterium
AACCGCTGGGTTTATAACGTAAATCCAGACATCGTGGTCGGCAGTATCAAATGGCTCGACTTAAAGAAATATAACGAAAACGAATTCAACACTCCCGAAGCTTTCGACAATCTGCATAAAAAAGGCTACAAAATCGTAGCGACATGTCCTCATCAAAACGACTTCACACCTGAAGAATTGCCTTTAGACGAACCTGTCGCCATCGTATTCGGCACAGAAAAAACAGGTTTAAGTCAATACGCATTAGATAATGCTGACATGTATGTAAAGATTCCAATGTTCGGTTTTACAGAGAGTTACAACATCAGCGTTTCAGCAGCATTGATGATGTACACCTTGACACAACGTCTGCACAACAGCAATATCGACTGGCATCTCACCGAAGAGGAAAAAGACGAATTGAGATTGGACTGGAGCAAAAAAAGCATCAGACGCTTCTGGGACTTCGAACAGAAATTCAAAGAAATGCACCCAGAGTTTTATAAATAGGAATTAAGGGATTGAGGAATTAAGGAACTAAAGAGACTCTCAACTCCTCAGCTCCTCAATTCCTCAGCTCCTCAGTTCCTCAGTTCCTCAGTTCCTTTAACAACTCTATAAATAAGTTCTTCTCCTGGACGAGCGAGTCGCATTCTTTCTCGTTGGTTTTCTGATATTTCGTAATATAATCTATCGGCATCGACTTTAAATCCTGCCTTTGCCAAGACATCAGCATAGTCTCTACCAAACTGACGTACATGGTCATACTGACCGAAAAGTCGCTGTCTTTCTTTAGGGTCTGTTATTGTTGGATCTTCAAAAGTATCTACATTAGGATTTATTGGAACCATCAATATCGCCCAACCGTTTGGTTTCAAGATTCTCTTTATTTCCGAAAAAGCATTATCGACATTATCAACATGTTCCAAGACATGATTACAGATAACGACATCGTATGTGTTATCAGGCAAATCTATTTTTGTCACGTCGAGATGCAAATCTGCGATTGGAGAATCGAGGTCGGCAGTAGTATAATCCAGATTTTTCAAACTCTTAAATTTCTTTAAGAAAGGCTGCTCTGGAGCAAAGTGCAACACTTTTAATTCATCGGTGAAGAAACCTGTCTTTTCTTTCAAATATAACCAAAGAAGACGATGACGTTCTAAGGATAAACAGCTAGGACACAATCGATTATCCATCGCTTCGCCGTATCCGTAAGGCAAAAACTTACGAAAATGTTTACCGCAAACCGGACACTCCACTTTGTTTCCCCAATAAAACGGTCTTATCAGAATGCTGAACAAATAACTGAATTTTATTAAGATTTGTCGTGGGAATATCTTTGTCAAAAGAGAAATCAGCTTCTTCATCATCATTATTTATTTAAGGTGTCGTTGTACAACTTCATTATCGTTGCTGTCATTTTCGACCATTCATATTTTTTCTTTTCTTCTATGATGTTATCTTCAAAAGTCTCTTTTCTGTTGTTATCATAGAAATCACATATTGCATCAGCAATTTTAACAGGTTGCGGTTCAACAACGTAACCTACTTTTCCATTAGGCACTATTTCACGTAAGCCACCGACATCAGTAACAAGCATAGGTTTCTCAAAATGATAAGCCACCTGTGTTACACCGCTTTGAGTTGCAGATCTATATGGCTGCACAACCATATCAGCAAGATTGAAGAAGTTTTTCACTTCTTCGTCTGGAATATATTTATCACAAATGATAACTTTATCGTTAATCTTATAATTATCAATCAATTGCAGATAAGGTTCTTTCTTTTCATAAAACTCACCTGCCACGATAAGTTTGACAGGATAATTATCGATACGTTCGTCACCCATCGCTTTCAAAAGCAAGTCGAGGCCTTTATATTCACGAATCAAACCGAAGAAAAGAAGATAGTTATATCTGTCATCAAGGTATAAACTACTCAATGCCATAGCTTTATCTTCCCTATCGCCATAATGGTCATACAAAGGATGTGGTGAGAATTGTTTTGGTTTTGATTTTTTGTCTAACTTGGAAATATCTTCCAAAACGGATTTTGAGAGAGCCACAAAAGCGTCCATCGATTTTACGAAACGTGGAGAGAACAATATATCAAGAATCGATTTCTCATGTGGCAACATATTATGTACCAAACCAATACAACGTGTAGTTTTATTTTTAGATATCATCTTCGCCATTCTTGAATAGCAAGGTGCAAAAAACGACATCCAGTAAGCAAACAGAACAATGTCCGGTTTTTTGTCACGTATTTCTTTTGCTGTCTTACTCCACGTCAATGGATTGATGGAGTTAATCTTACGGAATATCTTAATATTTTCTGGAGCTGGTCCGTCAGAATATTGAGTTTTCCCGGGAAAGAGAAAGGCAGGATATTGCAAAGTAAAAGTATAAAGCTCAACATCAACATCTTCAGCAACAAATTCAGTCGCCAATCTGTCGGTAAAAGCCGCAATACCGCCTCTATAAGGATGTGCAGGTCCTACTATTATAACTTTCATATTGTTTCTATATTAATTTTAACATTGATAAAAACTTATCAATAATGTCATTTACTTGTTTTGAAATCTTTGATTTATATATAATTACGATTCCTATTATTGAAAGAAGCGATGTTCTTACAACAGAATCCAAAATTCTTCCAAACAATTCAACATTAAATATTGAAATAAAATATTCAGAAACGTAAGTTTGTAACAACCAATCTATTGCAAATAAAGAAAGAATTATCACAAAAGTATATAATTCCTTCATTGACAATGGCGACACTTTTATTTTCCAATTGACAAATGTTAAAAGGAAAGTGTAATATACGATATATGAAATCAAAGAAGCGAGTGCAGCACCTTCCATTCCCCAGAGTGGTATCAGTTTGATATTCATATAAATCGCTGTGATTGTTAAAATTACTGTGTATAAAAGCGAGTAATAATAATATTTAGAATAACTTAATATTGTAGCTCCCACATTAAGCGAAGTGTTAATGATTTTAACAATTGAAAGTATCAGAACCACCAATTTAGCTTCGTCATAAACGTTTCCGTTAGGGATTACATTATAAATTAAATCTATGTTAATCCATATTAAGAAAAAGATAAATGTTGAAGCCATGAACTGATGTAAGGAGACGTTTTTCGTCATATTATTGACTTCCAGCATATTATTATCTTTCATTCCTTGCGAGATTTGAGGACGTGAAATAGCGGCTAGAGAGCGATAAGGAATCTCCACCATACTCGCAATATATACCGCGATAGTATTGATACCAGCGACTGCAAGACCGAGTTTTCCTGAAACGAAGAATGTATTCAACACTGGAATAAGATTTCCAGCCAATGATGTCGCTATCAAGAATAATGTATAGAAAATGAAGTCTTTACGCAGCCATTTTGAAACGAAAGCAGGCTGTATCTTAAAGGAGACTTTCTTAAGTGAGAAAAGATATATTATATTTAAAACCGTCGCGATTCCGTATGTGAGACAAAGGCTTACCACCATTCCGTTAAGGTTAATGACATCGAAGGCATAAAGAAGATAAACGACCAATGTCATGAGACGTATTCCCACTTCCCGAATGAATTTAGGAACGACGATTCGCATCAGAAGATTTGAATTAGTCTCAAAGACAAGCAGATACGTCATAAAGAAAGCCATAGGGATTACGAAGTAGATATAATCGACGAATAGCTCAGAGTTTTGGGAGAAATAATTTACTATTGGCTGTTTAAAGACGAAAAAGAGAATGGAAAATATTATAAAGCCGATGAAAGGTATTATCACCGACCATCCGAAGAATCCGTTGTCGCGTTCTTTCTCATCTTTGAAATACGGATAATAACGCATCGCCGAGGTGCTCGTTCCGAGCTGAGCAAGTCCCGACAAGAGAATAGATGCATCGACGAGGACGCGAGTCAGGCCCACTTCCTCTGTCGTAAGATATTTGGTGACAATGAAAAAGGTGGTAATGAAACCCACCAACACCCCGAGGTAATTCATTATCGAGCCTTTAATACTCTGACGTACAACGATTCCCATTTACAGTTTAGAATTTATAGCAGTTCTTTAGCTGAATGTTTATTTGATTTTGTTTAAGATGTTTTTAACAAATTTCTTTGTTGGGTAATCGTTGTCATTGAATACGTGATACAATTCCGACATTATTGGGAATGCGCTTATATCTATATGACTTTCTTCTACTTTCTGATAGAAAACATCAGTAGCGATACGGCCTTCGAGAACTACTTTTTCAGAAATACCGCTGTTGAAGAATCCCTTACCGATGAGAAGTCCGAGGGTTCTGTTGCGGCTCATATCGTTGAGAGCTGTGAGCGAGAAGTCACCGAAGCCGCAATAGTTGAACATCGTTATCTCTTGTCCGCCGAAGGAGAGCATCAGCTTACGCATCTCATTGATTGACTTGGTAATTACGAGAGACCTAAGATTTGGTGAGTCGTAGTTAGCGTCGAGCATTCCTATTACGATAGCGTAAATATTTTTTAAGATACTTGCTATTTCAACGCCAAGCATATCGTTAGAGAAGTCGAAGTGAATATTGGTATTTTCGAAAAGTTCAGCCACTTCATTGAAGTAATCGCTATTCTGAGAAGCGAGCGTGAAGCCCGTTTCTTGACGATTAATGATTTCGCGAGCGAAAGAAGGACCTTTCATCGTCAGAATCGGATTCGGCATAAACTCTGTCAAACATTCAGGAATAAGTCTATCTTCCTTGCCAAAACCTTTTGCAAGGTTAACTATAATAGCTTCCGGATTTATATATGGCTTATTATTAGCGAGATAACCAACAACAGCTGTCGATGGAATACCCATAAAAATTATTTCAGCATCCTTTAAAATTTCTATATCCGTTGTAGCCTTAATATTTCTTGACAATTTAACATTAGGGAAATATGCGATATTAACTCTGTCATTGTTAATTGAATCAACCACTTCTTGCTCAATAGAAAGCAATGTGACATCATATACAGCCTTTCTCGCTAAAACATTACCTATTGCTGTTGCAATAGCGCCACTTCCTACAAAAACTATCTTTTTCATAATTTATTTATCAAAATTATTCTTACTTTTCTGCTCAACATCATCGGCTCTTTTATTTTTCGAATCATAAACAAAAAACCAATGATTAATAATTTATTTTAAGCCAATAAATCAACTTACAAAGTTACTCATTTTAACTTAAAAATCAAGCATTCTTTTCATAATTTATAATATAAAATAAAAAGACTGCCCAAAAATTATTGAGCAGCCTTCTGTTTGTTAACATACGATAACATTTACACCAAGGAACATCTTATTTTTCTGCTTGTATCGGCATCACCATGTGTTATTTCTACTTTTATAAAATGTTCTGGCATAAGAGGGTCTATGAGTTCAGGCCATTCCAAAAGACAGAGACTTCCGCCATAAAAATAATCTTCATAACCGATGTCGAAGACTTCTTCCAGACTTTTTATTCTATAAAAGTCAAAATGGAAAATAGAATCAAATGTTTCGGTCTGATATTCATTAACTAAAGCGAATGTAGGACTATTTACCTCATCACTAACGCCAAGTTTCTGACAAAGGTTTTTCACGAGAGTCGTCTTGCCTGCTCCCATCGGTCCGTAAAACGCTATGATATTAGACTTATCACGCCAATCCAAAAGTAAGTCTGATACTTTCGATAATTCTTCAATACTGTTTATTTCAAATGTTAAATCTTGCATTGTTAAAATTTATTTACTTTTCAAATAAGCCACTGGTATCAACATCTCATTCATTGAGATGCCGCCATGTTGGAATGTATTTTTATAATAGTTAACGTAATAGTTAAAATTGTTAGGATATGCGAAGAAATCGTTGGAACGAGTGAATACGTACGAAGTGCTGATATTCATCTTAGGCAAGAAAATCTTCTCCGGATCACGTACCTCAAACACTTCTTTAGCATTATATTTCAAGCTCTTACCATATTTATAACGAAGGTTGGTATTCACCTCTCTGTCGCCTAAAATTTTAACAGGGTCTTTAACCCACACCGAGCCGTGGTCTGTCGTGACTATCACATCACAAGATTTTTGTGATATGAACTTCATAATATCGAAGAGTGAAGAATGTTCGAACCAAGAGAGCATCAACGAACGATATGCTTCTTCGTCTGAGGCTAGTTCTCTGATGATTTCCATTTCAGTACGAGCATGTGAGAGCATATCCACGAAGTTATACACTATCACGTTTAGCTTGTTCTGCATGAGGTTTGACATCTGCTCTGCGAGTTTCTTTCCTGCCGCGAGGTTAAGGACTTTATTGTATGAATATTTTATATTCTTTCCATGACGACGCAATTGTTCTCCCAACAACTCATTTTCATATTGGTTCTTAGTACCTTCATCTTCTTCATCGACCCAGTATTTTGGAAAGCGACGACGTATCTCAAGAGGCATCAAACCTGCGAACAAGGAGTTACGTGCGTATTGCGTTGTTGTAGGCAATATACTATAATAAATATCGTCGTTTTCTGTCCTGAAATAAGGTTCAAGCAATGTCTGTATCGACTTCCATTGGTCGTAACGCAGGTTATCTATCAAGATGAAGAACAATGGTTTATCGCTTTCATCAAGTCGAGGAATGACCTTATCGCGAATCAAGGTATGCGAAAGTGTTGGTTTGTCGTTGCTGTTTGGTTGAATCCAATCGATATATTTCTTTTCGACATAACGGCAGAAAAGATTGTCGGCTTCTTTTCTTTGCATTGACAAAATCTCCTTGATGCCGTCGTCGTTAGATTTCTGCAGCTCGAGTTCCCATCGTGTAAGATTTTTATAAACATCAATCCATTCGTTATAATTAAGATTGTTGTTTATCTCCATTCCAATCTTACGAAATTCCTGCTGATATTTGGATGTCGATTTCTCGTCGACGAGCTGTTTCTTTTCAAGGTTTCTCTTCAAAGAAAGAAGAATCTGGTTTGGATTAACTGGTTTTATAAGATAATCGGCTATGTTGCTTCCG
>JAZLEF010000107.1:0-1627 GCA_045615125.1 Bacteroidales bacterium
CATCTGAAATCTTCTCAGTTTCATCGTCTCAGTCCTCCAATTCAGGATAGTAGTAATCTGGAATCATCCTTACCTCAATGCCGCAACCGGAAAGCTGCGCATTCATCTTTGCGGAGAACATAACGTTATGTCCGCGATAAACCGTCTTGCAGACTGAGAGCCGCTTCTTGTCTTTCAACAACATCTCCGCCTCTTCATCCGTCAGGACAATCGCAACAGACTTGTCGTACACAAAATCGATCCCGTTTTCCAATTCCACAAGTTCACGGATATATTTGAGCAATGCTTCAGCCCGCTCCCAATATCCTTCTTCCGTTATCGGGACATAATCAACCTTGAAGTATTTGAGTTTTGCGGCATACTTCTCTTTATTGATAACGCGCTTCAACCGCTCATATGTCACCTTCTCGCAAATGCCGTTTTCATTGTTCGTAACAAGAATGAATTTCCGCTTTCCGCCATCCTCCGAATTCAACTTCATCACCGCATGCCCCGTCGTACCGGAACCAGCAAAACAATCTAAGACAACAGCATTAGTACATAATGAAATTTGCACAAGCGTTTCAATTAAGTTGACTGGTTTCGAATAATCAAAAGGACAATCACCAAATACATCTTTAAGATCTTTTTTTGCCTTGTCATTTGAAAATTCTTTATCTAGAAAATCGAGCGTCGACAATGGTTTTAAACGCTCTTTTAAAATAACCTTGTAGTCACCACTACTCGCTTGTTCTATCGAAGCATTAAGGTAGGTTTTCGTATAAATTCTTGCCGTTCCGTCTTTTTTCCTTTTAATAACAATAAACCCATTAGCATACCCAAACTCAAAAAGTTCTTTACTCCATCGCCATTCCCAATCAGCTCTTTTATGACCTCCATTCATACGTTTTTCCCACGCTTCTTTACTTTGGCCTGGGTAAAAAATTTCGCCGTTTATCTCAATAGGATAATCCAAACTCTTACTATATTGGAGACTATCATAGTCTAATGTTTGGTTAAGTTTATATTTTCCTCTAATATCCACAAACTCATCTTCATGTTTAAATCCCTTGTCTACATGCGTCAATCCACCTATTGATTTCTTGGATTTATCTTTAGCAAAGACAAGCACATAATCATGGTTCTGCGAAATATCATTTGTCGTCTTACCTGATGACTTCGTTCGCCGAGGAATACATGATATAAAGTTATCTTCCCCAAATATAGAATCACACAATATTCTAAGATTTGAAATTTCATTATCATCGATTGAGATACAAATAAATCCTTTTTGAGACAAAAGAATCCGCATTATCTTCAACCGCTTCTCCATAAACGACAGCCACTTGCTGTGACGATAGCCGTCTGTCTTATCGACAAAAGAGTCGTTATAAATGAAATCCTTGTTTCCGGTGTTGTATGGCGGATCAATGTAGATGAGATCGATTTTGCCGCGATGTGTTTTCTCTAATAGTTTGAGAGCCGCAAGATTATCGCCCTCAATAAGAAAGTTCATTTCACCACCATTGTCGATAAAACGTTTCTTATTTTCCGTAAGGACGGGAATATTCTCTTCAAGTTCAATATCGACGCGCTCTTTGTGTTCCTCGAAAATAAGGCCGTACTTCTTTGAGCGCACTTCCTTTTC
>JAZLEF010000108.1:0-9334 GCA_045615125.1 Bacteroidales bacterium
AAAATAATTTAATTATCAAATGAATACTACACAAACATTAAAAGGCGAACTTCTCGCCGGTATCCAAGTGACTTTAGTTAAAGCTGATTATGAAGCAGAAGTAACAAAAGCTTTAAAAGATTATCAACATAAAGCAACAATGCCTGGTTTCCGTCAAGGTAAAGTTCCTTTCGGAATGATTAAAAAAATGTACGGCCAAGCTGTTTTAATCGAAAAGATTAACCAAAAAGTTTCTGAAGCTCTCAACAATCACATCGTTGAAAATAAATTAGATGTTATTGGCTATCCTCTTCCAGATATGGAACAAAGCCAACCTAACGACCTCGACACTCAAGAAGAATTGAATTTCTACTTTGAAGCAGCTCTCAAACCAGAAATCAATGTTGTTCTTAAAGACCATAAAATCAATGACTACAACATCAAAGCTTCAGCAGAAGAAATCGACAGAACAATAAAGAGCATCCAAGACAACAATAAAGTTGAAGAACAACCAGCAGAACTTAACGAAGAACTCTTCAATAAGATTTTCCCAGGTCAAGAAGTAAAAGACGTTGAAACATTCCGCGCAAAAGTTGCTGTCGAAATGGAAAAACAATACGTCCTCGAAGCTGAAAGAATGTTCTATAACAAAGCTGTTGACCAATTAGTAGAAGAAATCAAATTCAACTTGGCTGACACATTCCTCAAACGCTGGATCGTTGAAAACAGCGAAGGCAAAATCACAGCAGAAGAAGTTGAAAACAACTACGACAACTCATACGTCAAGTCTCTCAGATGGCAACTCATCGAAGAAGCTCTCGTTAAACAAAACAACGACCTCATGATTAAAGAAGCTGAAGTACGCGAATTCGTAAGAAATATGTACTTCGGTCACATGGATGTTGAAACATTAGACGAAGAAACTAAGAAACGCCTCGAAGACATCATCGACGCTATCATTAAAGACGACAACCAACGTCAAAATATCAACAACCAATTAGCAGATAGAAAATTAACTGCTTACTTAAAAGAAAACATGACTGTTACTGTTGTCGATACAGACTACGACGGTTTCGTTAAAGCTGTTTTACCTCAAGTTGAATTAGGCGAAGCTAAACCTAAAAAAACTAGAGCTAAAAAAGCTGCTAAAGAAGAAGCTACAGAAGAAACAGCAGAATAATATTTAGCATACAGTTATCAGCTATCAGCTGTCAGTGATTGTATATCTCTGACAATTGGTAGCTGATTTTATATAGATAAATCACCAACTTCCTAAAAAAAAGCAATAGTTTACATAAAAATATATCTAAACTGAAACAAAATAGAAAATAGGGAGTTTATAACTAAAAAGGAAACAACAATGAATAACGAATTTTATAAATACGCAACCAAACATTGTGGCATCAACAGTCTTGCTTTGGAGAAATATACTTCAACAGTAACCAATTATATCTCTCCTACTATCATCGAAGAACGCCAACTTAACGTAGCACAAATGGACGTGTTCTCAAGACTTATGATGGACCGCATCATATTCTTGGGCGATGAAATCAACGACTATGTTGCTAACATCATCCAAGCTCAGCTCCTCTTCCTCGAATCATCAGACCCTAAGAGAGACATCCAAATATATGTCAACTCTCCTGGAGGTTCTGTATACGCAGGACTTGGAATATACGACACAATGCAATTCATCAGCCCTGACGTCGCTACAATATGCACAGGCATCGCCGCTTCAATGGCTGCCGTCTTGTTATGCGCTGGAGCTAAAGGCAAACGCTCTGCATTGAAACACTCACGCATCATGATACACCAACCAATGGGCGGAATGCAAGGCCAAGCCTCCGACATCGAAATCACAGCTCGCGAGATATTAAAACTTAAAAAAGAACTCTACGATATAATCGCAACTCATTCAGGTCAACCTTTCGATAAAGTTTGGGCCGACTCAGACCGCGACTATTGGATGACTTCTCAAGAAGCTAAAGACTACGGAATGATAGACGAAGTCCTTATCAAGAAAGTGTAATTTTAATGGCTAATGGTCAAAGACTAATGGCTAAAGAAGAAAGTTTAAAAGTTTATTAACATACTTTTAAACTTTTTTCTTTAAGAATAAAAATTTTATATCATAAACTTTAAACTCCAAAACTACTCTCAACCCTAAACTATAAAATTTAACATGGCAAAGAAACAACAAGAAAATTTCTGCTCGTTTTGTGGAAAAAGTGATAAAGAGGCTGCATTGCTTCTCTCAGGAATGTATGGTTTCATCTGCGACGAATGTATCGAGAGAGGTCATATCGTGGTACAAGAAGAATTGAAACATCTTAAAAAAGACAAAACTCCTGACTTTAAATTATTGAAACCTGTCGAGATAAAATCTTTCCTCGACCAATATGTCATCGGACAAGATGAGGCTAAGAAAATCCTCGCTGTTGCCGTATACAATCACTACAAGAGAATAAACCAAGAGAAAGCCGCCGACGAAGTTGAGATTGAAAAATCTAATATCATATTAGTAGGTGAGACCGGTACAGGCAAGACACTCCTCGCCCGCTCCATCGCCAAAATGCTCCACGTTCCTTTCGCTATCGCCGACGCCACTGTCCTCACAGAAGCGGGCTACGTCGGTGAAGACGTAGAAAACATTTTAGTCAAGTTGTTACAAGCAGCAGACTATGACGTGGCAGCTGCAGAAAGAGGTATCGTATTCATCGATGAAATCGACAAGATTGCTCGTAAAAGCGACAACCCAAGCATCACTCGCGACGTGTCTGGTGAAGGCGTACAACAAGCTATGCTCAAACTCCTCGAAGGTACTGTTGTCAACGTGCCACCACAAGGCGGCCGTAAACACCCTGAACAAAAAATGATTCAGGTCAACACCAAGAATATATTGTTCATTGCAGGCGGCGCATTCGATGGAATAGACAAGATTATTGCTAACAGAGTTGGAAGCAACGCCATCGGTTACGGCAACGACAACAAAAAACAAATCGACAAGGATAACTTATTAAAATACATCACTCCTGCCGACATCAAACGTTTCGGAGTCATCCCTGAAATAGTTGGTCGTTTCCCAATATTGACATTCCTCAATCCATTAGATAAAGAGTCGTTAGTAAGAATATTGAAAGAACCTAAAAATGCTATCATCAAACAGTTCTCAAAACTCTTCGAAATGGACGAAATAAAACTTGATATAAAAGAAGAAGTGCTGGAATATATCGTGGATAAAAGCATAGAGTTCAAACTCGGCGCACGCGGACTGAGAGCCATCATCGAAGCAATATTGAACGACGCTATGTTTGAAATGCCTTCTCAAGACAAGAAAAATCTTACTATCGACCTCAATTACGCAATAGAAAAATTCGAGAAAAACTCAGTTTATATAGGATAAAGAAGGTTTATCATAAACCTATACCAAAAAAACAGAGATTCAAATCTATAGAAATGAATCTCTGTTTTTTAGTTTTATTTTCCTCTTCCTTGTACAACAATCAAGACTGTGTAAATAAGAATCTTGATGTCGAGTGCGAGGTTCATATTTTCAATATAAAGGATGTCGTATTTAAGACGTTCCACCATCTCATCTACATTTGAAGCGTAGCCGAACTTCACCTCACCCCAGCTTGTGATACCAGGTTTTATCTTAAGCAGCATAATATAATGCGGAGCTCTTTGTACTATCTGGTCGATGTAGAACTGACGTTCAGGTCTATAACCGACGATAGACATCTTACCACCCAAGACAGTGAAGAATTGAGGTATCTCGTCCAATCTCGTCTTACGCATGAAACGTCCCCATGGAGTGATGCGAGGATCGTTGTCCTTAGAGAGCTGCGGTCCCATCTTCTCTGCGTCGACGTACATACTTCTAAACTTCAGCATGTTAAATGGCTCTCCATGTTTGCCAATACGTTCCTGTCTGTAGAATATAGGTCCTGGCGACGAACATTTCACCATGATGGCTGTGAAGATATACAATGGAGAGAAGATAACAATAACCATCAAGGAAGCGACGATATCGAATACTCGCTTTGCTACCTGTTGCCATACTGGCATCAATTCTGGAGTAACTCTGATGAGAGGAGCATGCCATATAGCCTCTTGTTTCACAGTGCCAAAGATTATATCCTGCATGATAGGGATAATCTTCACCACTACATCAAGGCTTTCCAAAATAACGAGTATCTTGTCGATGGTCTCAATCTCAGAACGTTCTATCGCTATGATGACTTCTTCAATATCATATTCTTTGATAACCTGAGCTGCATTCTCATAAAAGCCAAGATGTGGAATGTATTTCTCCACCTTATATTCTTTCTTGTCAAAAACATTGACAAAACCGACTATGATATTACCTGAAGAATACATCTGATTTTCCATCTCTTCATAAATAGCACATGCATTGCCGTTACTACCTACTATAAGAGTGTTGAATCCTATTTCTTTTCTATGAATCTTTCTCGCCGTTCTAGTAGTGATAATCAGACGAAACATATATGTGAGCGTGAACTGCAATCCAAAAAGCATCAAGAACGAGATGTAATATGACTTATAGGAAGTTATCACGTCATTGAGTATAGTTGCGAAAAACAAAATCACGACACCGATGAGCGTGACAAAGAATGTCTGTCCCAGCTCTTTGAGTCGCGATTTGCTAAACACATTGTTATAATATCCTGAGATTGTATATAACACCAGCCAGAATATTGGCACTGCAATAATTCCGACGATGAAGTTATTATCTTCCCAAATGATTCTAAAATCTTCGATGAAGTTTTGGTTCTCTGTCATTTTTCTATAAAAGAAAAACAAGCTCCACGCCACCATAGCGCAAAGCCAATCGGCAACGACATATTTCAATGTCTGTTTTTTCTTATTGTTTTTCTTAGTCACGATAAACGAGTTTTATGTTATCAAAATAATATTCAGCTTCTGCACCTTCATCCACACGACCTGCAATATAGAATTTGAAATATTCTGCTTCTTGCTCATCTGTGATATTAGGACCGAGGTTGATGTATATCTTATTCCATACAGGAGACGGATTGACATAGACCAAAGGCATATTTTCCACGCCGCTTATCTTGGCGAACAAGCCTACTTCAAACACTTCTGTACATTTATAGTCTATCTCCAAGAACACGCTATTACCTTGGTTAGGAAGATCGTAATATGCTGGAGATGAAATACAGAAATCGGATATTGTATCAGAAGATTCAGTAACACCAAGCCACACATAACCCGAGTAATGTGAGTTATTGTATAAGTCATCCCATCTTTCAGGGTCGTCTCTCTCTGTTCTGACGATTGTGGTATCGCTGCCTTGCGCCGTTTCAAAGATTATCTGTCTCTCAAAGTCTTCATGGAAAGCGAAGGTGATAGAGCTCTCATCTTGTGAATAATAAGTGGTTGTTGGATATAAGGTGTCGACGACTTTTTCTTTGAGTTCAATTTCTTCAATGATATAAGGCTTATAGAAAGGATTTATGGTTCTTGTCTTGCTTATGCCATTAAGTTTGATTCCTGGATATAGTGTCACTTTATGCTTGCCTCTTTTAAGCACTGGTATTGTAGCTGGAAGCTCGTAACATCCTTGTACGTTATTGTCGATA
Organism: Bacteroidales bacterium; assembly: GCA_045615125.1. GTDB lineage: Bacteria > Bacteroidota > Bacteroidia > Bacteroidales > F082 > Limimorpha. Next base: position 5,604 of record JAZLEF010000108.1, read on the forward strand.
TAGAGCCATACGTCGGTAATTTTATGAGATGCAGCTCCTTCTATGGCATAGTCTGTTGTCAACAAGAATGTATCGACATGTATATATGCAGGTATTTCCTGTGAACCTTCGAAGTTATTACATGACGAAAACATTGTGCTTGCAAATATTGCAGATATAAGTAATGGTAAAAAATAGCGTGTTATCTTCATAAATATTTTTTAATACTGAACGTGAGTAAATAATAAATATTGCTTATTTCAAAAAATTTCGTACAATTTCCTGATGTTTAACAATCTCTTCAAGAATCATATAACAGACTTTGAGAGCCTGCACACCATCATGTATAGTCACAGGAGGCTCCGTATTGTTGACGATGGCTTTGTTGAAACTTTCTAATTCTGTCATTATAGCGTTGATTGGTCTCACCTCTGGCTGTTCTATCGTAATCTGTTTGCTGCTTCCATCTGGCAGGTCTATCGTCATTGCCAAAGGGCTTATCTCACCTTCCACATCATTGATTCTGACAATGTCGGTTTTCTTGTCCAAGAAATCGACGGTGATGTATGCGTCTTTTTGGAAGATACGATGACGGCGCATGTTTTTCAAAGAGATACGGCTTGCAGTGAGGTTAGCCACCGAGCCGTTTTCAAATTCTATACGAGCGTTGGTGATGTCGGGTGTCGGGCTGACTATTGAGACTCCGCTTACACTGACATTCTTTATAGGAGATTTTATCACATCGAGTATGATGTCGATGTCGTGTACCATAAGGTCGAGGACGACAGGTACGTCGGTGCCACGAGGGTTGAAGATGGCGAGACGATGAGCCTCGATGAACAATGGAGAATTGATATACGGACGAGCCGCAATATATGCAGGGTTGAATCGTTCCACATGTCCCACCTGCACCTTGACGCCAGCTTCTTCAGCCAATGTTATGAGACGGTTAGCCTCGTCGACGGTGGCAACGATAGGCTTCTCGATGAACACATGTTTGCCTTTCTTTAAGGCTAATGAAGCACATTCAAAATGTGATACTGTTGGAGTCACGATGTCGACAACGTCAACCAAGTCGATGAGTTCTTCTATGGAAGAGAAACACCTGACCTGCATATCGGCTGACACCTTTGATGCGGTGTTCGCATCTTGGTCGTAGAAACCTACTAACTCATAAACTGATAATTGTTTTATACAGTTGATATGTATTTTTCCGAGGTGTCCTGCACCCAAAACTCCTATCTTCAACATTGGATTATTTTTTCGCAAATATAATGTTTTTTTGTAATTTCGCGACATAAATTTAGGGCAATGCAGGAAGATAATTACAGACATAAGGGAATGCGCAGGATATTAGTGGAAGAGCTTAAAAATAAGGGTATTACTGACGAGAAGGTTCTTAACGCCATCAACAATGTACCTCGTCACGTCTTCCTCGATTCTTCATTTTTAGAATTTGCTTATCAGGATAAGGCATTCCCCATTGGTTCAGGCCAAACCATTTCACAGCCTTTTACCGTGGCTTTTCAGACCAGCCTACTGGAAATAGAGAAAAACATGAAGGTACTGGAAATCGGTACAGGCTCGGGCTATCAGGCTTGCGTGCTAGCTGAGATGGGAGCCAAAGTGTTCAGCATAGAACGTCAGAGAAAGTTGTATAACAAGACGAAATCTTTCCTTGCCGAGTTTCCATATCGCATCAAGACCTTCCTCGCCGATGGCAACAAAGGACTTCCTACATACGCTCCTTTCGACAGAATATTGATAACTGCAGCAGCACCCGAGATACCTCAGGCTCTCGTGGAACAACTTAAAGTCGGGGGCTCGATGGTGATACCTCTGTCTGAAAACGAGACTCACCAGACCATGCTGAGACTCACCAAACAAGAGGACGGCAGCCTCAGAAGAGAAGAATACGGCGACTTCCGATTCGTGCCGATGCTGAAGAATATAGGAAACGATTAACGGAGACGGATGACGGAGACGGATGACGGAGACGGAGACAGAAACGGATTTTGGAGACGGAGACGGATGACGGATATTTTTTTTGTTTATTAGATATTAAGAATCTTAGAAAATTTTAAAGATTACAAGACCACAAGACTACAAGTTTTTTTAGTTAGGAGCTGTTTTTGAACTTTGGCTTTTGAACTTTTATTTTAGTGATGAAGTGATGGAGTAATGAAGTGATGATATTATTACATCCCTCAATTCCTTAAGTCCCACAAATCCCTGAAATCCAGAACTCCTAAAAAAGAACCCCAGAGTGTTTCTGAGGTTCTGAGTTCTTGAGGTTTAAAATCTTATTTTACCACAATCTTATCTGTATATGTATTTCCGTTGTCCATAACGACTTTCATCATATAGATACCGTTTGATAAACTATTGATATTGATAGTCTCCATGTTGAAGTTCTGTTCGTGATAGAGTTTGCCATCCATGCCGTAGATTTCTACTTTTTCAACATTGACATCCGGTGAAAAACGCATGTTGATGACATCATTTGCCGGATTTGGATAGAAACTGTAAGGGCGTATATTGTTAGGATTTTCAGAAACTGACAGGCTGTTGTTTGTAACCATATAGCAGAATCCAAAATAACCCACATCAAATTTTATATAATCACCATAAACAACCAATTTGTTGTCATCTAAAATAAAAGCATCGTATAAAAAGGTTAAATTAGCATCTGTCTGTTCTAAAGAACATTCCCAAACGAGTTCCATATAGTTGTTTATGAAACTTATCATATACTCTCCTTCGGTGTTAATATAAATCAAATAAATATTACCTTGACTGTCTTTTAAGATAGATTTAGTCGAATTAATATAAAAATACCCCTCATCACCATATATAAGTCTGGAAGCTACCCTTACATAATCAACAATTTCATATTCTTTGTTAAATTTTGTCAATTGAATATATTCTTTTAGTTCGTCATTCCAACCTTGAGCTTCTCGTACAATAGAACTCATAAGTATATTCCCGTCTTTCAAAAACAGCATTTCTGATTCTGTACAGTTGAATACATACTTTTTACCGTCAACAGAATAACTTACAATTTTGACAAAATCCAGTATTTCGAAATTCTTATCTAAGATAACCGTCTCAATTGTTGTACCACCAGCACCATCTATGAAATAACAGCCATAACTCAAAGGATTGTTGCTGTGTATATAAAGTGGATTTTCAGTAATATAAAGGTTTTTATATTTCTCTGACATTGAATATTTTATGGTTTTAATTTCGCCATAAATATCCATTTTGATAAATATATATGTGTCGTCAGAGCCATCTTTCTTTGACACGATTATCATGTCATTATTGTCGTCTACAATTGATTTGTAAGGAAATGTAAATCCTTCTACGGGCAAATCAATGTCAATGGTGTTGGTAATGGAAAGATTGTCATCAAAGAAAACGGCTGTATAATGCAGTTCATTGTCATCGTTCAGGCACAAACCTCCCATAACATTGCTATTGGTCTCAGATTCGATTCTAAGAAATGGGCTGTCTAAACTACCTGCAGCTGTAAAATCTACTTTGATTGAATCGATAAGCATTCCCTGCGGATTTATTTTAAGTAGGTTGACGGACTCTGTATAAACTTCAGAAAAATCTGTTGTCGCATTGATGCATTCTTCCATCATAATGATATTTCCATCAGATGTTTCAAGTGCTCTTGTACAATTATGCCAGACATGACCATCATCAACAAATCTTTCATACTTGACTACAGACTGTGATTTTAC
>JAZLEF010000109.1:0-4534 GCA_045615125.1 Bacteroidales bacterium
GCTATCAAGAACCAACTCATCACTTTAGTTGACGAAGATACAAACGCATTCAACAAGATTATGGATGCTTTCGGTTTGCCTAAGAAGACAGAAGAAGAAAAAGAAGCACGTAAACAAGCTATCGAAGATGCTTCAAAATACGCTATCGAAGTTCCATTCAAGACAATGCAAGTTGCTTATTCAGCATTCGAAGTTGTTGAAGCAATGGTTAACGACGGCAACCCAGCATCAGTGTCAGACGCAGGCGTTGGAGCAATGTGCTGTAGAAGTGCTGTTATGGGCGCTTATTTGAACGTGAAAATCAATGCTGCAGGTATCAAAGATAGAGAATTTGCAGACAAAATGGTTCAAGCAGGCGCTGAAATCGAGGCTAAAGCAATGCAAAAAGACGCGGAACTTTTAGTTAAAGTTAACGAAATTATCAACAAATAATAAGTAAATAATTGAAAATCAGTCGTGATGACTGTTGAATAATAAAAATAAAAATTTGGAAAAAAGTATTGGCATTTATCAAATAAATGTGTATTTTTGCAATCCAAATTCTGAAAGGAGAAAAAAATGGCAAAGAAGACAAAAGACGCACGCGTACAAGTAATTTTGGAATGTACAGAGCATAAAGCAAGCGGCATGCCTGGTACATCTCGTTACATTACAACAAAGAATAAGAAAAACACACCAGAAAGATTGGAACTTAAGAAATACAACCCAATCTTGAAGAAAATGACAGTTCACAAAGAAATTAAATAAGATTAGGTCATGGCAAAGAAAGTTGTTGCAACATTGCGTACTCTCGGTAAAGAGTATTCAAAGGTTATCAGAATGAAAAGATCAGAAAAAACTGGTGCTTATTATTTCGAAGAAACTATCGTTCCAATGGATTCAGTTCAAGAATTCTTGGCAAAGAAATAATATATCCACAGTTTATTTTTGAAACACACAATACAATAGCTTCTTCGAGCAATCGAAGGAGCTTTTTGTGTTTTCTTTTTAAGACAACAAAATATTAATTAGGAATGAGGAATTAGGAATTAGTGTAGAGATGCGTCAATGTAAGCATAAAAATGAACACACATTGACACGTCTCAAAAATGAAAAATGACAAATGTCTCTGCGTTCCTTTGCGTCTTTGCGAGAGAATATAAATTTGGGTCAAGGCTATCGACTTGGAGTTAGTAGCCTCCAATGCGTTAGGGATTGGAGCGGCATCCTTTGCGAGAGAAGCGATAGCGGAGCGAGCAAAGATATAGCGGAAAGCCCGACGGCGCAGCTAGAGGCGGAGCCGGAACGCCCAATAAAGAAACTTAGAATATTAGAACTTCAGAATCTCAGATTTTTTTCAGGGGACTGAGTCTGCTATTAAGACCTGATATAAACCAGAGCGCCGAAGGTGCGACAGAAAAACGGTAAACAAATCTGTCGCACCTTTGGCGTTTTTATTTTTTTAAAACATGTGCTTTACTTCTTAAATTCCTGATTCGTAAAATTATAAAATAAATATTGCCATAAAATGTAATAAAATATTTCTTGTTAGTTTTATTGCAAACATATATCTTTGTCATAGTTAAAATAAGTTATGACAAAAAGGTTCTTGTTAACTTTTATATATTTTTGTAATAAATCTTATATATGAAAAGGCATTTCGGCATATTATCAGTTATCGCTTTTATTTCATTCTTTATGTTATTCTCTAATTCATGCCATAGAAAAGCAAATAAAGATCATATGGAACGACTAGAGAAAGCTAAATTATACCATAGTGAAGCAATTGACTTATATGAAAATGACAGTCTGAAACAAACCTTATCTAAGTTCATTGACGTGCTTAGTTTGATAGAGACATTGCCGGAATATATGACAGAAGAAGAAAAGCAATTGGCATCCAAAACATATTGTAATATTTCTCGTCTTTGCCTTTCAAAGTTGGAAAGTAATATTCGTATGATCGCGATACAAAGAGCGCTCTATTATCAAAATATCTCTGAGCAAGTAGATACGGTTGTGTTTTCTAATACATGTCTGACAATAGCAAGTATGTTTCAGTCTAAATCAGAAACAGACTCCGTGTTGTATTATCTCAATATGGCAAAACCATACATAGATAGCACCTATAATAACGGTTTTGTATATCTTTTATCATTGCACGTACTATCTACAGTATATTATAATCAAGAGAAGTTTGATTCGTGTTTTCAGGTGAAACGTGATATGATTGCATATAAAAGCAGACATGGATTGGATGCAAAAATAGACTCTATGACATTGGGAATACAAATGTTTCATTCTCCATACAGACTTCAATCAAAACCATATTTGTTAAAAGCTCTTGAATATAAGTCGGATGATGTTACAACAGGCATGATAATGCTGCTGCTTGAAAAAATATATCACAAAGAGAATAATTTGGACAGCGTGGCTTTTTGTCAAAAATATTACAAGCCATACGCTCAGGCGGAAATAAACAGAGTGTCGACCACAAATGTTTTTTTCAAATTATATGATGATTATGCTGAGAAACGCGATGCTAAACTCAAAGCGTTAAGTGAACAAAAAGAGATGAAAAAGAAAATTTCATTGATATTGCTGGCAATCGTGATATCGGCATTGGTTTCGTTTTTCATTTTCAGAAAACACAGGAAAAAATACAACGAGCAATCAGAACATTTAAATAGCATAATAGCGGAGAGCGAATTCAAGCATTCTTTAGTTGACGGCAAGATTAAGAAGATGAATGTGGAACTGCGCAAGAAGGAGGAAATCATCAAGGCTAAGGAAATGGAGTTGGGTGAGATGAAGCAAAAAATGGAAAGACTGGAAAATGCTCCTGATATTGAGGCGTATTACAAATCCGATATTTGCCAAAAAATCGTCAACAGAAAAGCCACTGACTTCTCTGCCCTGTCCAATGAAGATTTTGCTCTGCTGATACAAGCAGCCGACAAGCATCTCAATAATATCACAACGAGACTTAAAGAGAAATATCCTAAAGTAAACAAAGAAGATTTGTATTATATATGTCTTATACTTCTTAATGTTGACCTTAACAAGCTGCAATATCTTTTGGATAGGAATCCGAAAACAGTATGGTACAGATTGAATAAGATAAAAAGCATGATGGGATTGGAGGCAGGAGATGATATTATGATGTATCTGATGAAGAATTTTATCATGTAGGAATTCATGCGACTTTTAAATTTATGGGGGATTAATGTAGAGACGTATCATACGACACATAAAAATTAACAATATATCGTTGATGCGTCTTTCTTTCTCCATCACTAAAAAAAACTTGTAGTCTTGTGGTCTTGTAGTCTTGTAGTCTTTTTTTTATTATATTTGCAAAAAAATAAGATTATGGGCATATTTTCATTTTTCAAGAGAAACAAGGAAGTCGTAGAAGAACAGAAACAGGAACTCGACAAAGGTTTGGAAAAGACACGTACAAGTGTATTCGACAGAATTTCAAAAGCCATCATCGGTAAGTCGAAAGTAGACGATGAGGTTCTCGACAATCTAGAAGAGATTCTGGTGACTTCAGACGTCGGTGTTGACACTACTCTTAAAATCATCGCTCGTATTCAAGAACGTGTAGCCCGTGACAAATATCTCGGAACAAATGAATTGAACCGTATCCTCAAGGAAGAAATAGCAGCCTTGTTGCAGGAAAATAATTCCGGCGACGGCACTACATTCGATATACCAGCCGATAAGAAACCTTACGTTATCTTGGTCGTCGGCGTCAACGGCGTTGGCAAGACAACCACCATCGGTAAATTAGCCCATAATTTCAAGAAAGCAGGATTGAGCGTTATGCTCGGAGCTTCTGACACCTTCAGAGCTGCTGCTGTTGACCAGCTTAAAATCTGGTCAGAACGCGTCGGCGTGCCAATCGTTTCACATGGCATGAACGCAGACCCAGCATCAGTGGCTTACGATGCAGTGAAGACTGCCGTTGAACAAAATGTCGACGTCGTCATCATCGACACAGCAGGTCGTCTCCATAACAAAGTAAACCTCATGAACGAATTGTCGAAGATTAGAAAGGTCTGCCAAAAGGTTGTTCCAGACGCACCACATGAAGTGCTTCTCGTACTTGACGCTTCAACAGGTCAGAACGCTATCGAACAAGCTCGTCAGTTTATGGCAGCGACAGAAGTCAACGCTCTCGCTTTGACAAAATTAGACGGAACAGCAAAAGGCGGCGTGGTCATAGGCATCTCCGACCAGTTCAAGATTCCGGTAAAATATATCGGCGTCGGTGAAGGCATGGATCACCTCCAGATATTCGACAGAAACGATTTCGTTAACAGTCTTTTCGAAGGAAGAAATTGATGACAATGAAAAAGCCTAAACTTAATATCGTTACGCGCGGCTGTCCAAAGAATAAGGTTGACTCAGAACGCCTCGCAGCCTCGCTCGAATACAAATATGACATAGTTCACGACTCTGACAAGAAATCTGACGTGGTGATAATAAACACCTGCGGATTCATTGGCGACGCCAAAGAAGAGTCAATCGATACTATCCTAGAATACGC
>JAZLEF010000110.1:0-24105 GCA_045615125.1 Bacteroidales bacterium
GATATTGCTGAGCGTTTGCAGGATGTAGGAATACAAGCCTTGACGATTCACGGAAGGCTGCGTACCACCAAATGGGGCGAGCCTGCTGACTGGACTCTTATCGGCGAAGTGAAGAATAATCCTAGAATGACGATACCAATCATTGGCAATGGCGATGTTGTTGACGGACCTTCAGCAAAATATTTCTTAGATAAGTTCGGCGTGGATGGACTTATGATAGGCCGTGCTACATACGGCAATCCATGGGTTTTTAAAGAAGTGAAACATTATCTTAAGACAGGGGAGGTGCTTCCTTCTCCTGATGTACACGAACGTGTGAGAGTGTCGATGGCACATCTCAAAGATTCTTTAGGATATAAGAAAGACGAACTGTACGCCGTGATGGAAATGCGTAAGCATTGGGGATTATATTTTAAAGGTTATGCTAATTTCAAGCAGTTTAAGTTACGTCTCATGGAAGCCAAGACAATAGAAGAAGTCTCGGTGATTTTAGAAGAAGTACAGAACTATTATAGTATATAATTTAGTGTGTAGAGTTTAGAGTAGTTGACATAAAACTTTAACTACTCTAAACCCCAACTATACATTAGGAATGAATCACATCAAAATCCAAATCTTTTTTTAGTTTTCCTTTTTCGAATAAATCGACGACGCGTGCGCCGGTGACATTGTGGTATGTGATAATGCCTAATTGTTGTGCTGTGATGATGTTTTCTGGAGTATCGTCGATGAGAAGAGTCTCTTCAGGTTTCATTTTGTATCTGTCCAAGATGAGAGTGAAGAAGTCTGGGTCTGGTTTGCAGAGATGTGTGTCGAATGAGAAGAAGGATTTGTCGAAAAGGCTGTCGAATTCACGATAGCCGAAACGTAGTTGGAGGTCGCGGATGAAGAGGTCGTAGTGAATCTCATTGCTGTTGCTCATGAGATAAACATGGTAATGACTCTTGAGTTTTTTAACCAAATCGATGCGTCTTTGTGGGATATCGAGTATCATTGAGTTCCATATTTCATCGAATTTCTGTGTCGAAACCTTCAGATTTAGCTGTTTCATGAGTGTTTTTCTGAATGTTTCGGCAGAAATAATGCCACATTCAAACTGTCTTAAAGTGCGTTTTACCTCTGGAGTTTCGAATAATTCTACATTGGTAAAACCGTTCTTTTTCAGATGGTTAACTATCTGGTTGCTATCGATGTCTATGATGACTCCACAGAGGTCGAAGATGATGTTTTTTATGTTAGGAAAATTTTTTTTCATTTTTTTTACTTTTTTGTTATGAAATTCACTACAAATTTGTAAATTTGCACTCGAAAAAACAAGGGATAGAACAAAAAGTTATAAACAATGTTTTAACAAAGTTCTCCTGCTCCTATAGCTCAGTCGGTTAGAGTAGCTGACTCATAATCAGTTGGTCCCTGGTTCAAGTCCAGGTGGGAGCACAAAAAAACCTCGATAATCTGATGATTACCGAGGTTTTTTGTTTATCTGCTATGGAAGTTATATTTTTTTTATTTATTCTTTGAATTCTTTTGTACTTTTTGAATCCTTTGAAATCTTGCGTTCACCGAATCCATGACTAGCTTCATCTTCTCAGGATTATCATTATAATAATCCAGGTTCAAGGTGAATATGGAGTCGTTGATTCCATAATGTGAGAATATGGCATCGAATCCTTTGGTCTTGAGATTGGTTATCTTTATGCCTTTGCCGCGTCGATGGTTGATGGCATTCTCCAACACATAAACATCCGACATCACCTCCATCATCTGTTCTTCCGACAATAAAACAGAAGGTGCTGTCACTTCTGTCTTATTGTTACACGACAACAGAAGCAACAACACCAAGGATGCTAATATTTTCCAATTTTTAGTTACCAACTTCAGAGAAGAATTTAATTCTCATCAAACGTACTTCCTCTTCTTCATAATCGTTAACACCGAGAGCGTCGAGAGCGTCTTCTACAGTATCAGAATCGGCTTCACGGAAATATTCTAAAATATCTTCTTGATGATATTCGTCGATATTTTCCTCGATATAATAATTGATGTCGAGGCGTGTTCCGCTTGCCACAATGCTTTCTATCTCTGTCAGAAGTTCGTCGAAGCCCATATTCTTTGAATGAGCGATGTCTTCGAGAGGAATCTTTCTATCTATATTTTGAATGATGCTAATCTTCAGAGCTGATCTGTTGACAGAAGACTTAATCACCATATCGTTAGGACGAGTGATTTCATTTTCTTCAACATATTCTTTGATGAGGTCTAAGAATGGCTGACCGAATTTCTGAGCCTTGCCTTGTCCAACACCGACAATCTGAGTAAGTTCATCCATTGTGATAGGATACTGTATTGTCATGTCTTCGAGAGAAGGGTCTTGGAAGATAACGAAAGGAGGAAGATTCATTTTCTTCGCCATGGTCTTGCGAAGGTCTTTCAGCATAGCGAAAAGAGTCTTGTCGGTTCCGCTATCTTTGCTGAATGCTATTCTTTCTTCATCGAAATCTTCTTCATTTTCTGGGTTGTCATAGTCATGGTCTTTAGCCACCATTATGGTATAAGGTTTTTTGACGAAGTCTTTACCTTCTTTAGTAACCTTTAATATGCCATACTCTTCGATGTCTTTAGTCAACAATCCGTTCACTATAGTCTGACGTATGATGGATGTCCAATATTTCTCATCATTATCATCGCCAGCACCGAAGAATTCGCTTGTATCGTGTTTAGCTGTTATGATGTCACCCGTTGCCTTACCTGCGAGGAGTTCTGCAATATGTTTTGTCTTGAACAGCTGTTTAGTATCGATGATAGCTTCGATGACCAGTTTGACATCTTCTTTACCGTCGAACTTCATTTTAGGGTTGACGCAGTTGTCGCATGCTCCGCAGTTTTCTTTGTCGTATGCTTCGCCGAAGTAGTGAAGCAGGAGTTTATGACGGCATACTGCTGATTCAGCGTATGTCACAGTCTCGTTGAGAAGTTCTCTTGCAATCTCTTGTTCAGCGACGTCTTTGCCTTTGTTAAATTTCTCGAGTTTATGAATATCTTCGTAGTCGTAGAATGCGATACATTTACCTTCGCCACCGTCGCGTCCAGCGCGTCCAGTCTCTTGATAGTAACCTTCGAGGCTCTTAGGAATATCGTGGTGTATGACGAAACGGATGTCTGGCTTATCGATACCCATGCCGAAGGCTATGGTAGCGACGATGATGTCGACTTCTTCCATAAGGAATTTGTCTTGGTTGTCGCGACGTGTTTGGCTATCCAAGCCTGCGTGATAAGGCAAGGCACGTATTCCGTTTGCCAACAATACTTCAGCGAGTTCCTCCACCTTCTTGCGGCTGAGGCAATATACGATACCCGATTTGCCAGGGTTGCTTTTAATATATTTAATAATATCTTTTACTACGTCTTTAGTCTTTGGTCTTACCTCATAATATAGATTTGACCTGTCGAAAGAAGATTTGAAAACCTTGGCATCTGTTATCTCAAGGTTTTTCATAATGTCTTTCTGTACCTTTACTGTAGCTGTCGCAGTGAGAGCAATGACTGGCAGTTTAGGATTGATAGCATTTATGATAGGTCGGAGTCGTCTATATTCTGGGCGGAAGTCGTGACCCCATTCTGATATACAATGAGCTTCGTCGATAGCTACAAAGGAAATCTTTAAACCACGGAGAAACTCTAATGTCTCGTCTTTAGTAAGAGACTCAGGAGCCACATAAAGCAGTTTTGTCTTACCGCTAGAGAGATCTTGTTTTACTTGTTGTAATTCAGATTTTGATAAAGATGAATTCATAACATGAGCTATGCCAGAGTCAGCACCGAAGTTACGAATCATGTCGACTTGATTTTTCATCAAGGCTATAAGAGGTGATACAACGATAGTCGTTCCAGGACACATCAATGCCGGCAGTTGATAACATAAAGATTTGCCTCCACCGGTAGGCATTAAAACAAAAGTATTTTGTCCAGATAAGATACTTTTTATAATAGCTTCTTGGTTACCTTTGAATGCTTCGAAACCAAAAACCTCTTTCAATAATTTGTGCAAATTCTTTTCATCAATTTTTGCCATAATATCTTCAATGAAATTTTATTTATATTTGCAAAGTTTTATTCAAAGTTAAAAATATTCAATTGTCACATTGACAAAGTTATGATTTTTAATTTTAAAGAAGCAAGAAAAAAATAATTTTTTTTTAAGACATGGAAAATATCAAGGATATCGCAATTCAAGTTATTGATACAGAATCTAGTTCTATATTAGGATTAAAAGAGTTATTAACAGATGACTTCACCAAAGTCGTCGAATTAATATTAAATTCTAAGGGAAATGTGATAGTTTCAGGTATTGGTAAGAGTGCAAATATCGCACAAAAAATCGTTGCGACCTTAAATTCCACTGGCACTACCGCTGTTTTTATGCATGCTGCCGACGCCATCCACGGCGATTTAGGTATCATCAGAGACGAAGATGTTGTGATTATAATCTCGAAGAGCGGAGAGACTCCTGAAATTAAAGTGCTGACACCTCTTATTAAGATAAGAAGAAACAAACTCGTCGCCATCGTAGGCAACACCAATTCATATCTTGCTGCCGAAGCCGATTATATCCTCAACACAACAGTGCCTGTAGAGGCTTGTCCAAATAATCTTGCTCCTACTGCCAGCACCACGGCGCAGCTCGTCATGGGCGACGCCCTCGCCATCGCTCTCCTTAAATGCAGGGGCTTCAGCTCGGAAGACTTCGCTAAATTCCATCCTGGCGGAGCATTGGGAAAACGACTCTACCTCAGAGTGGGCGACGTATGCATCAAAAACGCTGTCCCAATGGTGAACGTAAACGACATCATGACAAATGTGATATTAGAAATATCTGAAAAACTCCTCGGTGCTACAGCAGTGATGGAAGACGATAAAATGATAGGCATCATAACTGACGGCGACCTCCGCAGAATGCTTATGAGACACCCTAACATTGAAGAGGTGAAAGCGTCCGACATCATGACAAAAAATCCTAAGACCATTAACAAAAATGATCTGGTAGTAAACGCACTCGAACTCATGCAGAAAAAATCAATAACACAACTGCCAGTCATGGAAGATGGAAAATACGTTGGAATGATACATATACACGACATTATCAAAGAAGGTATACTGTAAAACATTGGCTGTTGAACTGGAAGTAAAAACTTATTAAACGTTGCATATATGATATTAAGGACTGACAACTTAGTGAAGAAATATAACAATCGTACTGTCGTCAAAGGCGTCAGTGTTGAAGTGAAACAAGGTGAGATTGTAGGCTTGCTTGGACCTAATGGTGCTGGAAAGACGACTACATTCTACATGACTGTCGGTCTTATCAAACCTTTCTCAGGTCATGTTTATCTCGACAATGACGAGATAACACAATTCCCTATGTACAAAAGAGCCCAGCTTGGAATAGGTTATCTCGCACAAGAAGCATCAGTATTTCGTCAGCTTAGCGTGGAGGACAATATCTCTTCCGTTATGCAGTTCAAGAAAGACATGAGCAAGGAGCAACAAGCGGAAAGATTAGAATCATTGTTAGACGAATTTGGTTTGCAACATATAAGGAAAAGCAAGGGAATACAACTGTCGGGAGGCGAACGTCGCAGGACTGAGATAGCACGTGCTTTGGCAGTAGATCCCAAATTCATCCTCCTCGATGAACCTTTCGCTGGCGTCGACCCTATAGCCGTGGAAGACATACAACGTATCGTCGCTAAGCTCAAAAACAAAAACATCGGAGTACTCATCACCGACCACAATGCCAACGAGACATTGTCAATTACCGATAGAGCATATCTGGTATTTGAAGGAAAAGTGCTTAAAGCAGGAACACCCGAAGAACTCGCCAACGACGAAGTAGTACGCTCCCATTATCTTGGAAGCAACTTCGAACTAAGAAGAAAGGAACTCTGAATATTATAATTCCTCAGTTCCTTAATTCCTCGTTATCCTTTAATCAGCGATAGCAGAATATAGAACAACATCACGAATGGTATTGCTGCTAATCCCAAGAAGACAAACGCTACGACAGCGAAGGCTGCCAACACATAGATATGTTTGTTTTCTTTAAATTTTAAATTCTTAATTTTTAATGAGAAGAATGGAATCTCGCTTATCATAAGATAGCTGAATATCGCAACTATCGCCAACAAAAACAATGGACTATTTAAGAGACCGCCCATAAATGCGAGAGATTCATTTCTCAAAGTGAAAGGCAGAGAAGCGACAAAAATACCCATCGCCGGTGTTGGAAGTCCGATGAAAGATGTTGTCTGTCGTTCGTCGATATTAAATTTAGCGAGACGTAATGCAGCGAAAACAGCCAAGAACAAAGCTAAGAACGGCAGCACATTGATACCTGCAATTCTTAACATATAAGAAGAATCAACGAGTGGTAATTTAGTCAAATATTTATACATGATAAATGAAGGTGCCACTCCGAAAGACACTACATCGGATAGCGAGTCGAGCTGTGCACCGAGAGGTGAGTAAGCCTTGAGGAGACGAGCTGCAAAACCATCGAAGAAATCGAAGACTGCTGCAATAAATATCATTATCCCCGCATACTCAAGTCTGCCACTACATGACAAGACTATAGAGATACAACCCGATAAAAGATTACAACATGTTATCGAGTTAGGTATATGTTTAATAATTCTCATCTTCACCTTTCAATTTTCAATTTTCAACTTTCAATTATCATCTTATATAGTGCGGCATCTCGTCAGGTAAAATGATAGAATATTCAATCAAGCCTTTAATTTCACCATCCACGTACCAAGGAGTCTGATAAATCATTTTCTTGACATCACCCTTCTGAATGGTATAAACATTAGTGGCTTTTTCATTGATAAGACGCTTGATTGTTTCCTGCGACGACTGTTTATGACACGACATCATATTTTTTCCTACCATATCGCTAAAGACGCTTTTAGACTTGTCATTCATATAAATAACATTACCTTCTGTGTCAGAAACAGTTATACTGACGTTTATTTCTTTGAAGAAATCAAAAATATTATTTTCCATAAGTATAAATTTTAATGCAAAAAAAAGAAATATTTGTCAATGTAGACACGTCATTATAAAAAAAAATAAAGTTATATTTGCAAACGTAATTTCGGAAAGTCTTGAAAAAACTATATAAATACATATTGCGTTCGTTTATAGGCACATTCATTTTCACATTCTTTGTCGCCGTATTCATTCTGCTTATGCAGTTTTTATGGTGTTACTTAGACGACCTCGTAGGCAAAGGATTGGGTTTTGATGTCTTGGGCAAGCTGATGTTTTACACTGCGGTGACATTCGTTCCCATGGCCTTACCTCTCGCAATATTATTGTCGTCGCTGATGTGTTTTGGCAACTTAGGAGAATATTATGAACTCGTCGCCATGAAGGCATCAGGAATATCGACATGGAAAGTAATGCGACCGCTGCTCATCTTCTCCATCATAATAAGTTTAGTCGCTTTCATATTTTCCAACAACGTATTACCCGTTGCAACATTAAAATCCAAGACACTTTTAAGAGACGTCAGGAAACAAAAGATGTCGTTCGATATTCCAGAAGGCATGTTCTATAAGGGCATTGACGGATATTCAATAAGGGCAGGCAAAAAAGGAGCTGACGGCAATACCTTGTACGACGTTATGATTTATGACCATACAGAATACAAAGGCAATGTGAAAGTTACCACAGCCGACTCAGCAACGATGGCCTTAGCACCAAGTCAGACCGAGATAGTGTTTACTTTATACAACGGCTCCAACTACAGCGAAGTTCATACTGACAAAGAATATAGAAACAAAAGACCTTTCGAGACGATGGCTTTTGAAAAACAATATGTCAGTTTCGACATATCTGACTTCAACATGCAAGAAAGCGACGAAAGCTCCATGAAAGGACATCAATCTATGTTAAACATAAGCCAGCTTGTCGTTGCCATCGACTCATTAGAAAACAATGTCGACGAACGACACAACTCATTCAAAAACTCATTCAAAAACAGACTTCAACATTTCTCATCGAAGGACGAAGTAAAAGACAACAAAAAAGGCAAGAGACCCGAACTCGATACCATCACTGTCTACAAATGGCCTTTCCTTGAAAACTTCGGCAAACAAGAACAAACATCCATCGTCAATATGGCTATCACAGCCACCAAGAACCAGATGGACAACATCGATTTAAACGCCAGAGACTTCGAGAGACAAGAGACCAACATCAGGAAACATCAACAGGTGTTACACGAGAAATTCTCGCTCAGCATCGCTTGTCTCCTATTTTTCTTCATAGGAGCACCGTTGGGAGCCATCATACGTAAAGGCGGTCTCGGTCTCCCTATCGTCATAAGTGTAGTGTTCTTTGTGATATATTATATCATTACCATTACAAGTCAACGTATTGCAATTGCAGGTGACATTCCTGTGTTCTTAGGCGTATGGCTTTCATCTATCATAATACTGCCAATAGGAATATTCCTTACTGTCAAAGCTACAACCGACTCAAGCCTACTCGACGGCGACAGCTGGAAAAAAACATTAAACAAAATATTTAGAAAAAAATAAAAACAAAATAAAGATTATGAATATTTTAATGCTATGCAACAAGTCACCATTCCCTCCAACTGAAGGTGGTCCAATGGCAATGAATAGTATTGTCAACGGTTTAATTGAAGCCGGTCATAAAGTCAAGATACTTGCTGTCAATAGCGAGAAATATCATATCAAAGAAAACGACATTCCAAAAGAATATCGTAATAAAACAGGTATAGAGCTGGTTGATGTAGATTTAAGAATTAAACCACTCGATGCTTTCAAGAATCTCTTCACCGATGAGTCGTATCACGTCAAACGTTTTATCTCTGATGATTTCAAAAAGAAGCTAATAAAGATTCTCAAAAAAGACAAATACGACATCGTTCAGTTAGAGATGGTTTATATGGCTCCATATATCGAGACTATCAGAGAAAATTCCAATGCAAAGATAGTGTTGAGAGCTCATAACGTAGAACATCTCATTTGGGATAGGATAGCAAAAAAGACGAAGTTCTTACCTAAACGATGGTACATCAACCATTTAGTTAAGACCTTAAGAAAATATGAATTAGACGTCATCAATAAAGTTGACGGCATTGCAGCCATAACATACCGCGACGCAGCTTATTTCCGCGGTGAGACAGCAGTGCCGGTGATAGACATACCATACGGCGTCAACCCCAACGACTTCACCCCTAAATACGAGGTAAAGGAAAAACCAACACTTTATCATATAGGCTCGATGAACTGGATGCCAAACGAAGAAGGCATCTCTTGGTTCTTGAAGAACGTATGGAGCAAGATAAGCAAGAGAAACGAAGAGGCTGTTTTAAACCTTGCAGGACGTCACATGCCGAAATGGTTAACAAATCTCAAAAAGAAAAACGTCAACCCCATAGGCGAAGTCGCTGATGCCAAAGAATTCATCAGAGACAACGACATTGCTATAGTGCCACTGCTGTCGGGAAGCGGCATAAGGATAAAAATCATAGAATCAATGGCGATGGGAAGAACAGTCGTCACCACTATGATAGGAGCCGAAGGTATTCAATATTCAGAATATGAAAACATCATAATAGCCGATACTCCTGCTAAGATGGTGGAGGTTATTTGTAAGATAATAAAAGAACCTAAGGAAGCCCAACGAATAGGATGTAATGCACGCAAACTCGTGGAAGAGGTTTATGACAACAAAAAAATCATCGACAGACTTATGATATTCTACGATGAGATTGATATGACAAAAAAAGACATCACACATATAAATTAAAG
Source organism: Bacteroidales bacterium (assembly GCA_045615125.1). Lineage (GTDB taxonomy): Bacteria > Bacteroidota > Bacteroidia > Bacteroidales > F082 > Limimorpha. The sequence continues at coordinate 9,846 of JAZLEF010000110.1, forward strand.
CATTATGAAGATATTTGTATTGTTGCCAAGAATACCGTGGCCTCTTGAGAAAGGAGACAAACTACGGGCTTTCAATCAGATAAAACAACTCGCAAAAAACAACGAGGTGATTTTATGTGCTTTAAATGATAAGAATGTTAACAAAGAAGAAGCCTACAAAGCACTTCAACCTTATTGCTCATCGGTAAACTTTATCGACTTAGGCAAAATATCAATATTATACAATTTGGCAATGGCATTCCTGAAAGGTCTTCCTATACAATGCGGATATTTTTATAACAAAAAAGCTCATAAGAAGATACATAGACTTATAGAGAAACATCAGCCGGACATGCTTTTCGGTCAGTTGCTAAGAGTAGCACAATATATTCGTAAAGAAAAAACACCAAAGACCATCGACTACCAAGACGTGTTCTCTATGGGAATGAAGAGAAGAAGTGAGATAGCTCCTTTTTATCTCAGACCTATCTTCAATATGGAATACAATAGATTGAGAAAATACGAACACGACATCTTCGATGATTTCGACATCAAGACTATCATAAGTATTCCAGATAGGATTCACATCGACCATCCTAAGAAAGACGAGATACTTATCATCCCTAACGGCGTTGACCATGAGTATTATACTCCAAAAGAATGTGAGAAGAAATACGATATTGTCTTCACAGGAAATATGTCGTATGCACCTAATATCAATGCCGTTGAATACCTTGCAAATCAGATATTGCCAATAGTGTGGAAGCAACTTCCTGATGTAAAATTATATGTGGCCGGCGCTACACCAGACCCTCGTGTCAAGAAGGTGGCTTCCGACAAAATCATAATAAGCGGCTGGATAGATGATATGAGAGACGCTTATGCACAAAGCAAGATTTTCATTGCTCCTATGAGAATAGGCACCGGACTTCAAAACAAACTCCTTGAAGCCATGTCGATGCGACTTCCATGCATAACGACCTCATTGGCGAACAGCTCCTTGCACGCAGAAGAAGGCGTCGAGATTCTCGTGGGCAACGACGAACAAGAACTTGCTCAACATATCATCACTCTACTTACCGATAAAGATAAAGCCGACGCTCTGGCACAAAAAGGTTACGACTTCGTACACCGCGTCTATGACTGGGGCGAAGCGACGAGGATTATGGAAAACGAAATGAGGAATGTGGAGTTAGTAGTTAGGAATTAATTAAACAAATAATAATATGTCAACTCATAGACATAGATTCATAGACTTGTGGTCTTGTAGTCTTGTAGTCTTGTTGACTTAAAAAACAAAATTATGGCTGACGATAAAAAGATTATTTTCTCGATGGTTGGTGTAAGTAAGATAATACCACCTACGAGACAGATTTTAAAAGATATTTATTTATCATTCTACTATGGCGCTAAGATCGGTATCATAGGTTTGAATGGTTCAGGTAAATCAACATTATTAAAAATCATTGCTGGTAAAGATAAGTCATACAATGGCGAAGTAGTTTTCTCACCAGGTTATTCTGTTGGTTTGTTAGAACAAGAACCAGAGTTGGACAACACCAAGACAGTAAAAGAGATTGTCCAAGAAGGCATCCAAGAGATTGTTGACATCATGAAGAGATATGAAGAAGTCAACGCTCGTTTTATGGAAGAACTCACCGATGACGAAATGAACGCCCTCGTTGAAGAACAAGGTCGTCTCACCGATTTAATTGAACAACACGACGCCTGGGATTTGGACAGCAAATTAGAAAGAGCTATGGACGCTCTCAACTGTCCTGACGGTGACGCGCTTGTCAAGAACCTCTCTGGAGGTGAACGCCGCCGCGTTGCATTGGTACGTCTCCTTCTCCAAGAACCAGACATTCTCCTTCTTGACGAGCCTACCAACCACCTCGATGCTGAGGCTATCAACTGGCTCGAAAAACACTTGCAACAATATAAAGGCACAGTCATTGCTGTAACCCACGACCGTTACTTCTTAGACCACGTAGCTGGCTGGATACTCGAACTCGACAGAGGCGAAGGTATCCCATGGAAAGGCAACTACTCATCATGGCTCGACCAGAAGACTGCTCGTATGGCGATGGAAGAAAAATCTGAAAGCAAACGCCGCAAGACTTTGGAACGTGAGCTCGAATGGGTAAGAATGGCTCCTAAGGCACGTCAGGCAAAAGGTAAGGCTCGTCTCGCATCTTACGAAAAACTTCTTAACGAAGACGTCAAAGAAAAAGAAGAAAAACTCGAAATATACATCCCTAATGGCGACCGTCTCGGCAATAAAGTCATTGAGGCAAAGAATATCACCAAGGCTTACGGCGACAAATTATTATTCGAGAACCTCAGCTTCAGCCTTCCACCAGCAGGTATCGTCGGTGTTATCGGACCTAACGGCGCAGGTAAGACAACATTGTTCCGTCTCATCATGGGATTAGAAAAACCAGACTCCGGCACATTTGAAGTAGGCGAAACTGTAAAGACAGGCTATGTAGATCAACAACACGCCGACATCGACCCAGAACAGACAGTATGGGAAGTCATCTCTGGCGGCAACGAGTTGATCCAATTAGGAAAACGTACCATGAACTCTAGAGCTTACGTCTCAAGATTCAACTTCGCCGGCAACGACCAACAAAAGAAAGCAGGTGTCTTGTCAGGCGGTGAACGTAACAGAATGCACTTGGCATTGACATTGAAACAAGAAGCTAACGTGCTTCTCCTCGACGAACCTACCAACGACATTGACGTTAATACATTACGTGCTTTGGAAGAAGGTCTCGAAAACTTCGCAGGATGTGCCGTCGTCATCTCTCACGACCGCTGGTTCTTAGATAGAATTGCTACTCACATCCTCGCTTTCGAAGGCGACTCACAAGTATATTTCTTCGAAGGAAGCTATTCAGAATATGAAGAAAACAAGATCAAACGTCTTGGTAACGCAACACCTAAGAAGTTTAAATATAAGAAATTGATGTAATAAAGTCTCAGATACGTAGAGTCGCAAAGTCTCAGAGAAAACAAATTGAGTCTTTGCGACTTAAAAAATAAATATATGGAAAACGAAAAAATCGAATTAACAGAATTATCTGAACTTGGCGAATTCGGTCTCATCGACAGATTGACCAAGGACATAAAGACATATAACAAATCTACTGTTAAAGGCATAGGCGATGATGCTGCTGTTATCGACCATAAGAGCGAGCAGACATTGATTTCTACTGACGTCTTGATAGAAGGCGTTCACTTCGATATGACATATATGCCTTTGAAACACTTAGGTTACAAAGCGGCCGTCGTGAACTTCTCCGACATCTACGCCATGAACGGCACTCCTACTCAGATCGTGGTAGGAATGGGACTCTCAAGTAAGTTCTCAGTAGAAGCCGTTGAAGAGATATTCGCTGGCATCAAATTAGCTTGCGATACATATAAAGTTGACTTGGTCGGCGGTGACACTACAGCGAGCAAGTCAGGACTCTTCATCTCCATAACAGTGATAGGTAAGGCGAAGAAAGATGCTATCGTCTACCGTGACGGAGCCAAAGCCAACGACCTCCTATGTGTCAGCGGAACACTCGGAGCTGCTTATACCGGATTGTTAATATTAGAAAGAGAGAAAGCAGCTTTCATGGCTGACCCTAACGTGCAGCCTGAGTTATACGGCTACGACTACATCCTCGAACGTCAGCTCAAGCCAGAAGCACGTAAGGATATAGTGGCTCAACTCAAAGAGTTAGAGATAAAACCTACTGCCATGATAGACATATCCGACGGATTGGCATCTGAGATTTTACATCTATGTAAAGACTCACAAGTAGGTTGCCGCATCTTTGAAGACCGTATCCCGATGCATCAAAAGACTATAGACGTTGCAAAAGAATTTGACATCGTTCCATGCGTGGCAGCTCTCAACGGCGGCGAAGACTACGAGCTTCTCTTTACCGTAAAACAAGATGACTACGAGAAAGTACAAAACATGGAAGACGTGAGAATCATTGGTTTCATGACATCAGACGTCAACGTTGCTGAACTCATTACTACCGACGAACACGTGATACCAATAGAAGCACAAGGATTTAAACATTTTTAAATATACATTTCACGTGAAGATGCACGGCCGTGTGTCTTTACGTGAAATTCACCAATAACCCATGAATATTTCCGACAAGATAAGCTCTATCCTCAAAACTATTCCCAACGATCCGGGAGTGTATCAATATTTTGATGAAAAAGGAGAGATTATTTATGTCGGGAAAGCCAAAAACCTTAAACGTAGAGTTTCCAGTTATTTCAACAAACAGCATCAAAGCGGCAAGGTGAAGGTTCTTGTCAGTCGCATCGCTGACATCAGATTTACCGTGGTCAACAACGAGATGGAAGCACTTCTTCTCGAGAATAATTTTATCAAGCAGTATAAGCCACGGTACAATATCATGCTGAAAGACGACAAGACTTATCCGTGGATATGCGTTAAAAACGAAAGATTCCCACGTGTCTTCCTCACGAGAAAAAAAGTCAACGATGGCTCCATATATTTCGGACCTTATCCTTCCGTCATGACGGCTAAGACGTTATTGGAAATGCTACGTCAGCTTTACCCTATCAGAAACTGTAAGCTGATTTTAAAAGAAGAATATATCAACAACGGTCATTATCGACCTTGTCTTGAATATCATATTGGCAACTGCAATGCGCCATGCGACGGAAGTGTCAGCGAAGAAGAATATCGGCAGATGATTCTTAATGTCAAGAGAGTCATAAAAGGTAATATTCATGAAGTGCTGAAAGATATGAAAGCACAGATGATGGACCACGCTTCAAGATTGGAATTTGAGAAAGCTCAAGTCATAAAAAACAAATACGACTTGCTCGAAAACTATCACGCCAAATCAGTAGTCTGCAGCAACAGCATATTCGACGTCGAAGTGTTCTCTTACGAAGACGCTGGCAATTCTTTCTATGTTAATTATATGAAGATTGTGGAAGGTGCTATCATACAATCACATTCTTTTGAGATAAAGAGAAAGCTAGATGAGACTGCCGAAGAACTGATGTCGATAGCAATTGTAGAGGTACGCCAGATGATGGGCAGTAACAACATCAAAGAGATTATCGTTCCTATTAAGTTAGACATAATGCTTGATGATATAAAATTCACCTTGCCGCAAAGAGGAGAGAAATTAGATATTCTGCAATTGTCGCAACGTAATGCTAAACAATATCGTATTGAAACGGAAAAGCTCCGTACTCTCGTCGACCCGGAACGACATACGAAGAGAATCTTGAACCAGATGAAAGACGACCTGAGGATTCCTGTGCTTCCTGAGGTGATAGAGTGTTTTGATAACTCCAATTTCCAAGGCGATTATGCCGTTGCCGCGATGGTACAGTTTGTCAATGCCAAACCTAACAAGAACGGCTATCGACATTTCAACATCAAGACTGTGGAAGGACCTAACGATTTCGCGTCTATGGAAGAAATAATATACAGAAGATACAGACGTCTTTTAGATGAAAGTCAGCGTCTCCCTGATTTGATAGTCGTCGATGGAGGTAAAGGACAGCTGTCATCTGCCGTGAAGGTTCTTCAGCAGTTAGGATTATTCGGCAAGATAAGCATCATAGGCATAGCGGAAAAACTAGAGGAGATATATTTCCCAGGCGATAGTATACCTTTATATATAGACAAACGCTCCGAGACTTTGAAGGTGATACAACATATCCGCGACGAAGCGCACCGATTCGGTATCACACATCACAGAAAAAAATTCGAGAAAGGATTTTTGCATTCTGAGTTGAACGACATCAAAGGCATTGGCAAACATACTGCCGAGAAACTGATGCTGGAATTGAAGTCTGTCAAGAATATCAAGGAGGCAAGTCTAGATACTATGGAAAAAATAATCGGAAAGGCGAAGGCTAAGATTGTATATGAGTATTTCAATAAAATGGCATGAGCAGTGTAATTGGTATAATACAAAAAAAGAGCCTCATGAGGCTCTTTTTTATTGGTTGATGTTTTATTTAGGAAAGTTCATTATCACATTGATTTTACATTCGCTGCTTAAAGTCTTCTTGACAGGACAGGTGTCAGCTGATTTCTGTAATAAGGTTTTTTCTTTGTCGGTGTATACTTGAGTGAAGTTGACTATCACGTTTATTTCTCCGATTCTACGAGGAGCGTCGGCCATCACCTTATCTACTTCTATGCTTAATCCTTCGAGATTGATGCCCTTGCTTTCGGCTGTGTAGCCCATCATCGCCATCATACATGCTGCCAATGATGTTGCTGTTAAATCGACAGGTGAGAAACCTTCGCCATGTCCGTTGACACTTATTTTAGCACCTGATAAATTGTGAGTGAATTCACTAGATAAATTTCCTAAGTATTTTCCTGAAATTGTTGCCATAATAGTTTTTTTTAGTTTGTTAATAATATTAGTTGTATATGCTTTATATCTTAACAAATATTATGCAATTTTGTTGTGAAGTAATGAATTTTTATGTTAAAAAAAATATTATTTTTACAAATCGAAAAAATAACTTAAAAAACGACACTTATGAGAAGATTTTTTAGAACTATGTGCTTTGTGCTGATGACTTTTATGGCAGTGACATTTTTGTCATGTGGCACAGAATATCCTAGTGAAGGATATTTTACCGTTGATGGTGTAAATTATATCCTCAATGAAGCACGCCTTGAAGACGTTGGATATGCTGATGGTTATTATCAGTTACGATTAACTATGGATAATACCAGCCATAATGATTTTCATTCGATTAACTTCCTTTTATATTCTGAGGTAAACAATTATTTGCCAAGCGGATTATATACTCATTATAAATATGACGAAGTTTATGAGCATAGATTCAAACGTGGAGGTTGTGTTATTGGCAATAACATAGAGACTGTGATTGCTGTTGGCTCTGTAAAGGTTACTAAGTCTAATGAGATTTATACCATTCGTATAGACTGTGAAGATGTCAATGGCAAAGACATAAATGGATATTACAACGGTGAGATTAAAGTTGTGATATAATTAGTTTCTTCCTGAATTTTTTATCATTTCACGAATCATATTATTGAAGTCTTGTCTCTCGTTAAGAGATTCAAGACTTTGATGCATTTTATAGCACCAATGATGATGAGGGTCGGATGGTATATTGATTTGTTCTCTTTGTGTTGCGTCCCATCTGAATTCACCGTCCATTGCTATATAATCTTGAATCGGAAGTATTGTCAGCATTGATGATGACTCTAGATGTTGTCTGACTATTTCTTGACATATATATGGTTCGGCGAAATAAGGTGCGCCATCATTGTGACCTAACATCTCTCTATAAAAACGGTTGGTCAGTTCACCGTTTTCTTCCCACCAACCTCTCAGTGTAGAGGTGTCGTGTGTTGAAGTGGTGCTGACGCTGAGATATGGGTTGTTGCTCGGATTGACGAAAGTGTCGTGTATGCTCTTCGGCATTCTTTGCACTTCCAGACTTAAGATGTTGAGTTGTTTCATCACATCAGGTACGCATGATGGAACCATGCCGAGGTCTTCGCCGCACACCAGCATATCGCTAGCTTCTATGATTTTAGGAAGTTTCTTCAATGCTTCTTCTTTCCATAGTTGTTCGTTTCTATGGTAGAAATAATCATCGTAAAGTTTGTTTATCTCATCTTTCTGATACTGTTCAAGCTCGTTATAAGAATGAGTGAATTGTAGTGCTATGCGAGGATGCAGGCTGTTGTCTTTGTCTTTTAAGAACAGCACTTCGGCACATAAGGCGATGAGCCCGTTCTTTATCGTTTTGTCTTTTTCTGACTGTTGTTTTTCAGAGAAGAAATCTGTTATTTTTCTTTGTGTGTCAAATTCAGCTTTTAATTCGAAATAACTGAATGAAGTCTCATTGAGATAAAGTTCTCTTGCTTCATCGGTATATTCTCCGAAATATTCATGTAGGAAATGACCTCTGATGTAAGGTTTGGTGAGACGCTCTTCGTCTACTGACAGCATACGGCATACGTCTGATGGCTTATGTCCGATTGCAGGGTTGAAATATCCGAGGAGACCTTGTGTCGATTCGTAAGGTATTTGCCATATTCTGAAAAATCCGAGTATATGGTCTATGCGGTAGGCATCGAAATAGCGGCTCATTTGAGAGAGACGGTCTCTCCACCATTTGTAGTCGTCATGAGCCATGGCTTCCCAGTTGTATGTAGGGAATCCCCAGTTTTGTCCTTCCATTGAGAAGCTATCTGGTGGTGCTCCTGCCTGCTGCTTGTTAAAAAATTCAGGCGAGGACCAGGCTTCAACACTTTGCCTGCCAATACCAATAGGGATGTCGCCTTTTAGAGCGACTCCCAATCGATTTAAAAAACAAACTACCTCATGTAATTGATTGTTGAGGTGATATTGTAAGAAATTATGAAACTCTATTTCGTGACGAAAGCTATCGTCCTTCAATAAAATCTCAAGCATTTCCATACTGAACGTAGAGTGTGACTTCCATTGTGAGAAGTCGCTTGTTTTATACTTAGAGCTGAGAGAGCAGAAAGCGGAGTAGGGTAGCAACCATTCTCTGTTTTCTTCGTAAAAAGAGCGGTAGTCGTCGCTGTCTTTTATCTCATCCCATGTCTGAGCATATATCTTTCTGAAAAACTCGTTCTTGACTCTCATCACTTCGGGATAATCGACGAAGTCTTTAGAATTTAAGAGCAGAGCTTGTTGTTCAAAATATTTCCTGTCGTTTTCATCGAGCAAGGCACCCATTTTATCTAGTCGTAGATATATTGGGTGTAGAGCCTTTGTCGATATGGCTTTGTAGGGATAGGAATTGTCCCATGAGCCGTCGGTGTGGGTGTCGTTGATGGGTAAGATCTGGATCATCTTGATGCCCACGTTATGACACCACTGAGCAAGGAGTTTCAGGTCGTCGAACTCACCTATGCCGAAGCTGTCTTTGCTTTTAAGAGAGAAGACAGGCACGGCAACACCAGCGAATTTAGGGTTGTTGTCGATGTTGCTCTTGTTGGCGAGCAACACTCTAAACGCTTTGGTGTTGGTGAATTCCTGCATGACACTCTGCTTTAATTGTTAATAGAGTCAATCGTTTCGCAGATGTTTTCGAAAATACCTTCTATAGTACCGACTCCGTTGATAGGATGGAGTATATCTCTGTCTTCATAGAAGTGAAGCACAGGTTTTGTTTTGTTTTCGTATTCCACGAATCGGTAGTGGATAGACTCAATATTATCGTCGGCTCTGCCGCTTGTCTTGCCTCGTTCGAGCATACGTTCGATGAGGAGCTCTTCTGGCACTTCAAGGCTCAAGACGCCGTTGAGTTCCATATTGTATTTCTTGAATAATTCTTCTAAAATCTCAGCTTGTTTGACAGTGCGAGGGAAGCCGTCGAAGAGGAATCCTTTGCTGTCAGGATGGTTGACGATGAATTTCTCTATTATTTCAGAGACTATTTCATCGGATGCGAGTCCGCCGTGGTCGATGATGTCTTTCACCTTTAAACCTATTTCTGATCCTGCTGCCATTTCTGCACGAAGGACTTGTCCTGTTGATATATAAGTGAGATTATATTTCTCTTTTATATGTTCAGACTGAGTTCCTTTACCTGCGCCTGGAGGTCCAAAGATTATTATATTTAGCATGATGATATATTGTATTATATGTTTTTATTCAATGACTTTATATATAGAGTTGTAGTTTCTTCCATGTTGGTTATAGTCGAGTCCGTAGCCGACGATGAATTCGTTGTCGATGTTCATGCCGATGTAGTCTATCTTATAATCGAATTTGAAGGCTTTAGGCTTGAAGAACAATGTCGCGACTTTGATGCTAGAAGCATTCATGCTATTTAGTTTTTGGATGATACATTTCATGGTGTATCCCGAATCGATGATGTCTTCAATAACGACGATGTCGCGGCCTTCAAGAGAAGATTCTAATCCTATGAGTTCTTTTACTTCGTTGGTGCTTTGTGTTCCATCGTAGGAAGCGTATTTCACGAACGATGTCTCGCAGTCGATGCTGAGTTCTTTGAACAATTGAGAAGCAAACATAAAGGCACCGTTGAGCATGACGAGAAACAAAGGACTTTTGTCTTTGTATTCCTCGTTGATTCGGCTGGCGATGTCTTTTATGACAGCCTCTATCTCTTCTTGTTTTATATAAAGTTCGAACTCTTTATCCAGCACCTTTATAGTACTCATATTCAGTTTTATTGTAATGATTACAAATTTTTTCTCGTTTGCAAATATACGAAAATATATCTATAAGTTTTATGGTTTTCAAACATTTTTCCTTTGTCGTTGTTATGAGGAAAAATTTAAAAACTATGGATTCAAACAAAACAAAAAATGTTGCTAAGCTAAGTGTTTTCACTATAGCAATCATGAATGTTACGGCGGTTGTATCCTTGCGTGGTCTTCCGGCCGAAGCCGAATATGGTCTGAGTTCGGCGTTTTATTATCTTTTTGCAGCTCTTGTGTTTCTCATCCCGACTTCTTTGGTTGCGGCTGAGCTGGCTTCTATGTTTGCCAACAAGGAAGGCGGTGTCTTCCGATGGGTGGGTGAGGCATTCGGTAAGCGTCTGGGTTTCCTCGCCATCTGGCTGCAATGGTTCCAAAATACAATATGGTATCCTACTGTGCTCACCTTCGGCGCGGTGTCTCTCGCCTTCATAGGCATGAACCCTACTCACGACATGGGATTGGCTGACAATAAAATCTACACCCTCATCGTGGTGCTCGTCATCTATTGGCTCGCCACCTTCATCTCCTTGAAAGGTCTCGGCTGGGTAGGTAAGGTCTCTAAGATAGGCGGTCTCATCGGTACTATCATACCTGCTGCTCTCCTCATCGTATTTGGTATCATCTATTGGGTATCAGACGGTAAGATACAGATGGACCTCGGCGGCAGTTTCTGGCCCGACCTCGCTAAGTTGGATAACCTCGTCCTCGCTTCTAGTATCTTCCTCTTCTATGCTGGTATGGAGATGACAGGTGTCCACGTCAAGGAAATGGATAATCCTGCCAAGAGCTATCCTAAGGCTGTGTTCGTGGGCGCATTCATCACCGTGATTATCTTCGTGCTCGGTACCTACTCACTCGGTTTTATCATCCCTCAAGATAATATCAACTTGACACAAAGTCTCTTGATAGGTTTCGACAATTATCTTAAATATTTCCATCTCTCATGGTTGTCGCCTGTCTTTGCCATCGCTCTCGCTTTCGGTGTTCTCGCTGGCGTGTTGACATGGGTGTCTGGTCCTTCAAAAGGTCTGCTCGTCGTGGGTAAGGCTGGCTATCTTCCTCCTTTCTTCCAAAAGACAAACAAACTCGGCGTTCAAAGTAACATCTTGATAATACAAGGTTGTATCGTTACAATATTAAGTCTGCTCTTCGTTGTAATGCCTTCGGTACAGAGCTTCTACCAAATCTTGTCGCAGATGACAGTATTGTTATATCTCATAATGTATCTCCTTATGTTCGCTGCTGCTATCTATTTACGTTATAGCATGAAAGACGCTCCTCGTGACTTCCGTATTGGCAAGAGTGGCAACTTCTTGATGTGGATTATCGCTGGAGTTGGATTCCTCGGTTCTTTGTTGGCTTTCGTCTTGAGCTTCATCCCTCCAGGACAAATCAGCACTGGTAGCAATGCCGTATGGTATGGTGTGATGTTCGGCGGATGTATCATCTTCGTGGCTGTACCTTTTATCATATACGCTTTACGAAAACCATCATGGAAAGATTCTGACTCAGAAATCCAACCATTCCATTGGGAGAAGTGATGATTAAAGACTAAAGACAAAAGACAAAAGACTAAAGACTAAAGGCTGATAGCTGAAATGCTGTCAGTTTTTTTTTATAAAATATCTCATATATAATAAATAAAATCATATCTTTGGCGTAATTAAATTTGTCATTAAAATTTATTATAATATGAAAAAAATTAGTCTATTATTTTTCTTGTCAATGATAAGTTTATTAGTGTCAGCTCAGATAGTTGAACATACTTATCATTTTGAAAATCCTGTTGTTAATGAAATACAAGGATATAATCAGCTGCAATTTGAAGGTTGTATGCAGACTGCATTAGAGGGTAATCCTTCTTTGCCATATAAGGCAGTGAGTCTGTTGCTTCCTAATGGATCGGAAGCGGAATCTGTTGAAGTCATACTTTCAGATTTTGAAGAGATAAAAATGGATAGACAGCTTTATCCATATCAGGCAGCACGTCCTTACTCGCAACCAGAACGTAAGACGTTTGTGAAAAACGAAGATGTATATTCATCAAGAAGTATATATCCAAAAGAAAATCATGGCGTGTTGACAACACATTATCTCAATGGTCACGCTTTTGCTTTTACATCTTTCACTCCTGTTCAATATGAACCATCATCAGGTAAGGTGTTGTATGCCAAGACTGCTACTGTCAAGGTTAAGTTGGCTTCTGCTAAGAGTGATAACACCGCGATGTTATGGAATACATCTTATGTCAATAGCAAGGTGATGTCGTTGGCCGACAATCCAGAAATGATTGATACATACAAGACAAGAGGCAGAGACATAAGCGCATACGATTTGTTGATCATCACTGGTGAAGGTTATGAGGTAGGCTTTGAAGAATATATGGAATATTATGAAAGCATAGGCGTGCGTAATAGACTCGTCACTGTTGATGAGATATATTCTTCTATGGAAGGTTCGGATTACCAAGAGAAGATTCGTAACTACATCATCAAGGAATATACTGACAACGGTATCATTATGGTGTTGATGGGCGGTGACGTTCAAATAGTGCCTTACCGTGGATTATATGCTACTGTACAAAGCAGCAGCGTTTATACTGATAGCAATATCCCTGCTGACCTTTATTTCAGTGCGCTCGACGGCACATGGAATGATGACAACGACGGCAAATGGGGCGAGATAGACGAAGACGATTTGCTTCCTGAGATAGGTATCGCTCGTATGTCGTTCGACAACGCAACCAAACAGGCTAATATCATCAACAAGACTTTGAAATACCAACGTGAGCCAGTGCTCGGCGAGTTTAGAAAAGTAGCTATGGGTGGCGAATGGTTATATGATAATCCAGTGACTTACGGCAGCGATTATCTTGAACTGCTCATCGGTGAACGCGATGATAACGGTTATACAACAATAGGTATTCCAGAAGACTACAACTTCATACGTCATTATGCGGAAGACAACAACTGGAGTCCTAGCAAGTTAAGAAATACAATCAATGGCGGTGTGCAATATGTGCAGCATGTGGGCCACGCCAACACTAACACAGTGGCTGAGTGGTATAACAGCGACATCACCGATGCTAACTTTAACGGTGCTAACGGCGTTGACCACAACTACACATTCTTCCATTCTCATGGTTGTGTATGTGGTTCTTTCGAAGCCGACTGTATCATGGAGAGAATGGTAAATATCCAGAACTTCGCTGTCGCAGCCATCGGTAACTCTCGTTATGGCTGGTTCAACGAGGGCCAGACAGAGGGTCCAGCTGCTCACCTTCATAGAGAAATGACCGACGCTCAATATAACGATAGAATACCATTCCTCGGAATGCAATTCTCCGACGCCAAGTGCCAGACAGCTCCTTTCGTCAACGCACCTGGACAATGGGAAGAAGGTGCTCTCAGATGGAACTTCTACGACTTGAATGTCTTGGGCGACGTCGCTATAAGACCTTGGCTTGACGAGCCTTATCAAGCCGACATCCAATATGATGAACAAATATTGATAGGTGCTCAGTCAATGGAAGTAGTAGTGAAAGACCTCAACGGCAAGGCTCAAAAGGGATTCCGTTGCAGCTTGGTGTTCGATAATGAAGTGATAGGATTCGCAGTGACAGACGAAAACGGTATGGCCGAAATCAAATTCGAAGGCGGATTAAGCGTAGCAGGTGAGATAAAACTTTATGTACTTGGCCTTAACGCTTATCCAGTGACATTAGATGTGACAGCTCTTCCTAACAACTCAGCTTATGTAGTTTACAATGAGTTCGCTCTCAACGACGCTAACGCTCAGATAGATTATAATGAGTCATTGACAATGGATATGACATTCGCCAACATCGGAACAATCAATGCCGATAACGTAACAGCAACATTATCAACAGACAAACCTGAATATATTGAAATAACAAATGCCACAGCTAACATCGGAAACATTAACGCTGCGTCTAATGTCACTATCGAAGACGCCTTCTCTTTCAAGGTAAGCGACAATGTTCCTAACAACACTGAT
>JAZLEF010000111.1:0-9465 GCA_045615125.1 Bacteroidales bacterium
ATCACAACAGAAACAGGCGTAGCAGTAGAACGCATCACTGTTGTAAAATAAAACTCTAGAATTCTAGAGCTCAAAAAAAGGCTGCCTTCGGGTAGCCTTTTTTGTTAAAAAAATATTATCTTTGCAGAAACCTTATTATTAATTATAATCCTCAAAGACTTATGATTTTTACACCTGAAAATGTACTTTTATTCGGAGCCTTGGTTTGGTTTGTAAGTATATTGTTAAGTAAAACCGGATATAGATTCGGTGTACCAGTTTTGTTGGTCTTCCTTCTTCTTGGTATGCTGCTCGGTGTTGATGGTTTGGGAATTAGGTTCGACAATTACAAATATGCTCAGATTATAGGTATGGTGGCACTCACCATCATCCTGTTTACTGGCGGTATGGATACAAAGTTTTCCGATATAAAACCGATACTAGGAGCAGGTGTGGTGTTGTCGACACTGGGAGTCTTGCTGACTACATTGTTCACGGGTTTCTTTATATGGGGTGTCTCTCATGCATTCTCTCATGTGATACAGATACCACTTACATTAGCCTTGCTGCTTGCGGCAACGATGTCATCAACTGATTCGGCTTCGGTTTTCAATGTGCTGCGTTCTCAGAAAATGGGATTGCGTAACAACTTGCAGCCTCTCCTTGAATTTGAAAGCGGTAGTAACGACCCGATGGCATATATGTTAACCATCGTGATGATACAGGTGATACAAGGAGGCGGTGGCTCCGATATTCATGTATGGAGCATAATAGCCAATTTTATATTACAATTCGGTTTCGGTCTTATCTTTGGCTTCGGCTTGGGAAAATTGAGTGTATGGATTATAAATAAGATAAATCTGCCAAACAAGTCCTTGTATCCAATCTTGATGCTCAGTTTTATTTTCTTCATCTTCTCTTTTACCAGTTTGTTTAAAGGCAATGGATACCTCGCCGTTTATGTGGCAGGTATAGTGATGGGAAATTCCAAGCTGGCAGAAAACAGAAGCATCAACTCATTCTTAGATGGTATTACATGGCTTGTCCAGATAGTGATGTTCTTGGTTTTAGGTTTGCTTGTTAATCCTAATGAGATGTTTAAAATTGCGGTGCCAGCCTTGATAATAGCAGTATTCGTTATCTTTGTAGGACGTCCTTTGTCAGTCTTCCTCTGTCTTATTCCATTTAAGAAAGTGGGAAGAAGAGCCAAGACGTTTATCTCATGGGTTGGTTTGAGAGGTGCTGCGCCAATCATATTCGCCACCTATCCTGTTGTTGAAGGCGTAAAAGGCTCCTCCTTAATATTCAATGTGGTGTTCTTTATCACGCTGGCGTCACTCTTGATACAAGGCACGACAATCACCAAAGTGGCAAATATGTTGAAATTAAGTATGAAAAAAGACGACGGACCAGAGAACTTCGGCGTCGATATACCAGATGAGTTGAACACAATATTACAACAGGAGGTTGTAAAGAAAGACGCATATCTGAGAGACTATCCTTTGAATGAAGGAACCTTGGTGATGATAGTGGAACGTAATCAGAAATATATTGTTCCAAACGGTAAGCTGTTGCTTAAGAAAGGAGATAAGCTGCTGCTTATCTCGGCTAAGAATGACGAATCAGTGGAATCAAAGAAGACACATAATATGTTGGAAATGATTTCTGCTAAACGTAGTAAAGAACGATAGAAAAATTGTTTAAATTTGCAAAATAAAATAAAGAATCAATAAAAATAAGACATTATGATAAGTTACAAAACCTTAGGACTTGTTAACACCCGTGAGATGTTCAAGAAAGCTGTAAAAGGCGGATATGCTATCCCTGCTTTTAACTTTAACAATATGGAACAACTGCAAGCTATCGTCATGGCTTCTGTTGAAACAAAATCACCAGTTATCTTACAAGTATCTAAAGGAGCTCGTGACTATGCCAACCAAACATTACTCCGTTATATGGCAGAAGGCGCAGTTGGTTATGCAAAAGAATTAGGTTGCGAACATCCTGAGATAGTTCTCCACTTAGACCACGGCGACAGCTTCGAGACATGTAAATCATGTATCGATATGGGATTCTCTTCAGTCATGATTGACGGCTCACATCTCCCATACGAAGAAAACGTAGCTTTGACAAAGAAAGTCGTTGAGTATGCACATCAATTCGATGTCACAGTAGAAGGCGAACTCGGCGTGTTGGCTGGCGTTGAAGACGAAGTTAGCGCAGCAGAAAGCCACTATACAAAACCAGAAGAAGTTGTTGACTTCGTTACAAAGACAGGCTGCGACTCATTGGCTATCTCAATAGGCACATCACACGGTGCATATAAATTCACTCCAGAACAATGCACAGTAGACCCTGAGACAGGCAGACTTCTTCCTCCTCCATTGGCATTCGACGTTTTGGCAGCTATAGAAGAACAACTTCCAGGTTTCCCTATCGTTCTCCATGGCTCATCATCAGTGCCACAAGACGACGTCGATACAATCAACAAATACGGCGGTAAGTTGGTAGCAGCAGTTGGTATCCCAGAAGAACAACTTCGCAAGGCATCAAAATCAGCAGTATGTAAAATCAACATCGACTCTGACAGCCGTCTCGCTATGACAGCAGCAGTACGTAAGACATTAGCTGAAAAACCAGGCGAATTTGACCCACGTAAATATTTAGGCCCAGCACGCGAAAGCATGAAACAACTTTACATGCATAAAATAGTCAACGTGCTTGGATCAAATGATAAACTTTAATTAGGATTTGAGGATCTGAGGATTTGAGGATTTGAGGATATCTTGTTTTAGTTCCTTAGATCCTCAGTTCCTTAGATCCTAAAAAATCGGGATGTAGCGCAGTCCGGTAGCGCGCTTCGTTCGGGACGAAGAGGCCGCAAGTTCGAATCTTGTCATCCCGACTTTATTGAGATACTGAGATGATTGATCTCAGTATCTCAACATTTCAGACTCTCAAAAAATGGATATTATTACATTACTCGGTATCAGCGTCGCTCTTTCAATGGACGCATTTTCTGTTTCTATATGTAAAGGCTTAGCAACAAAGAAATTTTCTTTTAAGACAGCCCTCTTATGCGGTTTATGGTTTGGTGGCTTCCAAGCCCTGATGCCTATAATAGGATATTTCCTCGGAGCGCAGTTTGAACATCTCATCAAAGCCTTCGACCATTGGATTGCCTTCGGTTTGTTACTCATCATAGGTGTCAATATGATTAGAGAAGCTCTGTCGGACGACGAGGATGATGACTGCAACGAGAGCTGTGGATGTACTGGATTCAAGACTATGCTCATGATGGCTATAGCAACAAGCATCGATGCCTTGGCAGTAGGAGTGTCGTTCGCGTTCTTGTCGGTCAATATCTGGAAATCGGTATTGGTGATAGGAGTCACAACATTCCTTTTCTCATTTGTAGGAGTCAAGATAGGAAACATATTCGGTTCACGATACAGCAAGATAGCAGAGATAGTAGGAGGCGTCATACTTATAATATTAGGATGTAAAATACTGATAGAACACATATATGGGATTTGAGAAGCTAAGGAGCTAAGATGCTGAAAATAATTTTCAACTCGTTATTGTTCCAAAAATATGAATTAAAAAATCTTTAGCTTTTGGTCTTTTACCATTAGCCATTTTTCTTATCTTTGCCTTTTACAATAATAATTTTAAAAATGAAGAAAATATTACTTGTATTATTTGTATTAATATCAATAAATACATTTGCGCAAATCAATGTTAAGGAAGGTTCTTTCCATAAGATTGAAGGCTTTTTAATGTTAGATAAGGAAGACCATAGAGATATTAACTGGAAGCCTATGGCTCTGATAAAAATATCTACAGAAGGAATGAAGGCAGATGAAAGAGCACGTCTTCTTTTCCACGGTAATTTGGAGACATACTTCGATGTGGTGCAGATGGAAGCAGAGACATATCTTTATATCTCGGCTCAGGCAGCCACATTCGTTGAGATAAAACACCCCGACTATGGCAAGACAGAATTCTGGTTTCCAGAAAACCTCTGCGACTTCTGCGGCTACGAGATGGTGGTGGAATATATAAACAATAATGTTATAAGTAATACTTATATTTCGGTAGATACAGACCCTTCGGGAGCCGATATTTATATCGACGGAAAACATTACGGAAAAACACCAAACATCATAACCGACTTGCCAATGGGTAAGCATGAGATGAAGTTGGAAAAACAGGAATATAATCCTGTGACGAAAATTTTTATCATTGAAGAAGGTGAGAAATTAAAATTTAATGAAACATTGTTAAGTGTTTATTATAAAGCAAGTGCTGTTGAGGACGATAAAGTAGCTGCTGTAGAGGAAGAGAAACCACAAAAGAAAGAGAAACCTGAGAAGAAGCCGGTAGAGAAAGTTAAGCCTGAAAAGAAAGCTGAAAGCCTGCCGAAAACAAATTTCCTTACGTTAAACGCTGCATATTCCTTGGCACCACAGATGTCATTCGGATTGACATACGGACAAGTAAAAAAATTAGGTTGGTTCGTGAGTGCGATGACTAATTTGGGAACACGACTCAGTGCTAATGATTGGAGCGATTTGCTATATATAGACGAAGCTGTCGTTTCTGGAAGAAGTTCTAATGCACGTCTTTCGATTACTGGTGGTTTGGTATGTAGACTCTTTGGACCTGTATATATGAAAGCAGGTGCAGGTTATGGTGCGAGAGTGAAATGCTGGGAGCTTAACGACACTTGGTATGAATACGCAAACAATACATATAAAGGGATAGACTTGACAGCAGGTCTGATGTTTAACGTAAAAGACTGTGTTATAAGTGCAGATGTTGTGACAACAGACTTTGAATACATGGAAGTTAAAATAGGAATAGGATTAAATTGGAATAAATAAGCTATGAAAAAGACAATATTGATATTAAGTATTATAACACTCATCTTTGCTGGATGCAAGAAAGATGATGTATTTCAAAAAGGAGATATTTTCGTAAATGGTTGGAATGGCCCTGTTCCAAATGAACCAGTAAATCCAGAAGATTATCCAGAAGTATATCTGCAAAAATATGTTCTTTTGGAAGACTACACTGGCGTTAGATGTAACAACTGTCCTGCTGCTGGTGAGTTCGCTCTTCAACTTCAAGAACAATATCACCACAAAGTTATCGTTCTCGGCGTTCATGCTGGAAGTTTAGCATTCTACCCTCCTTTCAACCTTACAACAACAGAAGGCGATGCTTGGTGGAGCTTCTTCAATTTCCAACAAAACCCTACTGGTACTATCAACCGTAAAATGATCAACGGTGGTTATGCTTATGATACTCCAATGTGGGCTGACGCTGTAGCAGAAACTCTTCAAGAAGAAGCTGCTCTCGAAATAACACCTGCTATTGAATATAATGAAGCAACACGCAACTTAAAAGTTGATATTATTTCAGAGTTTGTAGCTGAATTGCCTGACACTTACAGCCTCACTGTCTGTATCAAGGAAGATAACATTATTGGTAAACAATTAACTCAAGAAGGAAATGTTGACGATTATGTACACCGTCATGTTTTCCGTACTACAATGAATGGCGCATGGGGAGAAATCATCAACAACACAGCTATAGCTCCTGGAGATGTAATTACAAAATCATACACAACAACCTTAGACACTGCTTACAACGCAGACCAATGCTATATCATAGCTTACGTTTCAAATAGCGACACTAAAGAAATCCTTCAAGTAATAGAGAAGAAGATAAAATAATCTGTCAGCATTCAGCGGAAAATAATAACTCCTAACTCATTAGACACTTAAATGTTTGTTAAATTAATAGGAATCATTGAAACGTCTCTACAAAAAAAATCTGTTGTATGTTGTCTGTTGTCTTGTAGTCTTTTTTTCTTATCTTTGCGTGAATTATAAAAACTTTATATTTTGCAAACGTTAAAGTCACAGATAAATCCTAATAGTAAGGAATTTCAAGATAATAAGAATGCGTACATGGAGCTTATGTCGCGCTATCGTGACGGTATGTCTCTCAGTATGCAAGGTGGCGGTGCTTCTGCCATTGAGAAACATGAGAAACGTAACAAGTTGCTAGCTCGTGAACGTATTGACTTGCTCATCGACAAGAACACTCCTTTCTTGGAGCTGTCGCCGATGGCTGCATACGACACATATAACAATGACTTCCCATCAGCGGGTATTATAACAGGTATAGGTACCATACAAGGTAGAGAGGCAATCATCGTTGCCAACGACGCCACTGTTAAAGGTGGAACCTATATGCAATATACGGTGAAGAAGCATCTTCGCGCTCAAGAGATTGCCATGGAGAACAAACTGCCTTGTGTCTATATGGTTGACAGCGGCGGTGCATTCCTCCCAGAACAAGATACTGTCTTCCCTGATAGAGACCACTTCGGCAGATTCTTCTACAACCAGGCTCGTATGTCGGCGATGGGAATACCGCAGATAGCCATAGTGATGGGAATGTGTACAGCAGGCGGTGCCTACGTGCCAGCCATGAGTGATGAGACCATCATAGTCAGAAACCAAGGAACCATCTACCTCGGCGGACCTCCTTTAGTCAAGGCTGCGACAGGTGAGATCGTGACAGCAGAAGAACTTGGCGGCGCAGATATGCATACATCGGTATCAGGCGTTGCCGACCACCTCGCTGAGAACGACAGCCACGCCATGCAGATATGTCGCAGCATTTTCAAGACATTAGAAAAAAGAAACAAACAACGCCTCGATATATTGCCTATCGAAGCTCCATTATATGACCCAGAAGAACTTTATGGCATCGCGCCTGTCGACCTTCGTCAGCTCGTCGATCCAAGAGAGGTGATAGCGCGTATCGTCGATGGTAGCCGCTTCCAAGAATTCAAGGCTCGTTATGCTCCGACGATAGTATGCGGCTTCGCCCATATCATGGGATTCCCTGTAGGTATCATAGCCAACTACGGAGTGCTCTTTTCAGAGTCGGCTCTCAAAGCCACTCACTTCATAGAGTTATGCTGTCAACGTAACATACCGCTTGTGTTTTTACAGAATGTCACAGGTTTTATGGTAGGAAAACAATATGAACGAGGAGGCATCGCTAAAGACGGAGCTAAGATGGTACATGCTGTCAGCAACGCCAACGTGCCTAAATTTACCGTCATCTTCGGCGGCTCGTTCGGAGCAGGTAACTACGGCATGGCAGGACGCGCCTATAGTCCTAGACTGTTATTCATGTGGCCTAACGCTAAGATTTCCGTCATGGGCGGCGAACAAGCTGCAGGCGTATTGTCAACGGTGAAGGCAGAACAATATAAGATTAAAGGACAAGAGATTTCAAAAGAAGAACTTAACAAGATAAAATCCGATATATTAGCTAAGTACGATTACGAAGGCTCGGCTTTCTATAGCACCGCACGTCTCTGGGACGATGGCATTATAGACCCTGTCGACACACGTAAGATATTAGCTATGGGAATAGCAGCATCCTTGAACCAGCCATTCCCACCATTACAGTTTGGTGTTTTCAGAATGTAAAAAACAATGCATAATTCATAATGCATAATTCATAATTGTAGGTGATTATGCATTGTGAATTATGAATTATGAATTGAAAGAAATGGACTTCACAACATTACAGATAGGAATAGAAAAGAATGTGGCTCGCATCGCCTTGAATCGTCCAGAGGTGCGTAATGCCATGAATGCTCTTATGATTAAAGAGCTCACAGAGGCAATAGACTGGCTTGATGCTCGCGACGACATACGCGTGATTGAGATATGCGGCAATGGTAAGTCGTTCTGTGCAGGAGCCGACCTCAACTATATGAAAGACATAGCTTCTTTCGGTTATAACCAGAATCTAGAAGACGCGAAAAAATTATCTAAATTATTCCAGAAGATATATTTCTGCAACAAACCTGTCATCACTTTGGTACATGGAGCGGTGATAGGAGGCGGCAACGGTATCACAGCAGCTTCCGACATCGTTCTTGCTGAAAATGATACTGTCTTCGCTTTCAGCGAGGTGAAGTTGGGACTTACTCCTGCAACAATATCGCCTTTCGTTATGGCGAGATGCGGTGAGATGCCAGCGAGAGAGCTGATGCTTTCGGGAAGGAAGTTCACAGCACAAGAAGCGATGAATTACAGGCTCGTCAACCATGTCGGAACTATAGACGAAATGAATCAAAGACTCGATGCTTATATAGACGACTTCTTGAAAGCATCGCCAGATGCTATAAGAGACTGCAAGCATCTCATCAGAAACATAAGCGGAAGAAACAATCCGTACGACAGCATCTTCGACGCGACAGCCATGCTCATAGCGCAAGAAAGAATGAGTGACGATGCGCAAGAGAGGATGAAGAAGTTTTTGGGCTGTTGAACTTTGAATCAATGAGCTGTTGTCAGTTCAAAGTTCAACTGCCAACATCCAAAGTTCAATAGCTTTAGTTTTTTTAATGTTCTTGGTTCAAAGTTTAAAGTTTTTTATTACCTTTGTAACCATATTATGCCTTCGAAGAAAATACATAAAATATTAGTGGCGAACAGAGGTGAGATTGCGGTTCGTATCATCGGCACATTACGGAAGCTGAGCATTGCTTCTGTTGCTGTTTATGCTGACAACGACGCTGATTCTCTGCATTGTCGCCTTGCTGATGAGGCACGACCTCTTGGTGGTGGAAGCCTCAAAGATACTTATCTCAATATACAGAAAATCATAGATTCAGCTTTAGATGCTGGTGCCGACGCTATACATCCTGGTTACGGATTTTTGTCGGAGAACGCCGAGTTTGCAGAAGCATGTAAGGCTAATAACCTGATATTTATCGGACCTGATGCCGAGTCGATGCGACTGATGGGCGACAAGATAAGAGCGCGTCAGTTTGCGATAGAGAATAACATCCCTGTCGTTTGGGGCATGGTGGGTAGCCTTGAAGAAATAGAGGCGCAGGCCGCCGCCCTTCCGTATCCCGTCCTCATAAAAGCATCCGCAGGCGGCGGCGGCAAGGGAATGCATATAGTGGAAGACGCATCTCAATTACATCTTTCCCTCGAACAGGCTTCACGCGAAGCTGAGAAATATTTCGGCAACGGACAGGTCTTCATAGAACAATATATCAGAAATCCTCGTCATATCGAGGTGCAGGTGCTCGCCGACCATCATGGTAATGTCATCCATCTCTACGAACGTGAATGCTCAGTGCAACGCCGTTATCAGAAAGTGATAGAAGAGTCTCCATCTCCAACATTGACAGAAGAAAGACGTAACGCAATATGCGAGACTGCCGTCGCAATTTGCAAGTCGATGAACTACAAAAACGCCGGCACCGTGGAGTTTATCCTCGATGAGAACCATAACTTCTACTTCCTCGAGATGAACACCCGCATCCAGGTGGAACATCCAGTCACAGAACAAAGGACGGGCATCGATATCGTGGAAGAACAGATTCGCATAGCACGCGGCAAGGTGATGGGCTACACCCAGGATTCAATAATA